>NZ_JBLROB010000004.1:0-335443 GCF_047921475.1 Micromonospora sp. SL4-19
GCGCTTGCTGTAGCCGTGCACGTCGGCGACCCGGACCCGGATCGCGCTGATCGGGGCGCTGAGCTGCGGGCTGGTGCCGCCTTTCAGCAGCTTCGGCACGCTGGCCAGGTTGGTCAGCAGCAGCGGCGGGGCGGAGAGATAGCCGGCCGGGTTGCCGCTCGGCTCCAACGGCTGCCCACCAAGGGCGGTACGGCTTCGGTCGTCGGCGCCCTCCGCCATCGGCGGCTCGTACGTCTCCAGCGGCACCTTGCCCAGATCACTGAACCCGGCCAGCTTCTGCGGGTCGAACGCGCCTACCGCCCGCCAGAATCGAAACGGTGTCAGGGCTCCGCCCTTCGCCAGCGAGAGCACGCGCAGCGAACGGCTCGGCGTGTCGCCGGACAGCCAGGGCAGGGGGAGTGGATTGAAATCCATCTCGTCCCCGTACACCTTCGGATCGATCGGCGGCAGGGCGCGGGCCTGGAGAGCGCCGTCGGGCCGGCGATCGTATTCCACCGCGCCGGCCTGCAGCACCGACTGGACCTGGCCGAAGCAGCAACCGGTCTCCGAGATCCCCTCGGCCAGCTGGGCCTCGAAGCCGTCGGTCAGCTCGGACCGGCTGGATCCCACCCGCACCCCCGTGGCCTGCCTCAGGGTCTGCTCGAGATCCTCGGCGGGGATCCCGGCGGCCCGCAGCCCGGGCAGGCGGGTCATGGTGGTCCGGAGCGCCCCGTCGAGGAACGGACGGCTGGTGGTCAGCACCGGGAGGGTCCGGTTGAGCGCCGTGCCTCGGGTGATCTCGGTGATCGTGTCGTCGGGCCGGAGCGCCCGCCCCTGCACCACCGCGCCGGTCAGCCCGACCAGGCGTTCCTCGGCGGCCGGGTCGATCGCCGCCAGCAGGAACGGCACGATCACCTGATGGGTGAGCACCAACCGGTCGGCGCTGGTCGTGAACCCTTCGCCGTCGGCGAGCACGCCGCTGCGAGCCTCGAACCGCCCGTCGGGCAGCAGCCGGACCGTGTCGACCTGCCACCTGTCCCGCTCGTTGAAGGACACGTTGTGGTTGGTCAGCTCGCCGAATTCTGGATCGCAGACCGGTGCCGTCCGGCCGTCCGGCAGCACCTCCCGCGGGACGAACCCGCAGATGCCCGACCACGGGTAGGAGCGGCCGTCGGAGTATTCGAGCGGCTGGTCGGGGTCGGGGATGACGTCCAGCCGCGGATAGATCACCGGCCGTTTCGTGACGTACACGTAACGGGGCTTGCCGGTGGCGGTGGAGAGCTCACGTTCGGCGACGAAGGTCGGGTCCACCCGGATCACCTGCCGCTCCAGCGACCGGTCGATCGCGTCGGTCGCGTCGAACCGGACGGGCACCGGGGTGGTCGAGTAGCCGAGCATCGCGATCGGGGCTGCCACGTCGACCCCGGTCACCGCCCTGACCTGCTCGTACTGCGCGGTGGTGATGCCGCCGAAGAGGCCGGAGAGGTAGTTGGGCCGGACCAGCCCGCGCTCGGCCTCCAGCGGGGTGCGCGTCCCCTTGGGACGGACCAGGATGTCGTACGCCGCGCGGGTGTCGCGCTCGACGGCACCAGTGACCTCGAGGCGGGAAGTGGTGGTGGCGCCGGTCAGGACGACGAATCCGGTGGTCGCCACCAGGACGCCGGCCAGCAGCGCCACCGACCGACCCGCACGGCCACGAAGCTGTCGCCAGATGAAAGCCAGCATTCGCGCCTCCCCGTGTGCTGCTGCCCACTCTGCGCGATACATTGTCACAATACAAGACCCGTTTCGGGCATGATTCTCCCCGCGTGAGGCGCTGATCGGAGGTGGACGGTGGCGATCCAGCACGCGGTCCTGGCCCTGCTCGCCGGTGGCCGCAGCTACGGCTACGAGCTGAAGGGCGCCTTCGAGGAGGCCGTCGGACCGCAGTGGGGCCCGCTCAACATCGGGCACCTCTACCAGATCCTGGAGCGGCTCTCCCGAGACGAGCTGGTGGTGGCGGAACGGCAGGCCCAGCCGGTCAAGCCCGACCGGGTGGTTTACGAGATCACCGCGGCCGGGCGGGCGGAGCTGGACCGCTGGCTCGCCGAGCCCAGCCCACGCAGCGGCGGGTTCCGGGACGACTTCTTCCTCAAGGTCACCGCGGCTGCGCGCTCCGGCTCGGCGGCGACCGTCCGGACGGTGCTCGGCAACCAGCGCGGCCACCTGCTGCGCGAGCTGCGCAATCTCGACGGGCTGCGACGGAAGGCCGCCGATCCGGTGGTCGGCCTGCTGCTCGCCGCGGCGGCCCGGCACGTCGAGGCCGACCTCGCGTTCGTCGACGACGCCGAGGCGGTGCTGCTCGCCGACGGTGGCGCCGGCCTCGGCGCGCTCGCGGCGGGCGCGCCGGGGACCGCCGCGTCGGCGGACCGCCCCGGGCCGGCGCGCGCCGCCGGCTGACCACCGCTCGCGGTGCCGGCTCGGCGGGTCAGGCTGTCGCCACCACCCGGCGCAGGAAGCGGTCGGCCAGGTCGACGACCTGGTCGCCGTCCAACTCCAGCCCCGGGGCCGCCACCGTCACCTCGGCCAGCGCCACGCCGGGCACCTCGGTGTCCCGCCAGCCGCCGACGAACCACGCCTTCTCCTCCTCGGCGAGGGCGAGGTTGGCGGCGTTGAGAGCGCCCGCCGAGTGCGGCAGCCAGAGCCGGAACTGATGGGTGTGCGGCGGCGCCGGGTACACCCGCGCGCCGGGCAGGGTGGCCAGGGCCGCGGCCACCAGTTGCGCGTGTGCCACGTAGCCGGCCAGGCGGGGCAGCTCGTGGCTCAGGCCGGCGAGCGCGGCCAGGGCGGCCGGCCACTGCTGGAACAGGTTCCCGCCGTAGCGGTGCCGCCAGGCGCGGGCGTAGCGGACCAGCTCCGCGTCGCCGGCCAGCGCCGCCCCGGAGTGGCCGCCGAGGGACTTGTAGAAGGAGACGTACGCGCTGTCGGCCAGCGCGGCGATCTCGGCCGGCGAATGCCCCAGGTGGACGGTCGACTCCCAGAGCCGGGCGCCGTCCAGGTGCACCCGGCTGCCCCGCTCCCGAGCCGCCCCGACTGTCGCGACCAGCTCGTCCCAGGTCGGCAGGACGAACCCGGCGTCCCGCAGCGGCAGCTCCAGGAGCAGGGTGCCGATCGGCTCGTCGAGCCCGGCGACCTCCTCCGCCGTCGGGTTGCGCGGCGCGTCGGTGGTCCGCACCGCCCGCAGGCCGCCGAGCAGGGCGTACGCGTCCCGCTCGTGCATCAGCGGGTGGCTGAGCGGGTGCAGGCCGACCCCGTCCCGCCCGGTCAGCTCGGCGCCGTACCGCATGGCGACCTGCTGGGCCATGGTGCCGGTGGGAAAGAAGACGGCGGCCTCGGTGCCGAGCAGCGCGGCGACCCGGCCCTCCAGTTCCTCGACCGTACCGCCCTCGCCGTAGAAGTCGGGCAGCAGGTCGTCGGTCGCGGCGGCCCGGATCGCCGCCAGCTGCTCGGCCACCGACGCCGGCCGGGCACCGGAGAGCACGGTGTCGCAGCCGCGCTGCGCGGTGACCCGACGGAGGCGGTCGGCGTACGGCTCGGTCATCCATCCTCCTTGAGCCGGCGCAGCCGGGCCACCGCCTCGGTAAGCACCTCGGGTCGCTTGCAGAACGCGAACCGGACCAGCCGCCGCCCCGCCTCCGCGTCGTCATAGAAGACCTGGGTCGGCACGGCCACCACGCCGCAACGCTCCGGCAGTGACCGGCAGAACTCCACCCCGTCCCGGCCGCCGAGCGGGGTGACGTCGGCGGTGACGAAGTACGTGCCTTCCGGGGCGAGCACGTCGAACCCCGCCTCGGCGAGCCCGACGACGAGCTGGTCCCGCCGCCGCTGCATGTCGGCCCGGAACTCGGCGAAGTACGCGTCCGGCAGGGCGAGCGCCACCGCGACGGCCGGTTGCAGCGGCCCGGCGTTGACGAAGGTGAGGAACTGCTTGACCCGCAGCACGGCGGAGACCAGCGGTGCGGGTCCGCTCACCCAGCCGACCTTCCAACCCGTGCAGGAGAAGGTCTTGCCGGCCGAGGAGATCCGCAACGTCCGCTCCCGCATGCCGGGGAGCGTCGCCAGCGGCACGTGCGCAGCGGCGGCGTCGGTGAACACCAGGTGCTCGTACACCTCGTCGGTGACCGCGTACGCGTCGTGCTCCCGGCACAGCTCGGAGACCAGGGCCAGCTCGTCGGCGGTGAAGACCTTGCCGGTCGGGTTGTGCGGAGAGTTCAGCAGCACCAGCCGGGTACGCGGCCCGAACGCGGCGCGCAGCTCGGCCGGGTCGACCGCGTACCGGCCGTCGGCGCCGGGACGTAGCGTGACGGGGCGGCGGACCGCGCCCGCCATGGCGATCGAGGCGGCGTACGAGTCGTAGTACGGCTCGAAGCAGACCACCTCGTCACCCGGCTCGCAGAGGGCGAGGATGCTGGCGGCGATCGCCTCGGTGGCGCCCGCGGTCACCACGATCTCGCCGTCCGGGTCGTACTCGAGGCCCCAGAACCGGCGCTGGTGGGCCGCGACGGCCGCGCGCAGCGCGGGGATCCCCGGGCCCGGCGGGTACTGGTTGTGCCCGGAGCGCAGCGCCTCGGCGGCCGCGGCGAGCATCTCCGGCGGTCCGTCGGTGTCGGGGAAGCCCTGGCCGAGGTTGACCGCCCCGGTGCGCACGGCCAGCGCGGACATCTCGGCGAAGATGGTGGTGCCGAACGGCCGCATCCGGGCCACCAGCGGATCGGTCGTCGTCACGCGGGCCAGCCTACGGCCCGCACGGAAGCGGCAAGACACCCAGCCGCCGCTCCTCTCAGGCGTCGGTGGGGCCTCCGCCGGCTGGCGGCTCGGGGGAGGGCGTTGCGTCGGGCATCAGTGGCAACTAACAGCTCGGTCCGTAGTCGTTTGTCTCCTGGACGAGGATCTTCCCGTCGACAATGATCCGGCAGGTGATCAGGCTGTCGTCCGGATAGACGGAGTGACGGGTCAACAAGATCAACCGGTCCGTCTCCTCAACGGTGAACTTCAGCTGCCAGGGGAGCTTCACCTGCTCCACCTGGATGAAGTCGCCGTTGGCGTCGTAGTACGTCACGTCCGCCGGGGTGGTGCCGGTCACCTCGTACACCACCTTGTGCCTTCCAGGCCCTTTCGAAGGGGTCGCGGCGGGACTCCGGGTGGGCTCGGCGGTGATCAGACCATTGTCGGCGGTGTCGTTATCGTCCGGTTCGTCGTACGGCTCGCTGGTCTCCGTCGGGTACCCGTAGCCCGGTTCGTCGTACGGCTCGCTGGTCACCACCGGGTCCCCGGAGAAGGCGGCGGGGAGCACGCTCAGGCCGACGCAGCCGCAGAAGGCGAGCACCAGGACTGCGGCCACGCCTACCACGACCGCCGGGATCCAGCCGCTGCTCGTCCGCGGCGGCGTCGACCCGGGGTACGCGTACGGCGGCGGGTAACCGGCCGGAGGCCAGGCCGGCGCGGGGTGCCCGGGCCAGGAGTGCCCGGGTGGCGGGTTGGCGCCCGGGGCCGGCACAACCGGGGGCGGGTCGCCGAACGGTGCTGCCGGGGGTGGCCCACCGAACGGCCCCGCCGGGGGCGGCCCACCGAGCGGTCCCGCAGGCCCGGCCGGGGAGGGGTGCCCGGCCGAGGCGGTGCCGGGCTCGACGGTGCTGCTCGGCCCGGTGGTGGTCTCGGGCTGTCCGGTGGTGGTGCCCGGCCCGCCGCTGGCACCCGGCACGTCGGCGGGCGTCCAGGGCGTCGGCGGCGCCCAGGGCGCCGGGGTGGCCAGCGGATCCGGTGGCATCCAGGGGGCGGACGTCGGGCCGGCCGGCGGCGCGGTGGGGTCGGTCGGGCTCCCGCCGGCCGGAGGATCGGGGATGGGCGTCGGCTCGGACATCAGCTCAGCTCGCAGGGGACGGGCGGCCACGACCGCGGGAGGGGCATGCCCGGGGTGGGGCGGCCACCGGACCAGGGCCCTCAATGTAAGGGACGGTGGCTCGGGCCCCGGTAGCGCTCCGGCCAGCCGGAGGTCACCCTGGGTGGTTTATTCGATCCGCGCCCTCTGTCCACCCGTTCGCTCAAATTCAGTGATCGTTTACCCGGCTTCCGAGCACACATCGTGAGCGAAACTGGGTTAGGCTGCGGACCATGTGCGGAATCGTGGGTTACGCCGGCGCGCGCCCGGCCCTTGGCATCGTGCTCGACGGACTGCGGCGGCTGGAGTACCGCGGCTACGACTCGGCCGGCGTGGCCATCGTCTGCGACGACGAGCTGCTGACCGAGAAGAAGGCCGGCAAGTTGGCCAATCTGGAGAAGGTCCTCGCCGAGCGGGCCGCCAGCGACCCGGAGTCCTGCGCCGCCAGCCCGATCGGCATCGGCGACGGCACCACCGGCATCGGCCACACCCGGTGGGCCACCCACGGTGGGCCGACCGACCGCAACGCCCATCCGCACCTGTCCCCCGACGGCCGGGTCGCGGTGATCCACAACGGCATCATCGAGAACTTCGCCCGGCTCCGGGCCGAGCTGGAGGACGACGGCGTCGAGTTCGCCAGCGACACCGACACGGAGTGCGCCGCGCACCTGCTCGCCCGGGCGATGGCCGGCCTGCGCGCGGCCGGCGAGGTCGACAGCCCGCAGCTGCTCGCCTCCGCGATGCGGTTGGTCTGCCAGCGGCTGGAGGGCGCCTTCACGCTGCTCGCCGTCGACGCCGGGATCCCTGGCGCGGTGGTCGGTGCCCGGCGCAACTCGCCCCTGGTGGTTGGCCGCGGGGACGGGGAGAACTACCTGGCCAGCGACGTCGCCGCCTTCATCGAACACACCCGCGACGCGGTCGAGCTGGGCCAGGACCAGATCGTCCTGATCACCCCGGACAACATCGAGATCACCGACTTCGCCGGCCAGCCCGCCACCGGCAAGGACTTCCACATCGACTGGGACTCCTCCGCCGCCGAGAAGGGCGGCTACGACTGGTTCATGCTCAAGGAGATCGAGGAGCAGCCGCAGGCCATCGCCGACACGCTGCTCGGCCGGCTCACCGAGACCGGTGAGATCGCCCTCGACGAGGTCCGCCTCAGCGAGCAGGACCTGCGCGACGTGGACAAGATCTTCATCGTCGCCTGCGGCACGGCGTACCACTCCGGCCTGGTCGCCAAATACGCCATCGAGCACTGGACCCGGATCCCCTGCGAGGTGGAGCTGGCCAGCGAGTTCCGCTATCGCGACCCGGTGCTGGACCGCTCCACGCTGATCGTGGTGATCTCGCAGTCCGGCGAGACCATGGACACCCTGATGGCCCTGCGCCATGCCAAGGAGCAGAAGGCGCGGGTGCTGGCCATCTGCAACACCAACGGCTCCACCATCCCGCGCGAGTCCGACGCCGTCCTCTACACCCACGGCGGCCCGGAGATCGCGGTCGCCTCGACCAAGGCGTTCCTCACCCAGCTCGTCGCCTGCTATCTGATCGGCCTGCACCTGGCTCAGGTGCGGGGAATCAAGTTCGCCGACGAGGTGGGTGCGGTCGTCGCCCAGCTGCAGGAGATGCCGGGCAAGCTGCGCGAGCTGCTCGACCGGATCGAGCCGGTCCGCGAGCTCGCCCGCGAGCTGAAGTCCGAGCCGACGGTGCTCTTCATCGGCCGGCACGTGGGCTACCCGGTGGCGCTGGAGGGCGCGCTGAAGCTCAAGGAGCTGGCGTACATGCACGCCGAGGGCTTCGCCGCCGGCGAGCTGAAGCACGGCCCGATCGCGCTGATCGACGAGGGCACCCCGGTGATCTGCATCGTGCCGTCGCCGATCGGCCGGGGCATGCTGCACGACAAGGTCGTCTCCAACATCCAGGAGGTACGGGCCCGGGGCGCCCGGACCATCGTGATCGCCGAGGAGGGCGACGAGGCCGTCGTCCGCTACGCCGACCACCTGATCTACGTGCCGCGTACGCCCACGCTGCTGGCTCCGCTGGTGACCACGGTGCCGCTGCAGGTGTTCGCCGCCGAGATCGCCGCCGCCCGCGGACACGATGTCGACCAGCCGCGCAACCTGGCCAAGTCGGTCACCGTCGAGTAGTCGATCTCGTCGTGGCCCCTCCGCCCCGCGGTGGAGGGGCCTCGACGGGGTCCGGGATCATCGACCCAGCACGATCCGGGCCATGCCGTCGAGTGCCGGATTGCCGGGTTCCCAGTAGCCGGTGTGGCCGTACCGGCCGCTGGGAAAGCGCCGGCCACCGAAGCCAGGGTCGCTCGGGTCCCGCCCGAACCACAGCTCGTGGTCGCGGCCGTCGAGCAGCGCCGCCGAGCCGAGTGGCGCCCCGGCCAGCACCGCCCGGCGAGCCAGCTCCTCCGGCGGCCGCGCCAGCCGGATCACGTCGTCCGGCGCGGTGCTGGCCCAGACCTGCCCCGGCGGAACGCCCAGCTCGCCCGCGTGCCGCACCCCCACGCCAGGGGAGCCGACGAAGACCAGCGCGTCGGCGCTCAGCCCGTGGTCGCGGGCGGCGGTGCCGACCACCACCGAGCCGTAGCTGTGGCCGAGCACGGTATGCCGGGCCGGCGGGCCCTCGTGCGAGGCGCGCAGCCCCTCCTGGAACCGGTGCAGCGCCGGCCCGGCATCCTCGGCCTGGCGGGCGCGGGCCGCCTCGGGCAGGAAGTCGGGCGCGTCGTAGTCCAGCCAGAGCACCGCTGCCGTCTCCTCGCCCGGACCGAGCGCCGCGCAGCGGTCCAGCACCCGGGCGGCCCGGCCCAGCTCGCCGGGAGCGTCGGCGAGGTCGGCGGTCATCCCCGGGACGTACGTCAGCACCGCCCCGGCCCGGTCCGGGTTGCCCAGCGCCACCACGGCGCGCCCGTCCCCGGCGGGATCGAGCCCGAGCAGGTACGCCCGGGGCGCCCCCGGCGCGGCCAGCCGCCCGCCCAGCGCGTCGAGGCCGCGCAGGGCCGCGTCGACGCGGGCCAGCCGGGCCAGCCGGGCAAGCTCGGCCGGCCCCGGGGGCAGCGGCCCCAGCAACCGCCGGCGCCGGGCGGCCAACTCCTCGCGTTGGCCGGCGAGCAGCAGCCGGTTGGCCTGGTCCCGGGCCGTCACCGGCACCCCGTCGAGGCAGCCGATCCGGGCCGGCTCGTGCCCGACCAGCCAGCGGCGCTCGGCGGGAGTGAGCCCGGCCCACCAGCGGCTGACCTCGGCCGGGCCGGCACCGGACGACGGCCGCCAGGCGGGTGGGACGCTCACCCAGCCGGTGACCGCCGCCGTCGTCAACCCGCCTAACCGGGCCGCGGCCTCCCGGTCCGCCGTGCCGGCCAGCTCCAGCGCGCCGCGTATCTCGGCCGCCACCTGGGTCAGGCCCGGTCCGAGCCGCTCGGTGGGGCGGGGGCGGGCCGGGTCGGGCCGCACCGCCCCCGCCCGGTCCACCAGCAGGCCGCCCGCGTCGGCGTGCGCCACCGCGGCGGCGAGCCGGGCCTTCGCCGCGCCCAGCCGGGTGGCGAACTCGGCGAGCACCTGGTCGACCTCGATCAGCGCGGGCAGCACGTCGGTCAGCGCGCCGCGGAGCGCGCCGACCCGTTCCCGGGCTGCAGCGGCGGCTGCACCGGACCAGCCGGGGCGCAGGGTGTCGACCCGGGTGTCCAGCCCGTCGGCCCGTCGCTGGACCGGGCCGGTGAGCCCGCGCCAGGCCGCGCCGGCCGCGAGCCAGGCACCCGGATCCGCACCCCAGAGCTGGCCGTAGCCGGCGGGCGGGGCCGCGGTGGGTCCGGCCGTCGTGCCGGCCGCACCCCGCCCGGCGCGGTCACTCACCGGGGCACCCCGGCCAGCCGTCGGGCGGCCCGCTCGTCCACCGCCTCGTAGCCTTCGGCGGCGGCACGGACCGCCTCGCCGGTGGCCGCCACCTGGGCGGCGAGCGCCCCGCACCAGCGGTGCGCCGCCGCCTCCAGCTCGGCGAGCGCCACCCCCGCCCGCCAGCCGTCGACCGGCGCGACCAGCCCTGGCGTGCCGGCCAGCGACCGGACCAGCCGGTACGCGTCGTCGCCCAGCTCCCGGGCGACCCCGCGCAGCAGCTCCGGCTCGACGGTGAACGGCTCCTCGGTCATCGGTGACTCCCCGGGCGGAACAGGCCGCGGACGGGTGACGCCGGCGGCGGACGGGCACCCGCCCCGACAGGCGGGCAGATCGGGCAACGGGGACGCTAGGTGGTCGGAGACCGCCGGCACCGGCCCTGTGGACAACCGGCGGTGGTCGTACCAGCGGGCTCTCCACAGGCGTTGTCCACCGCGCGCCCGGCGGTTAATCTGCGGCCGCGACCGCCGGTAGGGTGAGGTCCGTGATCGTGGCAGTCGGCATCGACGTCGTGCTGGTGGACCGGTTCGCCCGGGCCCTGGCGCGGACGCCGCTGCTCGCCGACCGCCTCTTCACCGAGGCCGAGCGCTGCACCCGCTCCGGCAACCCACGCGCGCCCGAGTCCCTGGCCGCCCGCTTCGCGGCCAAGGAGGCGGTGGCCAAGGCGCTCGGCGCGCCGGCCGGGCTGAGCTGGCACGACTGCGAGGTCGTGCCGGATCCGGACGGCCGGCCCTGGCTGACCGTCTCCGGCACGGTGGCCGACGCCGCAGCCGAACGCGGGATCAACCGCTGGCATTTGTCGCTGTCGCACGACGGCGGCATCGCCTCGGCGATGGTGGTCGCAGAACGGTGAGCTGACCGGGCGGGCCGCCCGGCGACGAACGGACGGGGTGGCATGAGACCGGTGTGGCGGGTCGCGGACGTACGCGCGGCGGAGGCGGGCCTGATGGCGACCCTCCCGCCGGGGACGCTGATGCAGCGGGCCGCCGCCGGCCTGGCCCGCCGCTGTGCGTTGCTGCTCGCCGAGCGGGGCGGCCTCTACGGCGCCCGGGTGCTGCTGCTGATCGGCTCCGGGGACAACGGCGGCGACACCCTGTACGCGGGCGCGCGGCTGGCCCGCCGCGGTGCGGCGGTGTCCGCCCTGCTGCTCACCCCCGGCCGGGCGCACGCCGAGGGGCTGGCCGCACTGCGGGCCGCCGGCGGGCGGCTGGTGGACCGGCCCCCGGCCCTGGTGGACCTGGTGCTCGACGGCATCGTCGGGATCGGCGGCACCGGTGGGCTGCGGGAGACCGCCGAGCAGCTCGCCGCGAGCCTGGCGGAGCGCTGCGGGCGGGACGGTGACCGCGCGACCGTGGTGGCGGTGGACGTGCCGAGCGGCGTCGCGGTGGACACCGGGCACGTACCACTCACCGCCGCCGGCCGCCCCTGTGCCGTGCGCGCCGACGTGACGGTCGCCTTCGGCGCCCTGAAGCCGGCCCTGGTGGTCGGCCCGGCCGCCGCGCTCGCCGGGCACGTGGAGCTGGTCGACATCGGGCTGGAGCCGTGGCTGCGCGGCACCCCCGGGTTGCGGGTCATCGAGTGGTCGGACGTCGTCGACTGGTGGCCCCGGCTCGGCCCGTCCTCGGAGAAGTACAGCCGCGGTGTGGTCGGGGTGGCCACCGGATCGGCCGCGTACCCGGGCGCGGGCGTGCTCTCGGTCGGCGGCGCGCTGGCCGGCCCGACCGGCATGGTCCGGTACGCGGGCGGCGCCCGCGCGGAGGTGCTGCACCAGCACCCGTCGGTGATCGCCACCGGCCGGGTCGCCGACGCCGGCCGGGTGCAGGCCTGGGTCTGCGGCTCGGGGCTGGGCACCGGCGAGGAGGCCGCCACCGAGCTGCGCGCGGTGCTCGCCGCGCCGGTGCCGGCGGTGCTCGACGCCGACGCGCTCACCCTGCTGGTCGACGGCGCGATGGCGGACCTGCTGCGGGGCCGGGACGCGCCGATCGTGGTGACCCCGCACGACCGGGAGTACGCCCGCCTCTGCGGGGAGACCCCGGGCGCGGACCGGGTGGCGGCCGCGCTGCGGCTGGCCGCCTGGATGAACGCGGTGGTGCTGCTCAAGGGGGACCGCACGATCATCGGCACCCCGAACGGCCGGGCGTACGTCAACCCGACCGGCACCCCGGTGCTGGCCACCGGGGGCACCGGCGACGTGCTGGCCGGGCTGCTCGGCTCGCTGCTCGCCGCCGGGCTGCCGGCCGAGCGGGCGGCCGCCGCGGCGGCGTACCTGCACGGGCTGGCCGGCCGCGAGGCGGCGGGTGGCGGCCCGGTGACCGCGCCCGACGTGGCGGCCGCGCTCCGCCCGGTGATCGCCCGCCTGGGCTGACTGCGGCGAGGTCGAGCCGTCAAGCCCGCCGCGGCTACTCCCGGCCGGGGAGATCACCGGCGGAAGTAGGCTTGGGGGCATGTGGCAGTCGGAGGTGCGCGTCAACCTGGACGCGATCCGGGACAACGTGGCTCAACTCAAGTCGGGCACCAGCGCCGAGCTGATGGCGGTGGTGAAGGCCGACGGATACGGCCACGGCATGGTCCCGGCCGCCCGCGCCGCGCTCGACGCCGGCGCGGACTGGCTCGGGGTCTGCACCCTCGACGAGGCGCTCGCCCTGCGCCAGGCGGGGATCACGGTGCCCGTGTTGGCCTGGCTGCTCGCCCCGGGGCTGCCGCTGCACGACGGCGTCGCGGTCGGCGTCGACCTGGGCTGTGCCAGCCTCACCCAGCTCGACGAGATGATCGAGGCGAGCCGCCGGGCGGACCGCCCGGCCCGGGTGCACCTGAAGATCGACACCGGCCTCTCGCGCGGCGGGGCGACCGTCGCCGACTGGCCCGCCCTGCTGGAGGCCGCCGCGAAGGCCCAGGTCGACGGCCTGATCGAGGTGGTCGGGGTGTGGAGCCATTTCGCGTACGCCGACTCGCCCGGCCACCCCACCATCGATCGGCAGCTCGCCGTCTTCCACGAGGGGCTGGCCATGGTCGAGAAGGCGGGGCTGCGCCCCCGCTACCGGCATCTGGCCAACTCGGCCGCCACGTTGACCCGCCCGGACGCCCACTTCGACCTGGTCCGTCCCGGCCTGGCGATCTACGGCCTCTCCCCGCTGGCCGGCGAGCAGTTCGGCCTGCGCCCGGCGATGACCGCCCGGGCCCGGGTGATGCTGACCAAGCGGGTCCCGGCCGGCACCGGCGTCTCCTACGGCCACACCTACCTCACCGAGCGGGAGGCCAACCTGGCCGTCGTCCCGCTCGGGTACGCCGACGGGGTGCCCCGGCACGCCTCGAGCGTCGGCCCGGTGCAGCTGGGCGGCAAGCGGCGGATCATCGCCGGCCGGGTCTGCATGGACCAGTTCGTGCTGGACTGCGGCGACGACGAGGTGGCGGCCGGGGACGTGGCGACGCTCTTCGGCAGCGGCGCGGAGGGCGAGCCCACCGCCGACGACTGGGCCGAGGCGGTCGGCACGATCAACTACGAGATCGTGACCCGGTTCGGCGGGGTCCGGGTGCCCCGCGTGTACGACGGTGAGCGGCCGTGAGTGGGCCGCGAACCGGGGTAGTGCCGTGAGCGCGAGGAGTGAGCCGGGTTTGCGAGCCCCGCAGTCGCGAGCAAAGGTAGTGCCGTGAGCCGGCGCTTCCGCGTTCCCCGGCCGCGTACCGCCGCCGGACGGGTCGCCGGAGTGCTCGGCGCCGCCGTCGGCGTCGCCGCGGCAGGGCTCGCCGCGGGCGTGGTGAGCGAGCGGGTCCTGATCCGCCGCCTCAAGGTCGACCCCGCCGACCGGTACGCCGACGAGCTCTTCGGTCAGCAGCGGTACGACGAGGCGTACCGGCTGGAGATGCCGGACGGCACCGACATCCACGTGGAGGTGGTCGAGCCGACCCGGCCGGTCGCCGGGCACCCGACCGTGGTGCTGGTGCACGGCTTCTGCCTGGACATGGGGACCTTCCACTTCCAGCGCGAGATGCTCGCCGCCCGGGGCGACTACCGGGTCGTCGCGTACGACCAGCCCGGGCACGGCCGCTCCGGGAGGCTGGAGACCGGCGAGTACGACCTGGCCACGCTGGGCCGGACCCTGCGCCGGGTGCTCGACGAGGTGGCGCCGGAGGGGCCGCTGGTGCTGGTCGGGCACTCGATGGGCGGTATGACGATCATGGCGCTGGCCGAGCTCTACCCGGAGCTGTTCGGCGAACGGGTGGTCGGCACGGTGCTGATGGCCACCTCGGGCGGCCTGCTCGCCGAGACCAAGCTGGTGGCGCCCGCGCTGCTCGGCCGGGTCGGCGCGCCGGTGCTCTACATGATGAGCAACGCCGCCCGGTACGGCGGCACAGTGATCGACAAGGCGCGCAAGTCCACCTCCAACGTCGCCTGGCTGCTGACCCGCCGGTACGGCTTCGGCACCGCGAAGCCCAGCCCGGCCCTGGTGTCGTACGTCGAGACGATGAACTCGCGGACCTCCGCCGACACGGTCACCCGCTACCTGCGCACGCTGGCCACCCACTCCCGGTTCCCGGCGCTGGCCGCGCTGGCCGGCACGCCGGTGCTGGTGATCGTGGGGGACAAGGACATGCTCACTCCGGTGACCCACTCCGAGGAGATCGTCCGCCGGCTTCCGCACGCCGAGTTCGTGAAGATCCACGACAGCGGGCACGTGGTGATGCTGGAGCACGCCGACGAAGTGAACGCGGCGCTGGAAGGCTTTCTTGAGGAACTCTGATCCTGGAGGCGCGTTGACCGTCGTGGTGGAGCTGAAGACGGTCGACGACACCCGCGAGTTCGGCCGCCGGCTGGCCCGGGTGCTGCACGCCGGTGACCTGCTGCTGCTCAGCGGCCCGCTGGGCGCCGGGAAGACCGCGCTGACCCAGGGCATCGGCGCCGGCCTCGGGGTACGCGGTGACATCACCTCGCCGACCTTCGTGATCGCCCGCGTGCACCGGCCGGACCCGGCGCGGGGCGGGCGGGTCACCCTGGTGCACGCCGACGCGTACCGGCTGGGGGACGCGGCCGACCCGCGTGCCGAGATCGACGACCTGGACCTGGACGCCTCGGTGGACGAGGCGGTGACCGTGGTCGAGTGGGGCGAGGGGATGGTCGAGCAGTTGGTCGACGCCCACCTGCGGGTCCGGATCGACCGGCGGGAGGACGACACCCGGGTGGTCGCGCTGGAGCCGATCGGCGGCGACTGGGCGGAGCGGCTGGCCGCCCTCGACTGACGGCTGTCGTACCCAGTGCCTACAGTGCCCCGGACCGATCAGACCCGCGAAAGGTTGCCGATGCCCGACGACGCCCCCACCCTCGACCTGCTGGCGCTGCTTCCCGACGCGTGGCGGACGGTGCTCACCCCGCACCTCGACCCGGCCCGCACCGCAGCACTCACCGAGTTCGTCGCCCGGGAGTACTCGAGCCGGACCGTCTTCCCGCCGGTCGAGGACCTGTTCTCCGCGTACCGGCTGTGCGGGCCGGCGGAGTGCCGGGTGCTGATTCTCGGGCAGGACCCGTACCACAAGGTGGGGCAGGCGCACGGGCTGAGTTTCAGCGTGCGCGAGGGGGTGACGGTCCCGCCGTCGCTGCGCAACGTCTTCAAGGAGTTGGGCGAGGACCTGGGGGTGCCGAAGCCGCGCAGCGGCAACCTGACCGGCTGGGCAACGCAGGGCGTGCTGCTGCTCAACTCGGTGCTCACCGTCCGGCAGGCCACCCCTGGCTCGCACGCGAAACAGGGGTGGGAGGAGTTCACCGACGCCACCATCCGCGCCCTGGACGCCCTCGACCAGCGGGTGGTCTTCCTGCTCTGGGGCGGGTACGCCCGCAAGAAGGCCGCCCTGGTCACCAATCCGCAGCACGTCGTGCTGGAGGCGGGCCACCCGAGCCCGATGAACCCGCACGGCTTCCTGGGCAGCCGCCCGTTCAGCGCGGCGAACAAGGCCCTGGTCGACGCCGGCCTGCCCACCATCGACTGGGAGCGCTCAGCCGGCTGACCCGGTCCTCGCCCCGCTCGATGCGAGCGACCCCGCCCTGGCTGAGCCCGGCCAGGTCGGCCAGCGCCAGCTGGGTCAGTTGTCGGCGCTCCCGCTCGTGCCGGACGGCGGTGGCGATCTGGCGGGCCAGGCGGCTCTCGGACATCAATGGATGATGACGAAGAGTCTTGAGCGATATGCCTCTCAGTCATATCTATGCCGCAGAGGCAAATCGCTCCCGGGTGATGTGCTTCCCGGCTGGCGTCACCGTCGGTAGCGAGGCGTCCCTGGGCACGGGAGGTGGCCCGGCCCGAATCGGCGGCGCGGGGCGGCGGCGGTGGGCTTCCGCCCGCCGTCCGACCCGGACAGGCCGTGACCGGCCGTGATCGGAGGGCGGCTAGGCTGGCATACCGTGCTCGTACTCGTGGTGGACTCCTCGACGCCCGCGGTGACCGCGGCCCTGATCGAGGTCTCGGCGGACGGTGTCGTGGCCCGCGCGCAGCGGTGCACGGTCGACGCCCGGGCGCACGGGGAGCTGCTCGCCCCGCAGGTCGACGCGGTGCTGGCCGACGCCGACGCCCGCCCCGGCGACCTGGCCGCGATCGTCGCGGGGCTCGGCCCGGGGCCGTTCACCGGGCTGCGGGTCGGCCTGGTGACCGCCGCCACGATGGGGCAGGTGCTGGCCATCCCCACGTACGGTGTCTGCTCGCTGGACGGCATCGGCCACCCGGTGGCCGCCGGCGAGCCGGTGCTGGTCGCCAGTGACGCGCGGCGCCGCGAGGTCTACTGGGCGGTCTACGACGGCGCCGGCCAGCGGATCGCCGGGCCGAACGTGGACAGCCCCGCGGTCGCCGCCGAGCGGGCCCGGGGCCTGGCCGTCACCGTCGCGGTCGGCGACGGTGCCCACCGGTACGCGGACGTCCTCGGCCTGCCGCTGCGGGCCGAGCCGCGCTACCCGGACGCGACCGCGCTGGCCCGTCTCGCCGCCGAGCGGATCCGCGCGGGCGCTCCGGGCGAGTCGCTCACCCCGCTCTACCTGCGTCGTCCGGACGCCGTCGCGGCAACCGGCCACAAGCCGGTCCTGCCGTGACCGGGGTACGGCTGGGCCGCTTCCGCTGGTGGCACATCGATCAGGTGCTGCCGATCGAGGCGGACCTCTTCGGCGTCGAGCAGTGGTCCCCGGCGATGTTCTGGAACGAGTTGGCCAACCGGCACTTCTACCTGGTCGCGACCGACGACCGCGACACAGTGCTCGGTTACGCCGGGCTGATGGTGGCGCCGCCCGACGAGGCCTGGGTGCAGAACATCGCGGTACGCCGGGACGCACAGCGCCGGGGGGTCGGCCGGGCGCTGCTGGAGGCGCTGCTCGCCGAGGCGGCCCGGCGCGGCACCCGCAGCACGCTGCTGGAGGTCGCGGCGGACAACGCCGCGGCGCAGCGGCTCTACGCGACGTACGGCTTCGAGCCGATCGGCGTGCGGCGCGGCTACTACCAACCGAGCAACACCGACGCGCTGGTCATGCAGCGCAACGAGGACTGACGAGCATGGCTGACGAACCACTGATCCTCGGCATCGAGACCTCCTGCGACGAGACCGGGGTCGGCATCGTCCGCGGGCACACCCTGCTCGCCGACGCGCTGGCTTCGAGCGTCGAGGAGCACGCCCGGTTCGGCGGCGTCGTGCCCGAGGTGGCCAGCCGCGCCCACCTGGAGGCCATCGTGCCGACCATGGACCGGGCGCTGAAGCAGGCGGGGGTGACGCTCGCGGACATCGACGCGATCGCGGTCACCTCCGGGCCCGGCCTGGCCGGCGCGCTGCTCGTCGGGGTCGCCGCAGCCAAGGGGTACGCCGTCGCCGCCGAGAAGCCGGTGTACGGGGTGAACCACCTCGCCGCGCACGTCGCCGTGGACACCCTGGAGCACGGTCCGCTGCCCGAGCCGGCGATCGCCCTGCTGGTCTCCGGCGGGCACTCGTCGCTGCTGCGCGTCGACGACCTGGCCCGGGGCGTCACCCCGCTCGGCGCCACCATCGACGACGCGGCCGGCGAGGCGTTCGACAAGGTGGCCCGCCTGCTCGGGCTGCCGTTCCCGGGTGGCCCGTGGATCGATCGGGAGGCGCGGGCCGGCGACCCGGAGGCGATCGCCTTCCCGCGCGGGCTGACCGCCGCCAAGGACCTGGTCGCCCACCGTTACGACTTCTCCTTCTCCGGTCTGAAGACCGCGGTGGCCCGCTGGGTGGAGGCCCGGCAGCGGGCCGGCGAGCCGGTCCCGGTGGCCGACGTGGCCGCGTCCTTCCAGGAGGCGGTCTGCGACGTACTGGTCGGCAAGGCCCTTGACGCCTGCCGGAGCAGCGGGATCGACACGCTGGTGATCGGCGGTGGGGTGGCGGCCAACTCGCGACTGCGGGCGATGGCCGAGCACCGGGCGGCCAAGCACCACATCCGGGTCCGTACGCCCCGCCCGAACCTGTGCACCGACAACGGCGCGATGGTGGCCGCGTTGGGCTCGCACCTGGTCGCCTCGGGCGTCGCGCCGAGCCGCCTCGACCTGCCCGCCGACTCGGCGATGCCGCTGACCGTGGTCAGCGTCTGACCGGGAGGGACCGACGTGATCGTCCGGATGTGGGAGGCGAAGGCCGAGACGTACGGTTTCGCCGACCTGATCACCTGGGTGTGCGAGACCGCGCTGCCCGACTTCGAGCACGACCCGCTGCACCTGTCCAGCGAGGTGTTCTCGTCCACCGACCACCGGCTGGTGGTGATCTCGAAGTGGCGGAGCAACCCGCGTGCCCTGCCGGATCCACCGCCGACGCTGGTCGCCCGTCCACCGCACTCCTGGGACTTCACCCAGGTCGACCGCTGACCCGGCACTGTCGGCGACCGGCGGGAATTGGTTGGCGGGGCCCGGTGCGGAGCACCTAGCGTCGGGGCGTCATGCGTTTCTCACCGGCCGGTGATCCCGGCACCCCCGACGCCCGGTCCGCCACCCGTTACCTGCTCTGGCTGGCCGGGCGACACCCGCTGATCTTCGGCGCCGGCCTCGCGCTCGGCGTCGTCTGGATGGTGACGCAGGCGCTGATGCCGGCCGTCGTCGGGCAGGCCGTCGACGCCGGCCTGGCCCACCGCGACCCGGACGCCCTGCTGCGCTGGGGGCTCGTGCTGCTCGGGCTGGGCGTTCTCCAGGCCACCGCCGGCATCCTCCGGCACCGCTTCGCGGTGCACAACTGGCTCGGCGCCGCGTACCGGACCGTGCAGGTCGCGGTGGACGCCACCAACCGGCTCGGCGCCGCACTGCCCCGCCGGGTCGCCGCGGGCGAGGTGGTCAGCATCGGTACGGCCGACATCGAGCACATCGGCGGTGCCATCGACATCACCGCCCGGGGCACCGGCTCGGTCGTGGCGATCGTCACCGTGGCGACGATCCTGCTCACCGCGTCCCTGCCGCTCGGGCTGGTCGTGGTGCTCGGCGTGCCGCTGCTGATGGGGCTGGTGGCGTTGCTGATCCGGCCGCTGCACCGGCAGCAGGCGGCGTACCGGGACTCGACCGGCCGGCTCACCGCGCGCGCTGCCGACATCGTCTCCGGGCTACGGGTGCTGCGCGGCGTGGGCGGGGAACCAGTGCTGGGCGCCCGCTACCGGGAGCAGTCCCAGGCGCTGCGCGCCGACGGCCTGCGGGTGGCCCGGGTGGAGTCGCTTCTCCAGGCGGCGCAGATCCTGCTGCCCGGCGTCTTCCTGGTGCTGGTGACCTGGCTGGGGGCCCGGTTCGCGCTGGCCGGCGAGATCAGCGCCGGTCAGCTCGTCGCGTTCTACGGCTACACCGCCTTCCTGGTCAGCCCGCTGCGCACCCTCACCGAGGCGGCCGACAAGCTGACCCGGGGGCACGTCGCCGCCCGCCGGGTGGTCCGGCTGCTCCGCCTCGCCCCGGAGTTCACCGACCCGGCCCGCCCGGTGCCGCTGCCCGACGGGCAGGGGAAGCTGGTGGACGTCCGGTCGGGGTTGGTGCTGCGGCCGGGCCAGCTGACCGCGCTGGCGGCCACCGACCCCGAGGACGCGGCCGAGATCGCCGACCGGCTCGGCCGCTACGTCGATGGGGACGTGACGCTGCACGACGTACCGCTGCGCGACGTGGCACTGGCGACGGTGCGCGAGCGGATCCTGGTGGTCGACAACGACGCACAACTCTTCAGCGGCCCGCTGCGGACGGAACTGGACCCGCACGACCGGGGCGACCGGGCGGCGGTCGAGGCGGCGCTGGTCGCGGCCGGCGCGACCGACATCGTCGAGGCGCTGCCCGACGGGCTGGACAGCCGGGTGGCCGAACGCGGCCGGGAGTACTCCGGCGGGCAGCGGCAGCGGCTCCGGCTGGCGCGGGCGCTGGTCGCCGACCCGGAGACGCTGATCCTGGTCGAGCCGACCAGCGCGGTGGACGCGCACACCGAGGCGCGGATCGCCGACCGGCTGGGTGCCGCGCGGGCCGGCCGGACCACGCTCGTCTGCACCACCAGTCCGCTGGTGCTCGGCCGCGCCGAGCACGTGGTGTTCGTGGAGGACGGCAAGGTGGTCGCGGAGGGCCGCCACGAGGAACTGCTCGCCGCCGAGCCGCGCTATGCGGCCACGGTGAGCCGAGAGGAGGACCGGTGAGCGCCGCCGCCCTGCCCGTCGCCGACGCCGGCCAGGTCCGCCGGTACGCCCGCGCCCTGGTCCGCCGGCATCCGCGCGGGCTGGCCGCCGTGCTCGGCCTGCACGCGCTCGCCGCGGCCGCGGGCCTGGTCGCGCCCCGGCTCCTCGGCGACCTGGTGGAGGGGATCTCGCGGGGCGTCGGCAGCGTCACCGTCGACCGGATCGCGCTGGCCATCGCCGGTTTCGTGGTCGCCCAGTCGGTGCTGGTCCGCCTCGCCCACCTGGCCTCGGCCCGGCTCGGCGAGCGGGTCCTCGCCGAGCTGCGCGAGGAGTTCGTCGAGCGGGTGCTCGCCCTGCCGCTGGCCACGGTGGAGCGCGCCGGCACCGGCGACCTGCTCACCCGCACCTCCCGGGACGTCGCCGCGCTGTCCCGGACGGTGCGGTTCGCCGTGCCGGAGACGCTGATCTCGGCGGTCACCGTGCTGCTGATCCTCGGCGCGTTGCTGCTGACCGGCCCGCTGCTGGTGCTGCCCGCGCTGCTCGCGGTCCCGGTGCTGGTCGCCGGCACCCGCTGGTACCTGCGCCGGGCGCCGGAGGGCTACCTGCGGGAGAACGCCGCGTACTCGGACATCACCGATGGCATCAGCGAGGTGGTGGAGGGGTCCCGGACCACGGAGGCGTTGCGCCAGCAGGCCCGCCGCCGGGCCCGCACCGACGCCGACATCCGCCGGTCGTACGCGGCCGAGCGGTACACCCTGTACCTGCGTACGGTCTTCTGGCCGGTGGCCGAGTTCGGGTACGTCGTACCGGTGGTGGCCACCCTGCTCATCGGTGGCTGGTTCCACCTCAAGGGCTGGGCCAGCCTCGGGCAGGTCACCGCCGCCACCCTCTACGCCCAGCAGCTGGTGGACCCGGTCGACCGGCTGCTCGCCTGGCTGGACGAGCTTCAGGTGGGCGGCGCCTCGCTGGCCCGGCTGCTCGGGGTGGCGGCCGAGCCCGCCGCCGATCCGGCCGACGCTCCGGCGGCACCCGCCGATCGGGGGCCGGTGCGGGGTGCCGGCCGGCTGGCCGCAAACGACGTCCGGTACGCGTACCGGACGGGGCATGACGTGCTGCACGGCGTGACGCTGGTGCCCCGGCCGGGCGAGAAGCTGGCCATGGTGGGTCCGTCCGGCGCGGGAAAGTCGACGCTGGGGCGGCTGCTGGCCGGGGTGCACCCGCCCCGCACCGGCTCGGTCACCGTGGACGGCCGTCCGCTCACCGGGCTGCCCCTGGCCGAGCTGCGGAGCCACGTGGCGCTGGTCAGCCAGGAGCACCACGTCTTCATCGGCACCCTGGCCGAGAACGTGGCGATGGTCCGGCCCGACGCGGAACCGGCCCAGGTACGCGCCGCGCTGGCCGCCGTCGACGCGTTGAGCTGGGCGGAGGCGCTGCCGGACGGGCTGGACACCCAGGTCGGGGCGGGCGCGCACCCGCTCTCGCCCGCCCAGGCGCAGCAGCTCGCGCTGGCCCGACTGGTGCTCGCCGACCCGCACACGCTGGTGCTGGACGAGGCCACCTCGCTGATCGACCCACGCGCCGCCCGGGCGCTGGAACGCTCCCTGGCCGCCGTGCTGGCCGGCCGGACGGTCGTCGCGATCGCGCACCGCCTCTTCTCCGCGCACGACGCCGACCGGGTGGCGGTGGTGGAGGACGGCCGGATCACCGAGCTGGGCCCGCACGACGAACTGGTCGCCGCCGACGGCTCGTACGCCGCCCTCTGGCGCTCCTGGCACGGCTGAGAAGGTCAGCCGACGTCGAGCGGGTCGGCGAGGAGGCGCTCGAAGGCCAGCTCGGCGGCCCCGATCAGTGCCGCGTCCTCGCCCAGCGTCGGGGTGCGCAGCCGCACGTGTTCCAGGCAGGCGGGCAACCCGTTGCAGTTGAGCCGGCTGCGGACCTGGGCGGCGGCGGCCAGGTAGAGGTCGCGCATGGTGCCGCCGAAGATGACCATCTCCGGGTTGAAGATGTTGACCAGGTTGGCCACGCCGAAGCCGAGCCAGTCACCGGCCTGCCGGACGGCGGCCTGGGCGCGGGCGTCACCCCGGTTGGCCGCGTCGTAGACGGCCAGCAGCGCGTCCGGACCCCGGGCGTCGGAGCGACCGGCGGCGCGGAGGAGGCCGTGCTCGCCGATCTCGGTCTCCCAGCAGCCCCGGCGGCCGCACTCGCAGCGGGCCCCGTCGCGGACCACCACCATGTGGCCGACCTCGCCGCTGTAGCCGCCGTGCCCGGTGAGCCGCCGGCCGCCGGCGATGATGCCGGCCCCGACACCGACGTCCCCGTACAGGTAGATGACGTTGTCGCAGCCGGCCGCGACGCCCCGGGCGTGCTCGGCGAAGGCGGCCACGTCCGCCACGTTGCCGACGGTGATCGGCACGTCGGTGCCCAGTTCGGCGGCGAGCGCCGCGCCGATCGGCTCGTCCACCCAGCCGGTGGTCGGGCTCAGCCGGACCAGGCCGTCCTCGCGGCGGACCATGCCGCAGACCGCGACCCCGGCACCGACGCAGATGGCGTCGGGCGGCACCGACTGGTGCATCTCCTTGACCGCGCCGGCCAGCAGCGGCGCGGCCTCCCCGGCGACCAGGTTCCGCGGCCGGTCCATCTCCCGGCGGTCGAGCACCGCACCGCCGAGCCCGACCCGGGCGGCCCGCAGCCGGTCCACCTCCACGCTGTACGCGTACGCGTAGATCCGGGCCGACTCGGGCCGGACGACCAGCGACGGTCGTCCGGCCCGACCGGTCTCCTTCGGCGTCCCCTCGCTGACCAGACCGGCGCCGGCCAGGTCGGCGGTCAGCGCGCCGATGGTGCTGCGGTTCAGCCCGAGGGCGGTGGTCAGCTCGGCGCGGCTGGTGGCGCCGTGCACGTGCACGTAACGCAGCAACGCACCCAGGTTCTGCCGTCGGATCTCGTCCTGGCTCGGTCCTGTGCGCATTGCCACTGCCATCTCCGTAAGCGGTTCAGCGGGTGCCGGTGGCGGCGGCCCGCCGCCGGGTCAGCGCGTCGATGGTGGCGGCCCCGAGCAGGACGATGCCGGTGACCACGTATTTGACGCCCGAGCTGTATCCCATCAGGCCCATCCCGTTGGCAATGACGGCGATCACCGCGCCGCCGAACACCGCGTCGAGTACCCGGCCCTTGCCGCCGAAGAGACTGGTGCCGCCGATGACGGCCGCCCCGACGGCGTAGAGCAGGACGCTGCTGCCACCGGTGTTGGGGTCGACCGAGTTGGCCCGGCTGGCCGCCACGATGCCGCCGACGGCCGCCATGCCGGAACAGATCACGAAGACCGAGATCCGGATCCGGTCGACGTTGATGCCGGCGCGGCGGGCCGCCTCCCGGTTGCCGCCGACGGCGTAGACGTGCCGGCCGTAGGTGGTGCGCTGGAGCACGAAGGTCCAGACGATCAGCAGTACCGCGATGATCGGCACCACGATCGGCATGCCCTTGAGCGAGGTGATCAGGACGTTGCGGCTGCGCTCCAGGTTGAGGATGAAGACCGCTATGCCGAGGACGAGAGCCAGCGTGCCGACCCGGGCGAAGACCACGGCGATCGGGTCGGTCAGCAGGCCGCGGGCGGAGCGCTGGCGGTGCCGGAGCAGCTGGGCCGCCGCGTAGCCGGCGACGCCGAGGGCGGCGAGCAGCCAGCCGACCGCCGGGGGGAGGTTCCGGTTGGCGATGGCCAGCAGCACGTCGTCCCGCACCGAGATGTTCGCGCCCTCCTTCATGAGCATCAGCGCGATGCCCTGGAAGGCGAGGAAGCCGGCGAGGGTCACCACGAAGGAGGGGATGCCGACCTTCGCCACCAGGAAGCCGAGGACCGTGCCGATGACCACGCCGGCGGCGACGGCGGCGAGCACCGCGAGCCACCAGGGGTAGCCGAACGTGGTCACCACGTTGGCCAGGACGGCGGCGCAGACCCCGCTGGCGTAGCCGGCGGAGAGGTCGATCTCGCCGAGCAGCAGGACGAAGACCAGCCCCATCGCGATCAGGATGATCGCCGCGCCCTGGGTGAACAGGTTGGCGAAGTTGCCGGCGGTGAGGAACGACGGCCGCGCGATCGAGAAGATGGCGGCGAGCACGACGAGCATGCCGACGGCGGGGAGCGCGCCGATGTCGCCACCGAGTACCCGGCGCCAGTAGTTGTGGAGGTGGCTGCCGACGGTGGGGGCCGGCGCGACGGCGGCCGGCCCTTCGTTCTTGACGGCGGTGCTGGTCATCGGACGGCTCCTGGGGTGGTGTCGGCGGGCTCGGCGCCGTTGCCGTTGCTGCCCGGGGCCGAATCGGCGGGGAGGCCGAGGCTGCCGGAGCGGCCGGCGGTGATCAGCTCGACCACCTGCGAGTGGGTGATGTCGGTGGTCTTCACCTGGGCGACCATCTGGCCGAGGTAGAGCGCGGCGATCCGGTCGGAGACGGCGAAGACGTCGTTCATGTTGTGCGAGATGAGTACCACCGCCAGGCCGTTGTCGGCCAGCCGGCGGACCAGCTCGAGCACCTGGGCCGTCTGCGCGACGCCGAGCGCGGCGGTCGGCTCGTCCAGGATGACCAGTTTGCTGTTCCAGAGCACCGCCTTGGCGATCGCCACGGTCTGGCGCTGACCGCCGGAGAGGCTGGAGACGTGCTGGCGCAGCGACCTCACGGTACGGACGCTGAGCCCGGCCAGGGTCTCCGCGGCCATCTGCTCCATGGTCGGCTCGTCGAGCACGATGCCGCTGCGCCTCTCCCGACCGAGGAACATGTTCTGCACGATGTCGAGGTTGTCGCAGAGCGCGAGGTCCTGGTAGACGACCTCGATGCCGAGCGCGGCGGCGTCCCGGGGGCCGTTGACGCTCACCGGCCGGCCGTCGAAGAGGAACTCGCCGGCATCCGTGGGGTAGATGCCGCTGATGCACTTGACCAGGGTCGACTTGCCGGCACCGTTGTCGCCGACCAGCGCGGTCACCTCACCGGCGTGGGCGGCGAAGGCGACATCGCGCAGCACCTGGACGGGACCGAAGCTCTTGTCGATCCCGCGTAGCTCCAGCAGAGGGGTTGCGGACACGGGGTTCTCCTTTGGGCGGAGGAGGGGAGGTCTCGGATCCCGTCCGGCGTGAACGCCGCCCGGCACGGGTGTCCCGTGCCGGGCGGCGCCGCCTGAAGCGGGGTAAGGAAGGTCAGCTGATGCCGGCGTCGCTGCAGAGCTTGGCGTACGCCCCGGCGCAGAGTTCCTCCTTGGTCACGTAGCCGTCGTCCACGACGTCCTTGACGTTGTCCTTGTAGATCGCCTTCGGGGTCAGCAGCACAGCCGGCACGTCCCGGCCACCCTCCGGGTCCTTGACGGTCTGGCCGGTGTCCTTCTTCTCGCCCTTGGCGAGCCCGATGGCCAGCGCGGAAGCGGCGTCGGCCTCCTGCTTGATCGCCTTGTAGACGGTCATGCACTGGTCGCCGGCGAGGATGTTCTGCAGCCCCTGGGCGGTGGCGTCCTGGCCGGTCACCGGGACTTTGCCGTTGAGCTTGTTCTTCTTCAGCACCGAGATGGCCGCGTTGCCGAGGCCGTCGTTGGCGGCGAGCACCCCGTCGATCTTGCCGCCGGCCTTGGTGAGCTGCTGCTCGAAGATCGTGGCGGCCTGGGCGTTGTCCCACTCCGGCACCGAGTCGTCGGCGGCCTGGGTGTACTCCTTCGAGTCGAACTTCGGCTTGAGCACCGAGTCGTACCCGTTCTTGAACAGCGTGGCGTTGTTGTCGGTCGGCGAGCCGTTGAGGTAGGCGATCGCCGGGTTCTTGGCGCCCTTGTCGGTCAGGCACTTGACGAGGCCCTCGCCCTGGAGCTTGCCGACCGCCTCGTTGTCGAAGCTGACGTAGTACTGCGCCGAGCCACCCAGGGTGAGCCGGTCGTAGTCGATGGTGGCGACACCCTGGGACTTGGCCTTGTCCAGCACGGCCTTGCCGGTGCCGGAGTCCAGGTTGACGATCATCAGGACGGTCACGCCGTTGGTGATCATCTGGTCGGCGATGGTCTGGAAGGCGGTCTTGTCGTTCTGGGCGTTCTGGATGTCGTACTCGACGCCGGCGGCCTTGAACGCCTCCTCCAGGTACTTGCGGTCCGCGGTCTCCCAGCGGGCGGAGGACTTGCTGTCCGGGAGGATCACGCCGATCTTCGACTTCTTGTCGGACGAGCCACCGGCCTGGTTGGAGCCGCCGTTGTCGCCACAGGCGGTCATGCTGCCGGCGGCCAGCAGGCCGACGGCGGCGAAGGTGAGGAAGCCCTTGCGCATGTGCACGGGTCCTTTCCGGGGTGGGGGAGTTCTGGTCGGTGTTTGTTGTGTCCGGCAACGTATTTCGTGCCGGAATGGGTGCGCAAGGCTGCCGAGGTCGGAAGTTTGTTGGCGGCGGTAACAATTCAGCAACGCCACTGTCACCCGGTCGGCGCCCTGCTGAGAGCGCTCCCCCGGGTGACCTCGGGAAACGCTGTCGATCGTCCCTGCCGGACGGTCAGCCGGCGGCGATCGGCGCGGTGACGGCGTCGGTCAGCGCGACCAGATCCGCCGGGGAGAGTTGCAGTTGCAGGCCCCGGCGACCCGCCGAGACGTAGACGGTCGGGTGGTCCAGCGCGGACGAGTCGACCACTGTGGGCAGCCGCCTGCGTTGGCCGAGGGGGCTGATTCCACCCCGGACGTAGCCGGTGGCCCGCTCGGCGACCGCCCGATCCGCCATGGTCGCCCGCTTGCCGCCGGCCGCCGCGGCGAGGGCCTTGAGGTCCAACTCCCCGGTCACCGGTACCACGGCCACGGTGAGCCCGCCGTCGACCTCGGTGACCAGCGACTTGAACACCCGCTCCGGCGGCACCCCGAGGGCTGCCGCGACCAGCGCGCCGTAGTTCGGCGCGTCCGGGGAGACGTCGTACGGGTGGGTGCTGTGCGTGATCTTCCGCTTCGCCAGCAGCGCCGTCGCCGGAGTGCCCTGTCCCGCCATGCCCGACAAGCTATCCCCGCCCCGGTCGGCAGGCGAGTCGAAATCCGTGCTCAGGCCGTTACCGGCCGGCAGATCAGCACGGTGGGCGCGCCGGCCACCCGGGTCAGCACCAGGCTGGCCGCCGTGTCGCCGGCCAGCTTCAGGTCCCGGCGCAGTTTCTCCGGCTCCAGCGCCGAGCCGCGCTTGAGGATCTCCACCCGGCCGACCCGCCGTTCCCGCAGCAGGGCGCGCAGCCGCTTCAGCGAGAACGGCAGCACGTCGGTGATCTCCAGGCAGCGGGCGTACGGCGGGCGGGTCGGGGTGTCCGAGTAGAGGTAGGCGATGGTCGGGTCGGCCAGGGTGGCGTCCAACTCGGCAGCCAGCTCGGCGAGCAGGTGCGCGCGGACCACCGCCGGGTCCGGGTCGTACAGGAACCGCCGTACCGGTCCGACCGGGGCGTCGGTGTCGCCGGCGCCGGTGAGCTGATGACAGGGGATCCCCGCTCCACCGGAGGCGCCGGTAAGGGCCCCTTGCTTCTCGCGCAGCAGGGTGGCTCGGCGAGGGATCTCGGCCAGTGCGCCGCACCAGAGCGCGGCCTCGACCAGGTCGCCGTCCACGCTGACCCACTCCGCCTCGGCACCCGCCGGGATCAGCGCGTGGTCCAGGCCGGGGGCCACCTTGACGACGGTGCGCGGCACCCGCTCGGCCAACCCGGTGACGAAGTCCCACGGGGGCGAGTAGGCGTTCGGGTCGAAGATCCGACGGCCGGTGCCGGCCGCCCGGCGTGCCGGGTCGCAGAAGACCGCCTCGACCCGGGTGACGTCGAACGCCGTCGCGTCCCCGCACTCCACGGTGAACAGTTCGGCCAGCCCGGCCGCCTCGGCGTTCGCGGCCGCCATCGCGGCGGTCACCGGGTCGGCCTCCACGCCGTGGACCCGGATGCCGGCGCGGGCGGCGGCGAGCGCGTCGGCGCCCAGGCCGCAGCCCAGGTCGGCGAGGGTGCGCACGCCGGCGGCGCGCAGCCGCGCGGCCCGCCGGTCGGCGACCACCCGGCGGGTGGCCTGCTCCAGCCCGGCGCGGGTGAGGAACATCGCACCGACCTCCGGCCCGAACTTGCCGCCCGCCCGGCGACGCAGCTCGGCCTGGGTGAGGGCGGCGGCGGCCAGCCCGGCCGAGAATCCCGCCGAGCGGAGCCGGGCCGCCGCGGCCAGCGGATCGCCGCCGGCGACCTCGGTGGCCGCCGCGAGCGCGTCCGTCCCCTCGGGGGTACGCAGAGCGGCGAGCTGGTCCAGATCCACCCGGCCATTGTCCCGGCAATGCGCGACGCGCCGGGCTGCGGGTTGGCACTCTCCTTGACGGAGTGCTAGCCGAGGAATAATCTGCGGTTAGCACTCTCGCCATGAGGGTGCCAACGCCCGGGCCCTGGTGCCCGGGAGTTGAACGCCAGGCGGACCGGCACCCGCGACGACGGCCCCGCCCGGTGGCATGTGGCAGATTGACGCCGGTCGGCTCGCCGTCCGGTAACGACACCAAGTACCCCAGGAGGGTATGCCCGTGACTACCGCGACCAAGGTTGCGATCAAGCCGCTCGAGGACCGGATCGTGGTCCAGGCGAACGAGGCTGAGACCACCACGGCGTCGGGCATCGTGATCCCCGACACCGCCAAGGAGAAGCCGCAGGAGGGCACTGTCCTCGCTGTCGGCCCGGGCCGGATCGACGACAAGGGCAACCGCGTGCCGATCGACGTGAAGGTCGGCGACACCGTCCTCTACTCGAAGTACGGCGGCACCGAGGTCAAGTACGCCGGCGAGGAGTACCTGGTGCTCTCCGCCCGCGACGTCCTCGCGGTCATCGAGAAGTAAGCAACCGATCAGTGTCGTTGCCCCGGTCCGGCTCGCCGGGCCGGGGCAACGTCGCTTCGAAGGGATACTGATGGCGAAGATCCTGAGCTTCTCGGACGACGCCCGACACCTGCTTGAGCACGGTGTCAACGCCCTCGCCGACGCGGTCAAGGTCACTCTCGGCCCGCGCGGGCGCAACGTCGTCCTGGACAAGAAATTCGGTGCGCCCACGATCACCAACGATGGCGTGACCATCGCCAAGGAGATCGAGCTCACCAACCCGTACGAGAACCTCGGCGCGCAGCTGGTCAAGGAGGTGGCGACCAAGACCAACGACGTCGCCGGCGACGGGACCACCACCGCGACCGTGCTGGCCCAGGCGATGGTCCGCGAGGGCCTGCGCAACGTGGCCGCCGGGGCCAACCCGACCGGCCTCAAGCGGGGCATCGACGCGGCGGCCGGCAAGGTCTCCGAGGCGCTGCTCGACCGGGCGGTCGAGGTTTCCGGCAGGGAGTCGATCGCGCACGTCGCGACGATCTCCGCGCAGGACGCCACGATCGGCGACCTGATCGCCGAGGCGATGGAGAAGGTCGGCCGCGACGGTGTCATCACCGTCGAGGAGGGCTCCGCGCTCATCACCGAGCTGGAGGTGACCGAGGGCCTGCAGTTCGACAAGGGCTTCATCTCGCCGAACTTCGTCACCGACGTGGAGGGGCAGGAGTCGGTCCTGGAGGACCCGTACATCCTGATCACCACGCAGAAGATCTCGGCCATCGAGGAGCTGCTGCCGCTGCTGGAGAAGGTCCTCCAGAACAACAAGCCGCTGCTGATCGTCGCCGAGGACGTCGAGGGCCAGGCGCTGTCCACGCTGGTGGTCAACGCGATCCGCAAGACCCTCAAGGTCTGCGCGGTCAAGGCCCCCGGCTTCGGTGACCGCCGCAAGGCGATGCTCCAGGACATGGCGATCCTCACCGGTGCCGAGCTGGTCGCCCCAGAGCTGGGCTACAAGCTCGACCAGGTCGGCCTGGAGGTGCTCGGCACCGCCCGCCGGGTGGTGGTCGACAAGGAGACCACCACCGTCGTCGACGGTGGCGGCCAGGCCGCCGAGGTCGCCGACCGGGTCGCCCAGATCCGCAAGGAGATCGAGGCCTCGGACTCCGAGTGGGACCGGGAGAAGCTGGCCGAGCGGCTGGCGAAGCTCTCCGGCGGCATCGCCGTGATCAAGGCGGGCGCGGCCACCGAGGTCGAGATGAAGGAGCGCAAGCACCGCATCGAGGACGCCATCGCCGCGACCAAGGCCGCGGTCGAGGAGGGCACGGTCCCGGGTGGCGGCGCCGCCCTGGCCCAGATCCTGCCGGTGCTCGATGACGACCTGGGCTTCACCGGCGACGAGAAGGTCGGCGTCTCGATCGTGCGCAAGTCGCTGGTCGAGCCGCTGCGCTGGATCGCCCAGAACGCCGGCCACGACGGCTACGTGGTGGTGCAGAAGGTCGCCGGCCAGGAGTGGGGCCACGGCCTCGACGCCGCGGTCGGCCAGTACGTCGATCTGGTCAAGTCCGGCATCATCGACCCGGTGAAGGTGACCCGCAACGCGGTCACCAACGCCGCCTCGATCGCCGGCCTGCTGCTCACCACCGAGAGCCTGGTGGTGGAGAAGCCGGAGAAGGCCGAGCCGGCCGCCGCCGGCGGGCACGGCCACGGTCACGGCCACCAGCACGGCCCGGGCTTCTGATCCCACGCCGTACGGCCTGAGTCAGGGCACACCGCGTCGGCGGTGTGCCCTGACCCGTATCTGCTTACGGAACGCTGACGTGGGTGGCCGCCGATCGGTCTGACCGAGAACACTGGTCGGCGTGCGCAGCATCTCGCGCGGGTCCGCCGCGCTGGCCGGGGTCACCGCCGCCGCCGTGGCGATCGGCGCGGCTGAACCGGTTGCCGTCCTCACCGGTCCCCGTTCGGCGCCGCTGATCGCCGTCGGCGGGCTCGTCGTCGACCTGGTGCCCGAGCCGCTCAAGCAGTTCGCCATCGCGCTCTTCGGCACGTACGACAAGGTCGCCCTGCTGGTCGGGACGGCGGTGCTGCTGGCCGCGTTCGCCGCGATGCTCGGCGTGCTGGCGGTCCGGCGGCTCTGGATCGGCCTGGCCGGCATCGCCGCGTTCGCCGCCCTCGGGGTGGGCGCCGCGCTGACCCGGGCCGGCGCGGACGCCGTCGACGCGCTGCCCTCGCTGGTCGGGGCCGGGCTGGCGGCGCTGGCGCTCTGGCTGCTGCTGGCCGGCCCGCTGTCCCCGGACCTCTGGGCCTGGACCCCGCCGTCCGCCGACCGGCCCGCTCCTGCTCCCGCCGCCCCGGCGACCCCGCCGGCCGGTGGTGGCCGGAACGGCCCGACGGCCGGTGGCGGTGGGGTGGCGACGGCCGACGGCGACGGGATCCCGGCACGCGCCCGGCAGGGGGCGCGGTCCGTGGCGGAGGTCGACCCGGACGGCCGCCGGCGGTTCCTGCGCGGCGTGGGCGCGCTGGCCGGCGCGGCGGCCGTGGCCGGGCTCGGCGGCCACTGGCTGGCCGGGCGGCGGAGCGTGTCGGTGGCCCGGCGGGCGGTCGTCCTACCCACCCCGTCCGCCGCCGCCCCGGCGGTGCCGGCCGGGGCGGATCTGTCGCTGGCCCAGCTCGCCCCCTACGTCACCCCGACGAGCGGCTTCTACCGGATCGACACGGCCCTGGTGGTGCCGCAGGTGGACCCGGCGACCTGGCGGCTGCGCATCCACGGCCGGGTCCGGAACCCGATCGAGCTGAGCTTCGCCGACCTGCTCGCCCGGCCGATGGTCGAGCGGTACGTGACCCTGGCCTGCGTCTCCAACGAGGTGGGCGGGGATCTGATCGGCAACGCGCGCTGGCTGGGCGTACCGATCGGGGAGCTGCTGGACGAGGCCGACCCGGAGGAGGGCGCGGACCAGGTGGTCGGGCGCTCGGTCGACGGCTGGACCTGCGGCACCCCGACGGCGGTGCTGCGGGACGGGCGGGACGCGTTGCTCGCGGTCGGGATGAACGGCGAGCCGCTGCCGGTCGAGCACGGCTTCCCGGTGCGCATGGTCGTCCCCGGGCTCTACGGCTACGTCTCGGCGTGCAAGTGGGTGACCGAGCTGGAGCTGACCAGCTTCGCCGACTTCGACGCGTACTGGGTGCCGCGCGGATGGGCGGCGCAGGGGCCGGTCAGGACGCAGTCCCGGATCGACACGCCCCGCCCGCGCAACCGGCTCACCGCCGGCCCGGTCATGGTCGCCGGGGTGGCCTGGGCGCAGCACCGGGGCATCCGCGAGGTCGAGGTACGCGTCGACGGTGGCCCGTGGCGGGCGGCGACGCTCGCGCCGACGGTCTCGGTGGACACCTGGGTGCAGTGGTCATGGCGCTGGGACGCCACCCCGGGTGAGCACACCCTCCAGGTGCGGGCCACCGACGCCGACGGCGTGACGCAGCCGGAGGAGCGCCGGCCGGTCGCGCCGGACGGTGCCACCGGCTGGCACACGGTACGGGTCACCGTCGGCTGATTCCGGCCGGGCACGCCGCGACGCCGCGCCCCGGGTTCGGGACGCGGCGCCGGGATGGTCGGTGGCGGCCGGTCAGGCGATCTTGCGCTGCGCCGGCACGGTGGACTTGTGCGGCCGGCCGAGCCGGGCCTCCAGCCGGGCCACGTCGACCCGGGCCTGCCGGCGGTCGGCCAGATCCTCCCAGCCGAGGGCGAGCAGCCGGAGCCGTTCCGACTCGCTGAACCCGCCCCAGACGCCGTACGGCTCGCGGACCGACAGGGCGTGCGCGGCGCACTCGGCCCGTACCGGGCAGGTCCGGCAGACAGCCTTGGCGCCGGACTCGCGGCGCAGGCGCGACGAGCCGCGCTCACCGTCCGGGTGGAAGAACTGCGCACTGTCCCGCCCCCGGCAGGCACCGAGCCGCTGCCAGTCCCAGAGGTCGACGATGGGTCCAGGCAGTCTACGTACGTTCGACATCAGCACCCCTCCTTCCGCGCGGCACCGCGGAGAAGCCTTCGTAGCCAGCTACCGGGCGGCGGTCCGCGGGGGACACCGATTCCGGCGTGACCCCTCGATACCCGGGCGTTCCCGCGCTCACACATCTGTGATCGAAAACCTCGGACAACTGGCGGCATATGCCCCATCTGCCGGAAAAGTTCGGATGATTGCCCGGAACCTCCACCCCGGCCGACCCCGCCGTGGTCTGCTCTGAGTCGGAGAGGAGACCACTGTGCGTAGCGTTCTAGTGTGCGTCCGGACACCACTCGCGGCCCAGCACCTGACCTCCGCGGCGGCGCGGCTCGGGCTGGCCGGCGCCGTCCGGACGGCAGTCTCCGATCCCGAGGTGATGCTGCGGCTCGCCGAGCGCCCGGTCGACGTGGTGCTCGCCGACACCGCCCTCACCCGGCCGGACAGCGCGGGCTTCGTCCGCCGGGTGCTCGCCCGCGCGCCCCAGGCCGCGGTGCTGCTGCTCGGCGCGGAGGAGTCGGAGGCGGCGGCGGCCACCATCAGCGCCGGCGCGCGGGGGCTCATCCAGGGCGCCGACCACGATCTGACCAGCGCGGTGGCCAAGGCTCTGCTGCTGCTCGCCGCCCCGGGGCGGCCGGCCCGGCACCGGGTGACCGACCCGGCCCGGGACGCCGCCGCGGTCGGTGGATCGGCCCGTTCGGCCGCGCCGGGGCGTACCCCGGCCGGGCCGGCGCCGGCCTGGTCGGCGGGCCCGCCGGAGGGTGCGCCCACGGTGGTCCCCGCGCAGCGCGGCGACGACCCGGCCGAACCGGCGGCCGGCGGCGAGCCGGAGCCGACCCCGGCGGGTGGCCCGCAACGCACCGGTGGCCGCAACGGGATCGGGCTGACCGAGCGGGAACTCCAGGTGCTGCTCGGCATGGCCGAGGGAAAGAGCAACGCGGAGATCGGGCGGGAGCTGTTCGTCTCCGAGGACACCGTCAAGACGCACGCCCGCCGACTCTTCCGCAAGCTGGGCGCCCGCGACCGGGCGCACGCCGTGGCGGCGGGCTTCCGCGCCGGCCTGGTCGCCTGAACCGGGCTGGCCCCGCCGGCCGTCCGCCCGAACCGGTCACTCCTCGGTGGGGGCGTCGTCCTCGGTGCCCTCGGTCAGGGTGTCGTGCACGCCGTCCGCGTATCCCCGGGCGTAGTCCCAGCTGACGTAGTGGTCCGGGTCGGGGTCGTACGCCGGCTCGTGCACACGCGGGCGGCCGGAGCTGAGCAGGTGGCGCAGGTTACCCCGGAGCAGGTCCCAGTCGAAGTAGTGCGGCTCGCGGCAGTCCTCGCACTCGATGACCAGCCCGCGCACGCCGATCGGCTGGAGCAGGGCCTGGTAGATCTCCAGGTCGGCGAGGTCCTCCAGGACGTCCTGCCGCTCGACCTCGGTCAGCGGGTCGAGCGGGTCGTCCTCGCGCGGGTCGTGCAGGCCGGCAGCCGGATCGGCCGGGTCGCCGTTGAACGGGTCGATGGGCTCGTCGTGCACCCCCTCACCGTAGACCCCGGCACACCGGAAAGTCCGCCCCTGGGGACACCCTGTGGCGCCGCCTACCCGGGCCCGGCGCTGCCAGGGTCGGCGCAGCGTAGTGGGTACGATGAAGCCACGCGCCGTCACTCCGGCGCTCGCCGGTGCCCCCGCGCGCCGCCTCGCTGAAGCCCGTCCGACCAGCTCAGGGGAGCAATCGTGGAGAATTCGCCCAGCACCGACCTTCCCGCCGGCGTCGACGGTGGCGAGCTGGCCGGTCACCTGCCCGAGCTGCCGGCCGGCTCGGCGCGGGTGGTGCCGCTCGGGCTGACCTTCGACGACGTGCTGCTCCAGCCGGGCGAGTCGGACGTCGTCCCCAGCCGGGTCAGCACCCGCACCAGGCTCACCCGCACCGTCGAGCTCAACATCCCGCTCCTCTCCAGCGCGATGGACACCGTCACCGAGGCGCGGATGGCGATCGCCATGGCCCGCCAGGGTGGCATCGGCGTGCTGCACCGCAACCTCTCGGTGGAGGACCAGGCGCTCCAGGTCGACCTGGTGAAGCGCTCCGAGTCCGGCATGATCACCAACCCGGTCACCGCCAGCCCGGACGACACCCTCCGCGAGGTCGACGAGCTCTGCGGCCGGTACCGGATCTCCGGCGTGCCGGTGGTCGACGGCCAGGGCCAGCTCGTCGGCATCGTCACCAACCGCGACATGCGCTTCGTCTCCGACCCGGCCACCCCGGTCCGCGACATCATGACCCGGACCCCGCTGATCACCGCCCCGGTGGGGGTGAGCAAGGACGACGCGCTCGACCTGCTGCGCCGGCACAAGGTGGAGAAGCTGCCGATCGTCGACGACTCGGGCAAGCTGCGCGGCCTGATCACGGTCAAGGACTTCACCAAGAGCGAGCAGTACCCGAACGCCACCAAGGACCCCGCCGGCCGGCTCCGGGTTGCCGCCGCGATCGGCGTGGGCGAGGACGCGTACAAGCGGGCCCGCACCCTGGTCGACGCCGGGGTGGACGTGCTGATTGTGGACACCGCGCACGGTCACCAACGGGCCGTGCTGGAGATGGTCGCCCGGCTCAAGAGGGACGTCGCCATCGACATCGTCGGCGGCAACGTCGCCACGTACGCCGGCGCGAAGGCGCTGGTCGACGCGGGCGCCGACGGCGTCAAGGTGGGCGTCGGCCCCGGCGCCATCTGCACCACGCGGATCGTGGCCGGGGTGGGCGTACCGCAGATCACGGCGATCATGGAGGCGGCGCGGGCGGCCCGGCCCGCCGGCGTGCCGGTCATCGGCGACGGCGGCATCCAGTACTCCGGCGACATCGCCAAGGCCCTGGTGGCCGGCGCGGACACCGTGATGCTCGGCGGCCTGCTGGCTGGCTGCGAGGAGAGCCCGGGCGAGCTGATCTTCATCAACGGCAAGCAGTACAAGGCCTACCGGGGGATGGGCTCGCTCGGCGCGATGCAGTCCCGCGGCCAGGCCAAGTCGTACTCCAAGGACCGCTACTTCCAGCAGGACGTGACCAGCGACGAGAAGCTGGTCCCGGAGGGCGTCGAGGGCCAGGTGCCCTACCGGGGCCCGCTGGCCCAGGTCGCCCACCAGCTCGTCGGCGGGCTGCGGCTGGCGATGGGGTACTCCGGCGCCGAGAGCATCCCCGAGCTGCACCGGCGCGGCCAGCTCATCCGGATCACCGCGGCCGGGCTCAAGGAGAGCCACCCGCACGACATCCAGATGACGGTCGAGGCGCCCAACTACCACACCCGCTGACCTTCACCCCCAAACCACCTGGAGTCCCCATGCGTGACGTGGTCGAGATCGGGCTGGGCAAGACCGCGCAGCGCGGCTACCACCTGGACGACATCGCCATCGTGCCGAGCCGCCGTACCCGGGACGTCGACGACGTCTCCACGGCGTGGCAGCTCGATGCGTACCAGTTCGGCATCCCCTGCGTCGGGCACCCGTCCGACGCGACGATGAGCCCCTCCTCGGCGGTGCGGCTCGGCCAGCTCGGTGGCCTCGGCGTGCTCAACGTCGAGGGCCTCTGGACCCGGTACGAGAACCCGACCAAGGTGTTGGAGGAGTTGGCCGGCCTGGACGAGGAGGCTCGGGCCACCAGGCGCCTCCAGGAGGTCTACGCGGAGCCGATCCGACCCGACCTGATCGCCGAGCGGGTCCGCGAGCTGCGGGCCGGCGGTGGCACGGTGGCCGTCCGGGTCTCCCCGCAGCACACCCTCGCCCTCGCTCCGGTGATCCTGGACGCCGGGGTGGACATCCTGGTCATCCAAGGCACTATCGTCTCCGCCGAGCACGTCTCCACCACCGACGAGCCGCTGAACCTCAAGGAGTTCATCGCCGACCTCGACCTGCCGGTCGTCGTCGGCGGCTGCACCGACTACAAGACCGCGTTGCACCTGATGCGCACCGGCGCGGCCGGCGTGATCGTCGGCGTCGGCGGCGACGGCTGGTCGACCACCGAGTCGGTGCTCGGCATCCGGGTGCCGATGGCCACCGCCATCGCCGACGCCGCCGCGGCCCGCCGTGACTACCTGGACGAGACCGGCGGCCGGTACGTGCACCTGATCGCCGACGGAGACATCCAGACCTCCGGTGACATCGCCAAGGCGCTCGGCTGTGGTGCCGACGCGGTGATGATCGGCGAGCCGCTCTCGCTCTGCGAGGAGGCTCCGGCCGGCGGTGCCTGGTGGCACTCGGCGGCCAGCCACCCGTCCCTGCCCCGGGGCGCGTTCGAGACGGCCGGCGAGCCGCTCGGCTCGATGGAGAAGCTGCTCTTCGGCCCGGCCGACGAGCCGGACGGCCAGCTCAACCTCTTCGGCGGCCTGCGCCGGGCGATGGCCAAGTGCGGCTACCGCGATCTCAAGGAGTTCCAGAAGGTCGGCCTGGTGCTCGACCGCTGAGCCGACGCGACCGACGGCCGGCGCGGGTGCGGATTCCGATCCCACCCGCGCCGGCCCGCGTCTAGGCTCGGCGAGTGACGCGCGGCCGCCGGTGGTACGCGGCGGCGCTGGCCGTCGCGCTGCTGGTCACGGGGTGCACTGACGACGACGGGCGGTTCCGGGCCGGGGCGGCCGATGTCGGTGACCCGTACGTGCCGGGGGCCGGCAACGGCGGCTACGACGTCGCCCACTACGCGCTGAAGGTCCGCTACGACCCCACCAGCGACCAGCTCAGCGGCGAGGCCACCGTCACCGCCACCGCCACCAGCGGGCTGTCCCGGTTCCACCTCGACCTGGCCGGCCTCACCGTCGACCGGGTACGCGTCGACGGCGCTCCGGCGAAATACCGGCGCGACGGCAACGAACTGGTGGTCACCCCGGCGCACGGCCTGCCGGCGGGAAAGCGGTTCACCGTCGAGGTGGCGTACGGCGGGGTGCCGCGGCCGCTGCCCGGCGGCGAGCTCGGCGACGGTGGCTTCCAGGCCACCGGAGACGGGGCGATCGCGCTCGGCCAGCCCGAGTCGGCGAGCACCTGGTTCCCGGTCAACGACCACCCCTCCGACAAGGCCACCTACGACGTCGAGATCACCGTGCCCGAGGGGCTCGCCGCGCTCGGCAACGGGGTGCCGAAGGGACAGGACAGCCAGGGTGGCTGGACCACCTGGCGCTGGGCGGAGGGGTCGCCGATGGCCAGCTACCTGACCACGCTGGTGATCGGGAACTACCGGGTCTCGACCGGCACGCACGCCGGGAAGCCCCTGGTCACCGCGGTCGCCGCCGAGCTGCCGGCGGACGGGCCGGCAGCCGCCTCGCTGGCGCGGACCGGCGAGATCGCCGATTTCCTGGCCGGCCACTTCGGGCCGTACCCGTTCGACGCGTACGGCGGGATCGCGGTCGCCGACCAGCGCATCCGGTACGCGTTGGAGACCCAGACGCGGCCGGTCTACGGGCCGGGCTTCTTCGCCGGCAACCGGCCGAACACGGAGGTGGTCGCGCACGAGCTGGCCCACCAGTGGTTCGGCGACAGCGTGTCGCTGGCCCGGTGGAGCGACATCTGGCTCAACGAGGGCTTCGCCACGTACGCGGAATGGCTCTGGAATGAGCACGACGGTGGCCGGAGCGTGGCGCGGGCCTTCGCCGACCGGTACGCGGTGATCGACTGGACGAAGCCGACGGTGGACCCCGGCCGGGCGGCGATGTTCGGCGACGCGGTCTACCAGCGCGGCGCGCTCGCCGTGCACGCGCTGCGCCGCGCGGTCGGCGACGAGACCTTCTTCCGCATCCTGCGCGGCTGGCTGGCCGAGCGGCGGGACGGCACCGCCACCACCGCGGACTTCGTCGGGTACGCCGAGCGGGTCGCCGGTCGGCCGCTGCGCCCGCTGTTCGACGCCTGGCTGGTCGGCGCCACCGCGCCCGCCCTGCCGTGACCCGGACGCCCGCCATGACGCGGATGTGATCGTCGATAGGTAGGCTCCGCGGGCGGAGCGGCCGGCCGGGGCCGCGACGGTCGTGCCCGAGGAGGGGTCGAGGCGATGACGCTGACGCGGCGGGGCGGACGACGACGGCTGGGGCTGCTGCTCTCCGGCACACTGCTGCTGGCCGGCTGCGGAGCGGCGGGCGCGGAGCGGACCGCGACGGCGACGGCGCAGCCCACGCCGAGCGCCGCGCGGAGCTTCGGGCCCGGCGCGGCCGGGGCCGGCGATCCCTACTTCCCGAGTTACGGCAACGGCGGCTACGACGTCGCCCACTACACCGTCAAGGTCCGCTACGACCCGGCCACGGACCGGCTCACCGGGACCACCACGCTGCGGGCCACCGCCACCATGGATCTCTCCGCGTTCAACCTGGACCTGGCCGGGCTGACGGTGCGCTCGGTGACCGTGAACGGGGCCCGGGCCACCCACGCTCGCGTCGACGACGAGCTGGTCGTCACCCCGGCCACCGGCCTCACCGCCGGCAACGGCTTCGTCGCCGAGATCCGGTACGACGGCGAGCCGGCCGCGCTGGACAACGACGTGCTCGGCACGGGCGGCTGGCTGCACACCTCGGACGGGGCGATCGCGCTCGGCCAGCCCGAGTCGGCGAGCACCTGGTTCCCGGTCAACGACCACCCCTCCGACAAGGCCACCTACGACTTCGAGATCACCGTGCCCAAGGGGCTCACCGCGATCAGCAACGGCGTCCCGAAGGGACGGACCACCCGGGGCAACTGGACCACCTGGGCGTGGTCCGAGGGCGCGCCGATGGCCAGCTACCTGACCACGGTGGTGATCGGGAAGTTCCGGGTGACCACCGGGGAGCACAACGGACGGCCGGTGTACAGCGCGGTCACCACGAAGGTGGCCGAGGGCGCCCCGGACCGGTCGATCGCCCGGACCACGGAGGTCGCCGACTACCTGGAGAGCGTCTTCGGGCCGTACCCGTTCGACGCGTACGGCGGGGTGGTGGTCGCCGACGAGCGGATCCGGTACGCGCTGGAGACGCAGACCCGTCCGGTCTACTCGGCCAGCTTCTTCCGGCAGGGCGACAACACCGGGGTGGTCGCCCACGAGCTGGCCCACCAGTGGTTCGGCGACAGCGTGGCGCTGCAGAAGTGGCAGGACATCTGGCTCAACGAGGGCCTGGCCACGTACGCGGAGTGGCTCTGGGCCGAGCACACCGGGACCTCCACCGTCGAGCACACCTTCGAGCAGAAGTACACCGGCGCGTCGGGGCAGGTCTGGCGTACGCCGCCGGGCAAGCCGGGGGTGGCGAACCTCTTCGGCGAATCGGTGTACGAGCGGGGCGGGATGACCGTGCACGCGCTGCGGGTGGCCGTCGGCGACACCGCCTTCTTCACCATCCTGCGGACCTGGGCGGCGGAGAACCAGAACGGCAACGCCACCACCGCCGAGTTCGTGGCTCTCGCCGAGCGGGTCTCGCACAAGAAGCTCGGCAAGCTCTTCGACGCCTGGCTCTACGGCACCGAGCGCCCGGCCGCGCCGAAGCCGCTCTGACTCAGGTCTTCACCCGCAGCTTCGGGTGCGCCGCGAGGAAGGCGTCGGCCGTGCCACCGCGTAGCGCCGCGAGGAACTGCCGGCCCACGGTCTGGAGCTGCTCGCCCCGGTAGGACCCGCCGCTGCCTACTCCCGCGCCGGGGAGCCCGACCAGGACGAAACCGTCCGCGGGCAGCCCGCCCAGGGCGTACGCGATGTCGACCAGCTGTCGCCCGCCGCCGACGTACACCAGGGTCTTGCCGAGGGCGCCGACGACCTGGTCGACCCGCGCCGGGTCCCCGGCCAGCCCCTGGTCGAGGATCTTCCGGGCCAGCGCCCGGATGAGCTGCTGCTGGTGGCGCTGCCGGGTGTAGTCCCCGCCGGCGGTGTAGCGCTGCCGGGCGTAGTCCAGCGCCTGCCAGCCGGTCAGGTGGCGGTCGCCCTTCTCGTAGACCATCTGTGGTCCGACGTAACCCCCGCCGGCCCTGTCCCGGTACTGCCCGTCGGGCTTCCGGTGGATCGACGCGACCCGCTGGTCCACGTAGAGGTCCACCCCGCCGAGGGCGTCGACCAGCTTGTCGAAGCCGCCGAAGGTGAGCACCGCCCCGGCGTCGATGCGCAGCCCCGTGTATTTGCTGACCGTGGTGCGCAGCAGCTCGTACCCCTGCGCGGTGCTCGGGTGTCCCTTGTCGCCGGGGACCCGGCTGCCGTAGCTCATCGCGTGGGTCAGCTTGGTCCGGCCGCCCGGGTAGCCGGACCTCGGGTAGGCCGGGATGTCCACCACCAGGTCGCGGGGGAGGGAGAAGAGGTACGCCCGGTTCAGCCCGGCCGGCACGTGCAGCACCAGGACCGCGTCGGCGTGCGGCTCCCAGCCCGGCACGCTGATCCGGGTGTCCACCCCGACCAGCAGCAGGTTGAGCGGGCCGGTGATGTCGGCGCCCGGTGGCGGGGTCGGGCTGGCCGGGGTCGGGGCGGGCGAGTCGGCGGACGCCGTCGGTGTCGCGGGCGCGGACGGACCGGCGACCGGGTCGGGGGACTGGCGGGAGAGCAGCCGGGCGGTCACCACCGCGCCGGCCGCGATCAGCAGCACGGACACCAGGGCGGCCACCCCCAACAGGTGGCGGCGTGTCGTCATCGTGGTCCCCTTCCCCCGTGTTCCTTCGACGCGCCAGGGGGCGTCCCGGGTTGCCGCCGGCGGGATTCCCGGTCGGTCGAGCGCTCTGCATGATCCGCGAAAAGCCGGCGCTGGCGCTATAGCTACCCGTCGGTAATGATGCCCTCATGCGGTACGACGTGGTCGTCGTCGGGTCCGGCTTCGGTGGCAGCGTCACCGCGCTCCGACTGGCGGAGAAGGGCTACACCGTCGGCGTCCTGGAGGCCGGCCGGCGCTTCGCCGACGACGAGTTCCCGCAGACCTCCTGGCGGGTCCGGCGCTTCCTGTGGGCCCCGAAGCTCGGCTGCTACGGCCTCCAGCGGATCACCCTGCTCCGCTCGGCCGACCGGAAGACCGGCGGTGGCGTCCTGGTGCTCTCCGGCGCCGGGGTGGGCGGCGGCTCCCTGGTCTACGCGAACACCCTCTACGAACCGCTCGACGCGTTCTACGCCGACCCGCAGTGGCGGGAGATCACCGACTGGCGGGCGGAGCTGGCCGGCCACTACGACCAGGCGAAGCGGATGCTCGGGGTCACCAGGTACCCGGTCGTCACCGGCGCGGACCGGGCGATGCGGGCGGTGGCCGAGCGGATGGGGGTGGGGCAGACGTTCCACGCCACGCCGGTCGGCGTGCACCTCGGCCGGCCGGGCGAGCGGGTGCCCGACCCGTACTTCGGCGGGGCCGGGCCGGACCGCACCGGGTGCAGCCACTGCGGCTCCTGCATGACCGGCTGCCGGTACGGCGCGAAGAACACCCTGGTCAAGAACTACCTCTGGCTGGCCGAGCGGCTGGGCGTCCAGGTGCACCCGCTGACCATGGTCACCGCGGTCCGGCCGGCCGCCGGCGGCGGGTACGAGGTGCACACCGAGCGCACCGGTGCCTGGCTGCACCGGCGCCGCCACGTGATCCACGCCGACCAGGTGGTCTTCGCGGCCGGGGCGCTGGGCACCCAGCGGCTGCTGCACGAGATGCGGGCCACCGGGGCGCTGCCCGGGCTCTCGCCCCGGCTGGGCGAGCTGACCCGCACCAACTCGGAGGCGATCCTCGGCGCCTCGGTCGGCCACCGGCAGGCCCGGCAGCGCGGGCTCGACTTCACCGAGGGGGTCGCGATCACCAGTTCGTTCCACCCGGACCCGCAGACCCACATCGAGCCGGTCCGGTACGGCCGGGGCTCGAACGCGATGGGGCTGCTCCAGTCGCTGCTGGTCGACGGCGGCCCGCACCGGGTCCGGCGCTGGCTGGGCGGCATCGTCCGACAGCCGCGGCTGGCGGCCCGGATGCTCTCCGTCCGCGGCTGGTCCGAGCGGACCGTGATCGCCCTGGTCATGCAGTCGGCCGACAACTCGCTCAGCACCCGGTTCCGGCGTGGCGTCCTCGGCCGGCGGCTGGTCACCGGCCCTGGGCACGGCGCGCCCAACCCGACCTGGATCCCGGCCGGCAACCAGGCGGTCCGGCTGCTCGCCGAGGAGATCGACGGTACGCCCGGCGGCGCGGTCACCGAGCCGTTCAACGTCCCGGTGACCGCGCACATCCTCGGTGGCGCGGTGATCGGCGCCACCCCGCAGAGCGGGGTGATCGACCCGTACCACCGGGTCTACGGGCATCCGGGGCTGCACGTGGTGGACGGCGCGGCGGTGTCGGCCAACCTCGGGGTCAACCCGTCGCTGACCATCACCGCGCAGGCGGAGCGGGCCCTGTCGTTCTGGCCGAACAAGGGCGAACAGGATCCCCGCCCAGCGCTCGGTCAGCCCTACCGGCGCCTCGCTCCGGTCCCGCCCCGGCAGCCCGCCGTCCCCGCCCACGCCCCCGCCGCACTGCGGTATGGAAGGGCACCCTCTTGACACCTCTCGTGGAGCAAGGCCCCGTGTTAACACACTCACGCCGGCACGCGGCCGTCCCGCGCCCGGTACGGGGGTGACTGTCGGTAGGCTTTCTGCACATGAGCACGCCTCGCCCCGTCCTCGTGGTGGACTTCGGAGCCCAGTACGCCCAGCTCATCGCCCGCCGCGTACGCGAGGCGAAGGTCTATTCGGAGATCGTCCCGCACTCCATGCCGGTGGCGGAGATGCTGGCGAAGAACCCGGCCGCGATCATCCTCTCCGGCGGCCCGTCCAGCGTCTACGCTCCGGGCGCCCCACAGATCGACGCCGGCATGTTCGACTCCGACGTCCCGGTCTTCGGCATCTGCTACGGCTTCCAGGCGATGGCCCAGGCGCTCGGCGGCACGGTGGCGAGGACCGGCAACCGGGAGTACGGCGGCACGCCGCTGCGCGCCCGTGCGGAGGCCGGCGTACTGCTCCGCGACCTGCCCGACGACCTGCCGGTCTGGATGAGCCACGGCGACTGCGTCACGGAGGCGCCGGCCGGCTTCACGGTCACCGCCGAGTCGGCGGGCGCGCCGGTCGCCGCCTTCGAGGACCTGGCCGGCCGCCGGGCCGGCGTGCAGTTCCACCCGGAGGTCGGACACACCGCGCACGGGCAGGAGATGCTCACCCGCTTCCTCCACGACATCGCCGGCATCGAGCCGACCTGGACGCCCGAGAACATCATCGACGAGCAGGTGGCCCGGATCCGCGAGCAGGTCGGCGACAAGGAGGTCATCTGCGGCCTGAGCGGCGGCGTCGACTCGGCGGTGGCCGCGGCGCTGGTGCACAAGGCCGTCGGTGACCAGCTCACCTGCGTCTTCGTCGACCACGGCCTGCTGCGCGCCGGTGAGGCCGAGCAGGTGGAGAAGGACTACGTCGCGGCCACCGGCATCAAGCTCAAGGTGGTCGACGCCCGCGAGCGGTTCCTCGGCGCGCTGGCCGGGGTGACCGATCCCGAGCAGAAGCGCAAGATCATCGGCCGGGAGTTCATCCGGGTCTTCGAGGCCGCCGCCCGGGAGATCGCCTCGCACGGCGACGTCGAGTTCCTGGTGCAGGGCACCCTCTACCCGGACGTGGTCGAGTCCGGCGGTGGCACCGGCACGGCCAACATCAAGAGCCACCACAACGTCGGCGGCCTGCCGGAGGACCTGAAGTTCGCCCTGGTCGAGCCGCTGCGCACGCTCTTCAAGGACGAGGTCCGCACGCTCGGCCTGCAGTTGGGGCTGCCCGAGGCGATGGTCTGGCGGCACCCGTTCCCCGGCCCGGGCCTGGCCATCCGGATCATCGGCGCGGTCGACGAGGAGCGGCTCGCCGTGCTCCGGAAGGCCGACCTGATCGCCCGGCAGGAGTTGAGCACCGCCGGCCTGGACCGGGGCGTCTGGCAGTTCCCGGTGGTGCTCCTGGCCGACGTGCGAAGTGTCGGGGTGCAGGGCGACGGGCGCAGCTACGGGCATCCCGTGGTGCTGCGCCCGGTCTCCAGCGAGGACGCGATGACCGCCGACTGGTCCCGGCTGCCCTACGAGGTGATCGCCCGGATCTCCACCCGGATCACCAACGAGGTCGCCGAGGTCAACCGGGTGGCCCTGGACGTGACCAGCAAGCCGCCGGGCACCATCGAGTGGGAGTGACCCGGGCTCAGGCCGCCGGCGGCTGAGGCGCCGGCCGGGGCGCCGGGTCCGGCATCGGTCCGGCCTGCGGGGTCGGCGGGGGCGCGCCCTGTGGCGCCGGCCCGGCCGGCGGGGTCGAGCCGGGCTGCGGTCCGGGCCCGCCCCAGGTGGGGGCGGTCGCCGGCGGGACCGGCGGCCAGCCGGGAGCGGTGCCCGCCGGGTGCGGCCAGGCGGGCGCGCCCGCCGGCTCCTCGGGCATCAGGAACCACATGATCGGGTACGCCAGCGCGGCAACCCCGCCGGTGAGCACGGTGGCGACGGCGAAGACGACCCGGACCAGGGTGGGGTCGACGGCGAAGTAGCGGCCGAGGCCGCTGGCGACCCCGGCCACCATGCGGTCGGTGGTCGGTCGCCGGAGCTGCTTGTACGGGGCGTGAGGGGCGTTCGGGAAGGTCATGCCCCAACGGTCGCGCGCCGGGCGGCGGGGGACCTCGGTGACCGCCCGGACTCCTACCCTGACCGGACCCTGAGGCGCCAGAAAAGAGTCAGGAATCTGACTCTTTTCGATGGCGGTAACCATAGCCGGGGAGAATTTCCTCCCGTGACCATCTCGCTGGAGCCGCTCCGACGGATCGCGGCATACGCAGTTTGTGCTGATTCAGACGGCCGAGTGTTGCTGGTCCGCGCATCGGAGCGCTCCGGCACTCCCGGCACCTGGTCCATCCCCGGAGGGGCGGTCGACCACGGTGAGGACCCCCACCACACCGTCGTGCGGGAGACCGCCGCCGAGACCGGCCTCTCGGTCGCCGTCTCCGGCCTCCAGGACGTGATCGCCGACATGCGGGCGCTGCCCGAGCGTGGCATCACCATCCACACCGACCGCCTGCTCTACACGGTCTCCGTGCGGGGCGGGACGCTCACCGAGCGGGTGGACCGGCCGACCGACCTGGCCCGCTGGTTCACCCTCGACGAGGCCCGGGAGCTGCCGCTGCGATCGTTCACCGCGCGCGCCCTGGGCCTGCGCGCCTCGGCCGCCGACGTGGTGCCGGAGGAGGTCCCGGAGTTCCCCTCGTTCTACGCGGTTCCCGGCCCCGACGGGCTGCACCGGGCGCAGCGCTTCGCCGCGTACGCGGTGGTGACCGATCCGGAGGAGCGGGTGCTGCTCACCCGGGTCTCCGACGGATACCCGGGCGCCGGCTGCTGGCACCTGCCCGGCGGCGGCACCGACTACGGCGAGCAGCCGGGCGCCGCGCTGATCCGCGAGCTGGTCGAGGAGACGGGGCAGACCGGGCGCCTGGTCGAGCTGCTCGGCGTCGCCAGCCACCGGGACGCCGCCTCGCTCGGCCCGGAGGGCTACCCGATCGACTGGCACGGCGTACGCGCCTTCTACCGGGTGGTGGTCGACCAGCCGGCCCCGCCGACCGTGGCCGACGTGGGCGGTTCCACCTGCGAGGCCCGCTGGTTCCGTCGGGAGGAGCTGGGCGCCCTCCCCACCGACCGGCTCACCGAGGTCACCGCCGAGGCCGTCCAGGCCGCCCAACTCATCTGACCCTCCCCTCCCGCCCCCGCCCGCGGGTCCTACCGGCGATCATGAAGATGGTGTCCGTCACGCCGCGTCGGCGGGCAACAGGCTCATGATCGAACGGATGCGTGGAGCGGCGAGTGGGAGGAGTGAGGGGCTTGGAGGAGCGGCGGCGGATCGGGGCGTACGGGGTGTGCCGGGACGGGGAGCGGGTGCTGCTCGTCCGAGGGTCCGAGCGTGCCGACTTCCCCGGCGTCTGGCAGCTGCCCGGCGGTGGTGTCGATCACGCCGAGCACCCCGAGGTCACGGTGGTACGCGAGTTCGCCGAGGAGACCGGGCTGACCGTCCGGGTGAGCGGACCGCGGGAGGCGGTCGCCGACGTGACCCGCTACCCGGACCTCGGCGTCGCCCTGCACACCGACCGGATCGTGTTCGACGTCGCACCCACCGGCGGAACGCTCCAGGACGAACCGGACGGCACCACCGACCTCGCCCGCTGGTGCACGCCCGGCGAGGCCCGGGACCTGCCGCTGCTGCCGTTCACCGCCGACGCGCTCGGCCTGCCCGTCGACCCGGTGCCCGAGCACACCGCCCGCGCGGACCGGGCGCCGTTCGGGCCGCCCCCCGTCGACCGCCGGCAGCGCTTCGCCGCGTACGGGCTGGTCAGCGACCCGGCTGGGCGGGTGCTGCTCACGATGATCGCCGAGGGGTACCCGGGAGCCGGAATGTGGCACCTGCCCGGCGGCGGCACCGATCACGGCGAGCAGCCGGCGGCCGGGCTGCTCCGGGAGTTGGTGGAGGAGGCCGGACAGCTCGGCCGGGTGGTCGACCTGCTGGCCGTCGACAACCTGCACAATCCCGCCGCGCTCGGCCCGGAGGGGCGGCCGCTGGACTGGCACGGCGTCCGGGTGATCTACCAGGTGCGGGTCGACGCCCCGACCGAGGCGGTGGTGACCGAACTCGCGGGCGGCTCCACCGCACGGGCCGCCTGGTTCGCCCCCGAGCAGGTCGGCGGCTTGACGATGACGGACGTGGCGGTCCGGGCAACCGGACGCCCGGGGAGGTGACGGGCTCTCACCCGGTCGGGGTGTGGCGCCCTCTAGTACAGTCGAAGTCGGGGTTGGCCGATGGAAATGGGCGATGACGCCCTGGATGGGAACAAGTGAGCGGTTCGCGCGGTTAAGGGAGTTATAAGTACCGCCGACAGCTATCGCCAACCCCCTGTCCCCTGTGCAATGGTGTACTCCGCAAACGGCCTGCCGGGCCAGAGAGGGTCCGGCACGAGACAGCCGGACGCCCGCCAGGTGGCGGTCAGCCGATCCGGTGATGGAGGAAACGTGCCGAGAGCCCCATGGCGCCGGCGTCGTACGACTGACAGTCCGCGCCCCGCTGGGCGTCGCTGGGCGGGCGGGTTGCGCCGCAGCAGCACGTTCGCCCGCCAGGTGCTGCTGGTCCGGGTGGGCCGCCGGGGCGCTGCGACGGCGACCGACCTGGTCACCCCCGACCACCGGTGGACCGACCGCCAGCGCCGTCGCTACGGCCGGTTCGACCCCGAGGTCGAGGCGGTGATGCCGGTCAGCCCGGCGCTCGCCCCCGCGGCGCCGGTCGACGAGGCGCCGGCGACGTCGATCCCGCTTCTGCCGGGTGAGCACACCGCCGCCCGCCGGGCCAAGTTCGCCCTGGTCAACGCCTGCACGCTGAGCAGCCTGATGCTCGGCATGCTGGCGATCTTCCTGGCCATGCGGGGCGAGGTCCGGGTCGCGGCAATCTGCCTGATCGCCTGCGTCGCGTTCGACGGCCTGGACGGCGCGTTGGCCCGCAGGCTCGGCGTGGCCAGCCCGTTCGGCGCCCAGATGGACTCGCTGGCCGACATGTGCTCGTTCGGCCTCGCCGCCCCGGTCGTGGTCTACGCCTCCCTGGCCGGCTCGGTTCGGCCGGCGGCCGCCGCCGTCGCCTGCGCCCTGGTCGCGGCCTGCGCCGCGATCCGGCTCGCCCGGTTCAACGTCTCGCCGAAGGACGGCCGGTTCTTCTGCGGTGTGCCGACCACCATGGCGGCGGCCGTGCTGGCCCTGACCGTGGCGATCGGGCTGCCGGTCCCCGGCCTGGTGATGGTCGCCGGGGTGGCGCTGCTCGCCTTCGCCATGGTCTCCAGCTTCCCGTACGCGAAGCTCGCCCGGCTGGTGAAACTGCCGCCGTGGCTCTGGCTGGCCCCGGTGCTCGGCGCGCTGGTCGACATCCGGCTCACCTTCGCCCTCGTGGTGGTGGGCTACCTGGTCAGTGGCCCGGTGCTCTGGCTGCGCCAGCGCCGGACCGCCTGACCCGTACCACCGAAAAGGGGCGCCGCGACGAGCGGCGCCCCTTTCGCGTCCCCGGGATCAGACCCAGCGGGCGATCACCGTCGAGCCGCCGACCACCTTGTCGCCCGGGCCGACCAGCGGTTCGGCCGCTTCCGCCGGCAGGTAGACGTCGGTCCGCGAGCCGAACCGGATCAGACCGAAGCGCTCACCCTTGGCCAGCAGCGCGCCGATCGGCGCCCGCTGCACGATCCGCCGGGCGATCAGGCCCGTACGCTGCGCGACCACCACCGTGCCGTGATCGGTGTCGAGCACCGTGTACGCCGCCACGTTGTGCTCGGCATCCGGCTTCATCGCGTTGACGAACCCGCCGTCCGCGACGAAGTAGTCGACCACCTTGCCGGGCACGGGAGCGCGGTTGACGTGCACGTCCAGCACGGAGAGGAAGACCGCGATCCGCAGCCATTCGCCCTCGCCGAAGCGCTCGTCGTGCAGCCGCTGCACCGAGAGGACCTGACCGTCCGCCGCGGCGACCACGGCAGCCGGGTCCTCCGGGACGTCTCGTTCGGGGTCGCGGAAGAACGCGGCCACCGGTGCGGCGGCCAGCGCGGGCAGCAGCCAGAGCTTCGACTTCGGCCGGGTCACCCGGGCCAGCGCGGCCAGGCCGAGGCTGATGCCGGCCGCCGCCACCCCGTTGGAGTCGATGTGCATGCTCCGGGTCAGCGGCACGCTCGACGGCCGGTACGCCGGCGACAGCTTGGCGGCCAGCGCGACGGCCGCCGGGGTGAAGCGGAGGTGGTGCACCCGTACCGGCGGGGAGTTGCGCAGCACCAGGTCGGTGCGGACACCGTGCAGCACGCCCTGCCGGTCCAGCTCGGCGCCGGCGCCCTCGGTGCGGAAGATCGGCGCGGCGACGCTCAGCACGGCGCCCTCGGTGAGGTACTTCGACAGCCCGTCGACGGCCACCCGGGCCTCGTCGGCGGTGCCGGTGAGCGGCTCGGCAGCGATGACCACCTCGGCGGCGTCCGCTTCGGCGAGGGTGTCGACCACCCGTACCCGGTCGGCGACCCAGCCGCCCTGGGCCGTCACGTGCTCGCGCAGTGCGGCCGCGGAGCAGCCCTCGGCCGGGACGACGGTGAGCCGGTCACCGGGGAGCAGCGCGTCGATCGCGGCGGCCAGCACCGCGGAGCCCGGAGTCGCGCCGACCAGCAGGCCGGCCTTCGGGTCGTTACGCCGGGCGAACTCGGTGACGAGGGTACGGGCGGCGCGCTCGCCGATGCGGACCGGACCGGACGGGCCGGGGGTGCGCTCGGCGGGGGACTCGGTCATGTCGGACGGGCTCCTGACGAGGTAGAGGCGGGACGCGGCGGGACCGCCACGGCGACCTGGCCGGCCGGGGCCGCGGACGGGGGCCCGGCGACCGGGAGCGCCGGCCGCGGCCGGGGCGGGACCGGCCGGCGGAGGCGGTACTCCGCCAGCCAGCATATGCGCCGCCGCCGGTGTCCCGCACCGTCGAGGTCAGCCCGCCGACCGCCCCTCTCGGCCGGTCTCGTCCCCGTCGGCACCCGGACCGCCGGCCGCGTTCCGCCCGGCCAGCCACTCCGGACCGTCGACGGCGGGCAGTTCGCGGGTCGCCGGTTCGGTTTCGCCGTCCCGGCCCGCCGCGTCGGTGGCCCACTCGTCGGTCGCCGGGGCGGTGGACGCACCGCTGGTGGGGGCGGCGTCCACGTAGGGCGCCGCGACGGTGGCCTCCGGCTCCGGGTGGACCGGCTCCCGGTCCGGGTGCCGGCCCGATCGCAGTGCCCCGACCAGACCCAGCAGCCCGATCAGGATGAGCGCGCCGGCCAGGAACCAGCCCACCGGGGGCAGGGTGAGCCCGAGGATCCGAGCGAGCAGCCACCAGACGGAGAGGGCCAGAAAGACCAGCCCGAAGGCGAACGACACGACATCTGTGCGATGGGCCTTCACCGGGTCACCTCCAGGTCTCCGGCGTTCACGTGGATGAGCAGTCGCAGGGTGCCGCCGCCGGGGCCGTCTGCTCCGAGGTCGGTGCCCTCCCGCTGGGGGCCGTTCAGCCCCCCGTACCGCTTGCCGAAGACGGTGGCGTCACCGGCGTTCACGTCGGCCACCGTGGTGACGTCGACATTCGGCGGTACGACCACCTTCACCTTGCCGAAGTTGACATCCACCGTGATTTCGGTGTCCTTCTTGTCGAAGTCGACCGCGCGGAGGTCGAGCAACGCGTCGCCGAAGGTGCTGTGGTAACGGACCGCCAGGTCCTGGTAGCTGGGCGGGGCCCAGGTGACGTTGCCGTCGATCCCGCGTACCCGGTCGTAGGACTCGGCGACGGTGGCGATGCCGAGCGCCGCCGCAGTGACCAGGCCGAGCGCGATCAGCCAGCGGGCCCGGCCGAACCAGGTGCCCACCAGCAGCCCGATCCCGATGGTGGCCAGCACCGCGGCGAAGTACCCCGCCGCCCCGACCGAAAAGACGTCCATCAGGTCGAGCATGGCCACCACGCCCAGCGCCAGGAAGATCAGTGAGAAGGTGACCGCGCCGAGCGCGGAGCGTTCCTTCGGCCGCTTCGGCACCGGCACCGGCGTCGGCGCGGGGGCCGGTGGCGTCGGCGGGTACGGCCCGGCGTACGGGCCGTGCGGCGCGAACGGCGGCCGGTAGCCGCCCGGCGGCAGCGGCGCGCCCACCGGCGACGGGGGCGGTACGGAAACCGGCTCCCCGAGCCGAGCGCCCCCGGTCGTCGGCGTACCCGGCCAGGTCGACTCGTTCCCTTGCCACTCGGCGGTCCGGGCACCCGGGACGGGGGCCGCGGGAGATCCGGGCCAGGCCGGCTGGAACGTGGTGTCCTCCGGGCCGGCCGGCACCTGCGTGGTGGTCTCCGCGTCCGCGGGGGCGGTGGGCAGCTGGGCGGTGGTCTCCGGTCCGGCCGGTGCTGAGGCAGCCGTACCCGCCGGGCCGCCCGAGGCCGGTCCGGCGCCGGCAGGTCCCGCCTCGGACCAGGACGCCCGCCCGGCCGGCCCGGGCGCCGGCCAGGCCGCCCCGGCCGACCCGCCGGGCCAGGCCGGGCCACCGGCAGGGAACGGCGTGGCGGTGGGCTGACCGGGCGCCGGCCAGGCCGCCGGCGGCACCGGACCCGGGGGCGGGCCAGCCGCGGCGGCGGACTGCCGTTCCGCCGGGCCGCGCTGGTCGCGGTTGAGCAGCAGCGCGCCGCCGATGAGGATCACCGCGCCGAGCAGGATCGCCCGGAACCCGTTGGTGACGACGTAGCCGAAGCCGACCGCGACCACGATGCTGAGCACGATCACGGTGACCGGGGACATGCTCGACCGGCCCCGGCCGAGCATCGACTCCACCGGGGAGGCGGTGTCGCCCTCGCCGGGAATGATCAGCCAGGCGGTGAGATAGACCAGGATGCCGATGCCCCCGAAGAAGCCCAGCACGGCGAGGAGCACCCGCCACAGCACCGGGTCGGTGTTGGTGGCCCGGCCGATGGCGGCGCAGACGCCGGCCAGGTAGCGGCCCTCCCGTGGGCGGACCAGGCCGTACCGGGAGGTGAAGCCGGCGGCGCCGGGCGGCGGGGCGTACCCGGAGGGTGGCGGGTCGAACGGCCCGGAACCGGCGTTGTGCGCGCCCCCCGGCAGGGGTGCGGCGGGGCCGGTCGGCGGGGGTGGCGGTGGCCCGTCCGGTGGCGCCGCCCCGGGCAGGGGCGGACGGGCAGCGTCCTCGGTCATGCCATCGATCCTGCTGCCCCGGCCGCCCGAGCGTCCTCAGGACCCGACCCTGAACCCACCCTGAGATCTCGGGGCCCCGGTTGTCGGGGGCGTCCCTGTGGCCGGGCACGGCCCGGCCGTGTGACGATCGGGACGGCGCCGGCCGCGGCCGGCACCGCCACCACCGTCCCACGCCCCCGGGAGCCTCCGATCAGCAGCACCGTGACACCGCACCCGCACCCGCACCGGCTCTACCGGGCCACCGAGCACCGGTTGGCCGCCGGGGTGGCCGCCGGCCTCGCCGAGCACCTCGGCATCTCGGTGCTCCGTGTCCGGATCGCCTTCATGGTGCTGCTCGGGCTGAACGGTCTCGGGCTGCTGCTGTATGCCGCGTTCTGGGCGGTCGTCCCGCCGCGCCCGGTCGACACCGCCGTCCGGCCGCCCCGCCGCGACCTCGCCCAGCTCCTGCCCTTCGTGGCGATCGGGCTGGGCGTGCTGCTGGTCCAGATGATGGCCTTCCATTCGGCCGGGGCCGCCGGCACCGCCGGCTGGCTGGTCGCCATCATCGCGGTCGGGGCCGGCGTGATCTGGCACCAGTCCGCGCCGGAGCGCCGCCAGCAGTGGAGCGGCTCGATGGCGGTGCCCTGGCTGGGCGCGGTGGTGGAGGAGAGCGACCGGCGCGCGTTCGTGCTCCGCTTCGTCGGCGGCGGGGTGCTCGTCGCCGTCGGCATCATCGGCGTGGCGGCGGTCTACTCGCCGGCGCAGAACTTCGACGCCGTGCTCAACGGCGTGATCTTCGCGCTGGTCGGACTGGCCGGCGTGGGCGTGGTGACGGGACCGGTGCTCTGGCGTACCTGGAACCAGCTGCGCTCGGAGCGCGAGGGGCGCATCCGGGAGCAGGAACGGGCCGAGCTGGCCGCGATGGTGCACGACCAGGTGCTGCACACCCTCGCCCTGATCCAGCGCAACGCCAGCGACATCAAGACCGTGCAGCGGCTGGCGCGTGGCCAGGAGCGGTCGCTGCGGAACTGGCTCTACAAGCCGACCGCCTCGCCGACCGAGCGCTTCGCCGCCGCGCTGGAGCAGGCCGCCGCCGAGGTGGAGGACACCTTCGCCATCACCGTCGAGGCGGTGGTAGTGGGCGATCGGGAGACCGACGAGCGGGTCGGCGCCCTGGTCGCCGCGGCCCGGGAGGCCCTGGTCAACGCCGCCCGACACGCCGAGGTTCGGACGGTGTCGCTCTACGCCGAGGTGGAGCCGGACCAGGTCAGCGTCTTCGTACGGGACCGGGGCAAGGGGTTCGACCCGGATACGGTGGAGGATCACCGGCACGGTGTCCGGGGCTCGATCATCGGGCGGATGAAGCGGCACGGCGGCCGGGCGGAGATCCGGTCCGGGCCGGGGGAAGGGACCGAAGTCCGGCTGATCCTGCCGATCAGCGGCTCCGGCTCAACGGCGGAAAGGGACAGGTGACCATGGTCGAGCAGGGACCGGTCGAGACAGCGGCGACCCGGGACGGGCGGCTGCGGGTGTTCCTCGTCGACGACCACGCCATGTTCCGGGCGGGCGTACGCGCCGAGCTCGGCGGGCACGTCGAGGTGGTGGGCGAGGCCAGCACGGTGGCGGAGGCGGTCAGCCGGATCGCGGCGACCCAGCCCGACGTGGTGCTGCTCGACGTGCACATGCCGGACGGCGGTGGCCGGGCGGTGCTGGAGGCGATGCGGCGTACCCACCCGCAGGTGCGGTTCCTGGCGTTGAGCGTCTCGGACGCGGCCGAGGACGTGATAGGGCTGATCCGAGCCGGCGCCCGAGGCTACGTCACCAAGACCATCTCGCCGGACGAGCTGACCGATGCGATCCGCCGGGTGGCCGACGGGGACGCGGTGTTCAGCCCCCGGCTGGCCGGGTTCGTGCTGGACGCGTTCGCGGCCCGGCCGGACGCGCCGGTCGCCGACCCCGAGCTGGACCAGCTCACCAACCGCGAGCGGGAGGTGCTCCGGCTGCTGGCCCGGGGGTACGCGTACAAGGAGATCGCCAAGGAGCTGTTCATCTCGATCAAGACGGTCGAGACGCACGTGTCCAACGTGCTGCGCAAGCTCCAGATGTCCAACCGGTACGAGCTGTCCCGCTGGGCGGCCGACCGCCGGCTGGTCTGACCGTTGCGTCCGGTGGGCGGCGAGTCCCTCGCCGTCCACCCGGCCGTGCGTACACCTGGTCCGCGTGACCGTTCCTGGTCACTCGGTGCGGAGCACGGTGAACGCTTCGGCGAGCCGGCCGGTGGGTAGCCCGCCGCCGGCGGCGATAGCGGTGAGCCGGTCGCGGACCCAGGCCGCCACGTCCAGGTCGGCGGTCTGCGAGTGGTGCGCCCGAATCGCGGCGATCTTCTGGTCGACCTGGTCGGTCACGTCGACGACGTGGTCCGGCGAGGGACCGCCCGCGTACCAGATCTCCCGCACCACCCAGGGTTCCAGCCCCTCGGCGAGCAGTTCCGGGAAGGCGAAGCGGTTGCGCGAGTCGGGGTAGACCGCGCAGGTGGTGGCCTCGCCGACGGCCAGGTGGTCGGGGTGGCTCGGCCCGGTGAGGTGCTCCCAGCGGCGCAGCGGGGAGCTGGTGACCACCCGGTCCGGCCGGAACCGGCGGATCGCCGTCGTGACCTGGCGGCGCAGCTCCGGGCTGGCGGTGAGGAGGCCGTCGGGGTGGCCGTCGAGGAAGTCGACCCGGCGTACGCCGACCGCGGCGGCCGCCGCCCGCTGCTCCGCCTCGCGCCGGGCCGCCATCTCCTCGCGCGGGGTGTCGTCGAACCCGCCGGATTCCCCCCGGGTGACTATCAGATACGCCACCTCGATACCCTCGTTCACCCAGCCGGCGATGGTGCCCGCACATCCGAAGTCGACATCGTCCGGATGGGCAAATACCGCCAGGGTTCGACGGACGTCGGGGAGCACCGGAGCGGAGGCGGGGAAGCTCACAGCGCCGAGCCTACGCGGGGTGCCGAGCCTGGCGTGACCGTGTCTTACCTGTTCAGAGCGGTACGACTGCGATCTTTTATGATCTTTTCTCAGGTATCGGCAACGCGGCGGCCAACTAACGGCTTGATAACGGCACCTTCACGGAATGGGCTGGTGGGTGTCACAGTGGCAAGCACCTCACCCCTGGTGTGAGGCACCTCGTCGGGCTCGCCGACCACACGCCGTCGCCATCTGGTGACTTCATGTGGTTGTCGGCCCTGCCCGGTGTCTTCGCCGCGGTGCGGTGCCCGGCGGATCGGTACCCCTGGGGGTGTCCCGATTTCCCCTGCGGTAAACCGGCGGCCTGTGGTTCGGGCCGGCGGTGGCGTCACCCCCCAAGACGTGCGTGAAACTCACGACGGAACCAGGTTAGAAAGAGGAGGCCCCTCGGAATGAGAGTCTCGAAGCGGGCGAGCGGCGCGCTCGCGGTGGGCGCGGCGTTCGCGCTCGTCGCGTCCGGCTGCTCCAGCGGCAACAACGACGGCGGCGACCCCGGCGCCACCAATGACGGTGCGATCATCATCGAGGGCACCCAGCCGGAGCGCCCGCTGGTTCCGGCGGACACCACCGAGACCGGTGGCGGCGCGATCATCGACTACATGTGGACCGGTCTGGTCGAGTACCCCAACAACGGTGGGGCGCCGCAGAACGCTCTGGCCGAGTCGATCGAGACGACCGACTCCAAGGTCTTCAAGATCAAGATCAAGCAGAACACCAAGTTCCACGACGGCACCACCGTCAAGGCCGAGAGCTTCGTCAAGGCCTGGAACTGGGCGGCGTACGGCCCGAACGGCGCGCAGAACGCCAGCTTCTTCTCCGACATTCAGGGCTTCGACGACGTCTACACCGAGGACCCGGACGGCCCGGACGGCCCGCAGAAGGCCCCGGAGCCGAAGGCCAAGGAGATGTCCGGCCTCAAGGTCGTCGACGACTGGAACTTCGAGGTCACGCTCAACGCGCCGACCGCCGTGTTCCCGACCAAGCTCGGCTACAGCGCCTTCGTGCCGCTGCCGGACGTCTTCTTCACCGAGACGCCGGAAGAGTTCGGCAAGAAGAAGCCGATCGGTAACGGCCCGGTCAAGTTCGTCTCGTGGCAGGACGACGTCGAGATCAAGCTCACCCGCTTCGACGACTACACCCTGCGCGACAAGATGAAGATCAAGGACGTCACCGTCAAGATCTACCAGGACGACACGGCCGCCTACAGCGACCTGGTCTCCGGCAACATCGACTTCCAGCAGCAGGTTCCGGTCTCCTCGCTGGCCGGTGACAAGTGGAAGACCGACCTGGGCGACCGGGCCATCGCTTCCACCACCCCGTCGACGGGCATCATCGCCTTCCCGATCTACGACAAGCGCTTCCAGGACCCGAAGCTGCGCGCCGCGATCTCGCACTCCATCAACCGGCAGGAGATCACCGACAAGATCTTCTTCGGTAACCGCAAGCCGGCCGACAGCTGGGCCAACCCGCTGACCCCGGGCGCCGAGCCGGGCAACTGCACCGCCTGCACGTTCGACGTGGACCTGGCCAAGAAGCTGCTCGCCGAGTCCAGCGGCTTCACGGGCAAGCTGAAGCTGTACTACAACGCCGACGCCAGCCACAAGGAGTGGATGGAGGCCGTCGCCCAGCAGATCAAGACCAACCTGGGCCTCGACGCGCAGGCCGTCGGCATGCCGACCTTCGCGGTCTTCCGGGCCCAGATCAACGCCCACAAGATGGACGGCGCCTACCGCGCCGGCTGGCAGCAGGACTACCCGGACGTCGAGAACTGGATCATGCCGCTCTACGTGACCGGTGGCTCCTCGAACGACGGTCTGTACAGCAACAAGACGGTTGACTCTCTCGCCAAGGAGGCCCTCGGGGCCCCCAGCCTCGAGGCGTCGCACGCGAAGTTCGCTGAGGCCGTCAAGCTCATCGACCAGGACGTTCCGTCGATGCCGATCTACTTCGGTGGCCAGCAGTCCGGCCACTCGCCGAAGATCAAGAAGCTGGAGCTGACCAACGTCGGCGAGCTCGACATCACCTCGGTCGAGCTCTGATCCGAACGGTCTGACCCCGGGTCGGGCTCGCCTACCGGTGAGCCCGACCCGGGGCCGTTCCGCGAGGGGGTGTACAACAGACCCCTTGCAACGTTGTCACCACCGTGTCGGCCGTCCGACGCGCCCCCTGTCTGGAGGACCACCCCATGGGCCGTTATCTCTTGAGACGGCTGCTGCAACTCGTCCCGGTGTTCATCGGCACGACGTTCCTGATCTACTGGCTCGTCTGGTCGGTGCCGGGCGACCCCTTCGCCGGCAAGTGCGGCGACCGCGGTTGCCCCGACAACTTCCGGGCGCTGATGACCGAGAAATACCATCTCGACCAGTCGATCTGGGTGCAGTACGCCAGCTACATGAAGAATCTTTTCCAGGGTGATTTCGGCGTCACGTTCGGTGGCCGGCCGATCAGCGACATCATCATGACGTCGTACCCCAACACCCTGAAGCTGGCGGTGGTCGCGCTCGCCATCGAGGCCGTCATCGGCCTCGGCGCGGGCGTCCTGACCGGTCTCCGGCGCAACGGCTTCCTGGACAACCTGGTCCTGGTCTCCACCCTCTTCCTGATCGCGCTGCCGGTCTTCGTCATCGGCTTCGTGCTCCAGTGGCTCCTCGGCGTCAAGTGGCACATCGTGAACCCGACCGTGTCCAACGAGATGCGGCTCAGCGAGCTGCTCCTGCCCGGCTTCGTGCTGGGTAGCGCCTCGATGGCGTACATCGCCCGGGTGGCGCGCACCAGCATCGCGGAGAACCGCCGCGCGGACTACGTCCGTACCGCCATCGCCAAGGGCCTGCCCATGCGCCGGGTGGTGGGCGTTCACCTGTTGCGCAACTCGCTGATTCCGGTCGTCACCCTGCTCGGCACCGACCTCGGCGCCCTGATGGGTGGTGCGATCGTCACCGAGGGCATCTTCGGCATCAACGGGATCGGCCGCCAGGTCCTCCGGTCCATCGTCACGAAGGAGAGCGCTACCGTTGTCTCCATCGTGGTGGTCCTGGTGCTCGTATATCTCCTGATGAACCTGCTGGTGGACCTGCTCTACGCCGCCCTGGACCCGAGGATCCGCTATGAGTGACCCGAGTACCGCGTCGATCGTCTCGACGCCGTCCGTGACCGCGCCGGCCGGAGCCGGCTCCGGCACGCCCGCCACCGCCGGCCTCCCGCAGAAGCACGAGAAGCCGCGCGGCCTGCTCGGCGACGCCTGGATCGACCTGCGCCGCAAGCCGCTGTTCTGGATCTCCGCGGTGTTCATCGTGCTGTTCGTGGTGATGGCCGCCTTCCCGTCGCTGTTCACCTCCGGCGACCCGGTCAACGGCGCCCTGTCCCGCAGCCGGGTCGAGCCGTCGTCGTCCGCCTGGTTCGGCTACGACGTGCAGGGCCGGGATGTCTTCGCCCGCACCATCTACGGTGCCCGCGCCTCGATCGTGGTGGCCCTGCTGTCCACCATGGGCACGCTGCTGATCGGCGGCGCGATGGGCATGATCGCCGGCTACCGCGGCGGCTGGGTGGACGCGTTGCTCTCTCGAGGCGCGGACATCTTCTTCGGCCTGCCCTTCGTGCTCGGCTCGATCGTCATCCTGACCACCTTCAACGGCTCGGGCACCGACAACAGCGAGTGGACGATCATGGGCCTGGTGATCATGTCCCTGACCGTACTGAGCTGGCCGGTCGTGATGCGGCTGATGCGCTCCTCGGTGCTGGCCACCAAGGAGGCCGACTACATCGTGGCGGCGCGGGCGCTGGGTGCCGGCACCGGCCGGATCATCCTCAAGCACCTGCTGCCCAACTGCCTCGCGCCGCTGCTGGTCTACGGCACGATCATGGTGGGCTCGTTCATCGGCGCCGAGGCCACGCTGTCCTTCCTGGGCATCGGTCTGAAGACCCCGGTGGTGTCCTGGGGCATCATGATCAGCGAGGCGCAGAACTACATCAGGGTCTCGCCGTTCCTGCTGTTCTTCCCCTCCGCGTTCCTCGTCACCGCCGTGCTGAGCTTCGTCATGCTCGGCGAGACGGTTCGCGAGGCCCTCGACCCGAAGCTCCGATAGGGGAACTGAGTTGTCCGACATTCTCGTGTCCGAGCAGTCCGCGCCGGGCGCCGGCGGTCGCCCCTCGGGCCGACTGCTCGAGGTCGACGACCTGCGGGTGGAGTTCCGCACCCGGGACGGCGTCGCCAAGGTCATCAACGGGGTGACGTACCACGTCGACGCGGGCGAGACCCTCGCCGTGCTCGGCGAGTCCGGCTCCGGCAAGAGCGTCACCGCGCAGACCATCATGGGCATCCTCGACACCCCGCCCGGCTTCGTCACCGGCGGCCAGGTCCGCTTCCACGGCAGGGACATGCTCAAGATGTCTGCCGAGCAGCGGCGGCGGATCCGTGGCGAGGGCATTGCGATGATCTTCCAGGACTCGCTCTCCGCCCTCAACCCGGTTTTCACCGTCGGCTTCCAGATCGCCGAGCAGTTCCGCGTCCGGCGTGGCATGAGCCGCTCGGACGCCAAGAAGCGCGCGATCGAGATGCTCGACCAGGTGAAGATCCCGAACGCCAAGGGCCGGTACAGCAACTACCCGCACCAGTTCTCGGGCGGTATGCGGCAGCGCGCCATGATCGCGATGTCGCTGGCGCTGGACCCTGAGGTGCTGATCGCCGACGAGCCGACCACGGCGCTGGACGTGACCGTGCAGGCCCAGATCATGGACCTGCTCGGCGAACTCCAGCGGGAGCGGCAGATGGGCATGATCCTGATCACCCACGACCTCGGCGTCGTCGCCGACGTCGCGGACCGGATCGCGGTCATGTACGCCGGCCGGATCGTCGAGGAAGCCGACGTGTACGACCTGTACGCCAAGCCGGCACACCCGTACACCCTCGGCCTGCTCAACTCGATTCCGCGGATGGACGAGAAGGGGCAGGAGCTCCGTACCATCAAGGGCCTCCCGCCGAACCTGATGAACATCCCGCAGGGCTGCGCGTTCAACCCGCGCTGCCCGATGGTGCAGCCGGTGTGCCGGGAGAGGATGCCGGCGCTGCTGCAGCTCGGCAGCGGCCGGGCCAGCGCCTGCCACTTCGCCAAGGAGCTCGTGAACCGTGACTGAGAACATCATCGAGGTCCGCGACCTGGTCAAGCACTACCCGGTCACCCGGGGCATCGTGTTCAAGAAGACCATCGGTCACGTCAAGGCGGTCGACGGCGTCTCCTTCGACCTGAAGGCAGGCGAGACCCTCGGCGTCGTGGGCGAGTCCGGCTGCGGCAAGTCGACGCTGGCCCGGGTCCTGATGAACCTGGAGCGGCCGACCGCCGGCCAGGTGCTCTACAAGGGCCAGGACATCTCCAAGCTCTCCGGGGGGGCGCTGCGGCGCCTGCGCCGGCAGATCCAGCTGGTGATGCAGGACCCTTACACCTCGCTCAACCCGCGGATGACGGTCGGTGACCTGGTCGGCGAGCCGTTCGAGATCCACCCCGAGGTGGCCCCGAAGCGGTCCCGCCGAAGCAAGGTCAAGGAACTGCTCGACCTGGTCGGCCTGAACCCGGAGCACATCAACCGGTACCCGCACCAGTTCTCCGGCGGCCAGCGGCAGCGCATCGGCATCGCCCGGGCGCTCGCCCTGCGGCCCGAGGTCATCGTCTGCGACGAGCCGGTGTCGGCCCTGGACGTGTCGATCCAGGCGCAGGTGATGAACCTGCTGGAGAAGCTCCAGGCCGAGTTCGGCCTGTCGTACGTCTTCATCGCCCACGACCTGTCGGTCGTGCGTCACCTCTCCGACCGGGTCGCCGTGATGTACCTGGGCAAGATGGTGGAGGTCGGCACCGAGGACGAGATCTACGAGCGGCCGACGCACCCGTACACCCAGGCGCTGCTGTCGGCGGTGCCGGTGCCGGACCCGACGGTGCGGTCGAACAAGGCGATCATCCGGCTCACCGGTGACGTCCCCTCCCCGGTGAGCCCGCCCTCGGGCTGCCGGTTCCGTACCCGGTGCTGGAAGGCGCAGGAAGTGTGCGCCCGGGAGGTGCCGGTGCTCCAGATCCGGCGGGGTTCGGACCACCCGAGCGCCTGCCACTTCGCGGAGCAGCGGGAGATCGTCGCGACCCACGAGGCGTGATCCGTCCGAACCGCCTGCTGGTGTCAGCACGACACCGGCAGGCGGTTCGTCGTATCCGGGCCCCGGTCGCGTCGGTACGTCCCCGCCGTCCGGTACGCCGACCTGGGCGTTCGCCCGGCGCCCGCCGCACCCCTCACAGGGGTCCGCGGCCGGCGCGCAGCAGCAGCAGCGCGAGCTGGGTGCCGTCCGCGCCGAGTGCCTGACGGAACCGCTCCAGGATCTCCCGCTCCCGGGAGAGCACGAGCCGGGTGCCACCGGAGGCCATCCGGGTGGCCCCGACCTCCTGGGACAGCGCGGCCCGCTCCTGCCAGAGCGCGATGATGGTGCGGTCGATCTCGTCGATCCGCTCCCGGATCGCCACGATCCGCTCGGCGGCCGCCGAGTCGTCGGTGCCGGTCCGGGACGCCGCGGCCCCGGCCGCGTTGGTGCCGTTCGGCCGGTTGTGCCCCGCCGGGCCGCCGCTGGACTCCGCCACGTCAGTCATCATCGTCGTACCTCTCCGGTCTCGGGCCGGGTGCCCGGATCCCGGAACGAAAACGCCCCGGGCTCCAGGAGCCCGGGGCGTTTCGCAGGTCTGTGATCAGGCGCGACCTACGGCTGCCGGACTCCCGGTGCCGTAGTAAAAGTAGGAGCGCTGATCGAACACGTCGTCGAGTATGCCGACCCGCGGGTGGGCCGCGCAAGGAAACCGCCAACAGGTGGGATGCGGCACCTCGGTGACGGCTTCGACTCGACGCGGCGACGCGGACGGGAAGTGTCCGGCCGGCGGCATAGACTCGCCCTGCGATGCATCCTCTCTTCGACATCCCCGCGTCCCCGCCCGCGCCGGAGTCCCGGCCGACCCCGCCGCACCGGCCCGGCGCCGGCGACGACTCCAGCTCGCCGCGCCGCGGCCTGGCGCCGTCGGCCCGGCGGGACCCCCAGGCCCTCCTCGACGGGCTGAACGGCCCGCAGCGCGACGCGGTCACCCACGCCGGTTCCCCCCTGCTGATCGTGGCCGGTGCCGGCTCCGGCAAGACCCGGGTGCTGACCAACCGGATCGCGTATCTGCTCGCCGCGCGGGACGTGCACCCCGGCGAGATCATCGCGATCACGTTCACCAACAAGGCCGCCGGCGAGATGAAGGACCGGGTGACCGCGCTGGTCGGCCCGCGCGCCCGGCTGATGTGGGTGTCGACCTTCCACTCGGCCTGCGTCCGCATCCTGCGCGCCGAGCACGAGCACGCCGGCCTCAAGTCCACCTTTTCGATCTACGACGCGGACGACTCCCGCCGGCTGATGCAGCTGGTCGCCCGGGAGCTGGACCTCGACCCGAAGCGCTACCCGGCGCGCGGGCTGGCGGCCCAGGTCTCCAACCTGAAGAACGAACTGGTCGACCCGGAGCAGTTCGCGGCCCGGGCCAAGGGGCCGAACGAGCGGGCCCTGGCCGAGGCGTACACGCTCTACCAGCGGCGGCTGCGCGAGGCGCACGCGCTGGACTTCGACGATCTGATCATGACAACGGTGCACCTGCTCCAGTCGCACCCGCACGTCGCGGAGAGCTACCGGCGTCGGTTCCGGCACGTCCTCGTCGACGAATACCAGGACACCAACCACGCCCAGTACGTGCTGATCAAGGAGCTGGTCTCCGGCACCGAGGGGATCGAGCCGGCGGAGCTGTGCGTGGTCGGTGACGCCGACCAGTCGATCTACGCGTTCCGGGGCGCGACGATCCGCAACATCCTGGAGTTCGAGCGCGACTTCACCGATGCCCGGACGATCCTGCTGGAGCAGAACTACCGCTCCACCCAGACCATCCTCAACGCCGCCAACGCGGTGATCGACCGGAACACCTCCCGCAAGCCCAAGCGGCTCTGGAGCGACGCGGGTGCCGGCGAACAGCTCGTCGGGTACGTGGCCGACACCGAACACGCCGAGGCGGACTGGGCCGCCCGCGAGATCGACCGGCTGGTCGACGAGGGTGACACCCGCCCGGGCGACGTGGCGGTCTTCTACCGCACCAACGCACAGTCCCGGGTCTTCGAGGAGGTGTTCATCCGGGTCGGCCTGCCGTACAAGGTGGTCGGCGGGGTGCGCTTCTACGAGCGCAAGGAGGTCCGCGACGCGCTGGCCTACCTGCGTGCGGTGGTCAACGACGACGACACGGTCAGCCTGCGTCGGATCCTCAACACCCCGCGCCGGGGCATCGGTGACCGGGCCGAGGCGTGCGTGGAGGCGCTCGCCAGCCGGGATCGGATCTCCTTCGGTGCGGCGCTGCGCCGGGCCAAGGACGCGCCCGGGATCTCCACCCGGGCCGCCAACGGCATCGCCGACTTCGTCGCGCTCCTCGACTCCGCGCGCGAGCTGGCCGCGACCGGCACCCCCGAGGAGGTCCTGGAGGCGGTGCTGACCCGCTCGGGTTACCTGACCGAGCTGGAGGAGAGCCTGGACCCGCAGGACGCCGGCCGGGTGGACAACCTCCAGGAGCTGGTCAGCGTCGCCCGCGAATACACCGAGCGGATCGAGGCGCTGGGGGAGGAGGGGGAGCGGGCCACCCTGGCCGGTTTCCTGGAGCAGGTGGCGCTGGTGGCCGATGCCGACCAGGTCCCCGCCGACGACCCCGAGCATCAGGGCGTGGTCACCCTGATGACGCTGCACACGGCGAAGGGCCTGGAGTTCCCGGTGGTCTTCCTGACCGGCCTGGAGGACGGCGTCTTCCCGCACCTGCGCTCGCTGGGCGACACCCGCGAGCTGGAGGAGGAGCGGCGACTGGCCTACGTGGGCATCACCCGGGCCCGGCAGCGCCTCTACCTGTCCCGGGCGGTCACCCGGTCGGCCTGGGGGCAGCCGGCCTACAACCCGCCGTCGCGGTTTCTGGAGGAGCTGCCGCCGGAGCTGGTCCGCTGGGAGCGCACCGAGGGGTCGTACACCTCGTGGGCCGGCGGTGGCGGCGGCGTGGGCGGTCGCGCGGATCGTGCGCCCGGCGGGCGTGGCGGCTTCACCGGGGGTACGCCCAAGGCGACCCAGCTGGCGAAGCGGCTCGGGGTGGACGCCAGCCGGCTGTCCACCGCCAGCGAGCTGAAGCAGGCGCCGAAGGTGGCGGTGGGGGACCGGGTCAACCACCAGCGCTACGGCCTCGGCCGGGTGCTGGCCGTCGAGGGGCACGGCCCGGGAGCCCGGGCCCAGATCGACTTCGGCGACCAGACCATGTGGCTGGTGCTCCGGCACGCCCCGATCGACAAGCTCTGAACGGCGAGGCCCGGCCCGGCTGGTGCCGGACCGGGCCTCTCCTCGTGCCGTGGCCGTCAGCAGGCCACGTTGATGCCCCGGGCGCGCAGGAACGGCGCCGGGTCGATCTGGTTCCACATCGCGCCCTTGTGCACCTCGAAGTGCAGGTGCGGACCGGTGGCGTCCCCGGTGGCACCCTCGTAGCCGATGATCTGGCCCGCGCTCACCTTGTCGCCGACGCTGACGATCAGGCGGCTCTGGTGCGCGTAGTGGGTCAGGTAGCCGTTGTGGTGGTCGATGAAGACCGAGTTGCCGTAGCCGTCGCCGGCGTTCCCGGCCTTGACCACCGTGCCCGCCGCGGCGGCGTGGATCGGGGTGCCATCGGGCATCGCGAAGTCGATGCCGGCGTGCAGGGTGCCCCACCGCTGCCCGTAGCAGGAGGTGATCTCGGCGCCGGCCATCGGGATGACCCAGGCGGGCTTCGGCTTGGTGGTCTTCGTCGGCTTGGGCTTGGGCTTGGCGGTGGCGGCCTTCGTCGGCTTCGGGCTCGCAGTGGTCGGGCTCGGCGACGGGCTGACCGGGGCGGCGGAGGGACTGACCGCGGCGGCGGAGGGGCTGACCGGGGTGGTCGTCTCGCGCGCGGAGCGGTCGGCGCGGGCGGCGGCCTCGGCGCGGGCCCGCGCATCGAGGTCGACGGCGGTCGGGGTCGGGGTGCCGCGGTCGGCGGTGGCGACCGAGACGCCGCCGAGGCCGAGGCCGACCAGGGCGACCGCGCCGATGACGAAGTATGTGGTGCGCCGACCCGTCGGCCTGCGCCGCCGGTGCCGGGCGGGGGCGTTCGGGGTGTTCTCGTTCTGGATGGAGCTGTCTTCCTGCACGGGGACCTTCATCAGTCGAGGGGGCACGTGACCTCGAAATACTGGTGTCGGCCCAGCCCGCGACGGGTGCCGGCTCCCGGGTGGCCGGCGGGTTCGGTGGTGACCGCTGTCCGGTTTCGCCCGGCTGGAGCAGTTTTATGGGGAAGACGATCATGGGTTGCTGTGTCGTCGCTCACACTCGCCGGTGTGATCCAGCAGACTTTGTCCACAGCGAAAACCGCCCGGATCGACTGATCCGGGCGGTCAATGGGCGATACGAAGCGTCAGGACGCGGCTACGTCGCTGTAGATTGCCTCGGTTTCCAGCTTGATGTCCACGTCGTGCTTCTGGAGCCACGGCACCGGGTCCAGCGGCTGCCCGTTGACATGGATCTCCAGGTGCAGGTGGGAGCCGTAGGCGTGGCCGGTGTTGCCGACCAGGCCGAGCTGTTCGCCCGCCTTGACCTGCTGGCCCTCCTTGACGCTGACCGCGGAGGATTGGCCGTAGATGGCCTCGCTACCGTCGGGGTGCTGGACGATCACGGCGTAGCCGTAGCCGCCGAACCAGCCGGCCTTGGTGACCTTGCCGTCGTGGATCGCGTGGTAGGGCGTGCCCTCCGCGGCGGCCAGGTCGATGCCGGTGTGCAGCTTGCCCCAACGCATGCCGTAGGGCGTGTTGAAGTCGTATCCGTGCAGGGGGAGGAGCCAGACGTCCTCCTCGGTGGCGGTCTTGCCGCCCGCGCGGCTGTCCCGCGAGGCGGGCTCCACCGTGTCGGCGCGAGCCGCCGCGTCCTGGCTGGTGATCGACGCCTGCTTGAGCTGGTCGAGGACCGACGGGTCGACACTCTTGGCGTCGGGGAGGGCGTTCGCGCCGAGGGCGACGAGGCCGGCTCCCACGAAAGCGGTCGTGACGACCGCGGCGTAGCGGCTCCGGGGAGGGGTGGGTACGCGGCGGCGACCGCGATATCTATCGGGCTCAGACGACAGGCGCTGGCGCACGCACACCCTCCGTTGTCGGGTTCCGATGCGACCGCCAGTTGCTCGGTGAAGCTCTGTCAAACATCCGGCGAGCGCGTCGTCACCCGTCCGTGGACCTGATGACAACCGTGGACACGTTAGCCAACCGCCACTCCTGTCACAAGCCGAACCGCCGAATTGGCGATTCGTTCTGTCCCTTTCCATCCGCTCTTGTCATGGCTCGTGCCGCCGGTCGGATGGCCCCGCAACCGTCCGTTCGTAGCGCACAGTGACCGTTCGGCGGAGGCGTGCGGCTTCCGGCGGGCGGGGGTGGGCGCTAAGAAGTCCCGGCCCGGATTTCCGGCCCCGGCCCGGCCGGGTTACCGTTCGTTCAGGTGACAGTGCCGTAGCCGGTGAAAGGTGTGCCCTGATGAGCTCTCGTATCCGGGTCGTCGTCGCGAAGCCCGGCCTGGACGGCCACGACCGGGGCGCGAAGGTCGTCGCGCGTGCCCTCCGGGACGCCGGCATGGAGGTCATCTACACGGGCCTGCACCAGACTCCGGAGCAGATCGTGGAGACCGCGATCCAGGAGGACGCCGACGCCGTCGGCCTCTCCGTGCTCTCCGGCGCGCACATGACCCTGTTCAAGCGGGTGCTGGAACTGCTTGCCGAGCGCGACGCGGCCGACATCGTGGTCTTCGGCGGCGGCATCATCCCGGACGCCGACATTCCCGAGCTGGAGCGGCTCGGCGTCGCGAAGATCTTCACGCCGGGTGCCACCACCCAGTCGATCGTGGAGTGGGTCCGGCAGAACGTCGCCCAGCCGGTCGGCTGACCGGCGTCGCCGGGCACGCTTCCTATTTGACTCCATTTCGCGCGAGTGGCGGTATCCCGACCTCGGGACACCGCCACTTCGCGTACAAGGAGTGGAAAGAATCAGGACAGGGGGAGGGGCCGGACGCACCCCTCACACGTCCGGCCCCTCTATGCACGATGCCCCGCCGCCACCCCTCGACCGACAGGGCATCGGCCGTCTCCCGTCATCGCGCCTGACCAGCGCTCCGACATCAGACTCAACGACGCCTCCACCGAGGGGTTACGCCTCTTTCCCAACATCCCCCGGACGGCTGAACCGTGGTCCCGGGTGCGGGATCTCGGCGCCGGGAACGGGCGGTTCACGGGACCGTGCGGCCGGGGCGAGGGTCGTATCGTGTGCCTGGCCCGTACCGCGTCCCGCGGTCGACGATCCCGCCGGGAGCTCGCCGTGACCCAGCCCGCCCACCCGCAGCCGGACCCCGCCGACGGATGGGCGCCGCCGCCGGGCCGGCCGGACGCCACCGCCGCCCCAGGCTGGGGGCAGGCCGCCCCGCAACCGGCCGCCGGCTGGCCCGCGCCACCGCAGGCGCCCGGCTGGTCCGGGCCGCCGCAGCAGCAGCAACCTGGCTGGTCCGGGCCGCCGCAGCCCGGTGCCGGCTGGCCCGCGCCACCACCGCACCAGCCCGGTGCCGGCTGGCCCGCGCCACCACCGCAGCAGCCCGGTGCGGGCTGGCCGGCGTATCCGGGCGGGGTCGGGCTGGCGCAGCTGCCGCCACCGTGGCAGCCGCCGGCCACCCGGACGGCGAAGCGGATCCCGGAGGACCTGCCGTTCGTGGCCCGGCCGAGCCTGCGCAAGCGGGCGCTGCCCTTCGGCCTGCTGATCCTGCTCTGCGGCCTGGTGATGGCCTGCCCGATCGGCATGGCCGTGTCGTCCGGCGAGGGCGATGCCGGAGTCCTGTTCGTCATCCCGGTGCTCATGCTGTTCGTCGCGCTGCCGGTGGGCCTCCAGTTCTGGCTGATCACCTCCGGCGGACCGGTGCTCGCGGTCGGACCGGCCGGGCTCTGGATCAAGACCCGGCCCACTCGTGGGCAGGCGATCTGGCTGCCCTGGGAGGCGATCGACCGGATCTACCTGCGGCGGTGGGCGCTGGAGAAGATGGTCTGCGTGAAGCCGCGTGACCCGCGTGCCGGCACCGGGCTGGGCGCCTTCACCGCACTGGACTCCGGCATGCAGCAGGCGTTCTTCGGCACCGGCTTCACCGCTACGGTCAATTTCGCCGACCGCTCCGAGGAGGAGATCATGCGGGCGGTGATCGGGTACGCGGCCGGCCGCTGCCGGGTGGGTTGACCCCGACGCGTCCCGGCGGCTGTGCATTACCGCACACCCCGCACCCGCTCGGTTGCCCCCGGCTCCCATCTCGTTAGGCTGCGGCAAATGGCCTGTCTCGTCTGATGACAGGCGTCAAACTGATTTCCAACGCTGGTGGCGGCGCGAGGGCGCGTCGCGGAGACGGGACGGGACGCGCAATCGTGGACCTGTACGAGTACCAGGGGCGGGACCTGTTCGAGCGGCACGGTTTGCCCGTGCTCGCCGGCGGCGTCGCCACTACCCCGGAGGAGGCCCGCGCGATCGCCGAACGCCTCGGCGGCCGGGTGGTCGTCAAGGCGCAGGTGAAGGTCGGTGGCCGCGGCAAGGCCGGCGGCGTGAAGCTGGCCGAGGGCCCGGAGGAGACGGTGGCCCGGGCCACTGACATCCTCGGGATGGACATCAAGGGTCACACCGTCCACAAGGTCATGATCACCGTGACCGCGGACGTGGCCGAGGAGTACTACTTCTCCTACCTGCTCGACCGGGCGAACCGCACCTTCCTCTGCATCGCCAGCGTCGCCGGCGGCATGGACATCGAGCAGGTCGCCGCGGAGACCCCGGAGAAGGTGGTCAAGGCCCCGATCGACGCCAACGTCGGCGTGGACGAGGCGAAGGCGCGCGAGATCGTGACCGCGGCCGGCTTCCCGGCCGAGGTGGCCGACCAGGTCGTCGACACCGCGGTGAAGCTCTGGCAGGCGTTCGTCGCCGAGGACGCCACGCTGGTCGAGGTGAACCCGCTGGCCAAGACCAAGGACGGCAAGCTGCTGCTGCTGGACGCCAAGGTCAGCCTGGACGAGAACGCCGCGTTCCGGCACCCGGACCACGAGGCCCTGGTCGACCAGGCGGCGGTGGACCCGCTGGAGCAGGCCGCCAAGGAGAAGGACCTCAACTACGTCAAGCTCGACGGCGAGGTCGGCATCATCGGCAACGGCGCGGGCCTGGTCATGTCCACCCTCGACGTGGTGGCGTACGCGGGCGAGCGGCACGGCGGCGTCAAGCCGGCCAACTTCCTCGACATCGGCGGCGGCGCGAGCGCCGCGGTGATGGCGAACGGCCTGGAGATCGTGCTCTCCGACCCGTCGGTCAAGAGCGTCTTCGTCAACGTCTTCGGCGGCATCACCGCCTGCGACGCGGTCGCCAACGGCATCGTGCAGGCGCTGGCCCTGCTGGAGCAGCGCGGCGAGCAGGTCACCAAGCCGCTCGTCGTCCGGCTCGACGGCAACAACGCGGAGGCCGGTCGGGCGATCCTCGACGACGCGAACAACCCGCTGATCGAGCGGGTCGACACCATGGACGGCGCGGCCGAGCGGGCCGCCGAGCTGGCGGCTGCGGGGGTCTGATCATGGCTATCTGGCTGACCAAGGACTCCAAGGTCATCGTGCAGGGGATGACCGGTTCCGAGGGTTCCAAGCACACCCGGCGGATGCTCGCCGCCGGCACCAACGTCGTCGGCGGCGTCAACCCGCGCAAGGCGGGCCAGACCGTCGACTTCGACGGCACCGAGCTGCCGGTCTTCGCCACCGTCGCGGACGCCATGAAGGAGACCGGGGCGGACGTCACGGTTATCTTCGTGCCGCCGCAGTTCACCAAGGCCGCGGCGATCGAGGCGATCGACGCCGGCATCGACCTGGCCGTGGTGATCACCGAGGGCGTGCCGGTGCACGACACCGCCGCGCTCTGGGCGTACAACGTGGCCAAGGGCGAGCGGACCCGGATCATCGGCCCGAACTGCCCGGGCATCGCCTCGCCGGGCGCCTCCAATGCCGGCATCATCCCGGCCGACATCACCGGCAGCGGCCGGATCGGCCTGGTCAGCAAGAGCGGCACGCTGACCTACCAGATGATGTACGAGCTGCGCGACATCGGCTTCTCGACCTGCGTCGGCATCGGCGGTGACCCGATCATCGGCACCACCCACATCGACGCCCTGGCCGCGTTCGAGGCGGACCCGGAGACCGACGCCATCGTGATGATCGGTGAGATCGGTGGCGACGCCGAGGAGCGGGCGGCCGAGTTCATCAAGGCCAACGTCACCAAGCCGGTGGTCGGCTACATCGCCGGCTTCACCGCCCCGCCCGGCAAGACCATGGGCCACGCCGGCGCGATCATCTCCGGCTCGGCGGGCACCGCCGAGGCGAAGAAGGCGGCGCTGGAGGCGGTCGGCGTGAAGGTCGGCAAGACCCCGACCGAGACCGCCAACCTGATGCGGGAGATCATGTCTGGCCGCTGAGCGGTCGCGTGACGTGCCGAGGGGGTCGACCGGATCCGGTCGACCCCCTCGGCGTCTCAGCGGTACCAGTACGGCGAGTAGTAGTGACCGCGGGTCCGGATGATCGCGCTGGCGATGATGTTGATGACGCCGAACGCGATCCCCAGCCAGCCGAGCAGCTGTGACCGCCCGAACCGCCGCGCGTTCCGGATCGACAGGTAACCGAAGACGATGCCCAGGATGCCGTAGCACAGCAGGCCGAAGACGATCCCCAGGACGCCCCAGAGGATCGTCCGGTCCCGGCCGGCGGCCGGGCGCGGTGGCGGCGGCGGGTACGGAGCGTTCACGGCATCCTCCGAGCGGTCGGTGCCACGACATGAATTCGCGTCCTGGGCCGAGGCTAGACCGGATCGGGGCCGCCGGCCGGTGGATCACGCAACTCGCCGGGGCCCCGGGGCGGTATCGGACTGCCGCCGCCCGCCCGACATGCCAGAGTAGAACCGATGTCACCCGTCACCCCTGACCAGCCCCGCCGTCCCGCCGCCGACGTCGCCGACGCCCGGCCGACCGGCCGCGCCCGGCCGGCCCCGCGGGTGCCCGCGCCCCGGTCGGGGGAGGCGCCGCGTAGCCGAGCCCCGCTGCCCGTCGCCGCCGGGGTGGCGGCCGGCTGGGCCGCCGTGACGTCCTGGCTGCCGGTCACCGTCGTGCTCGGCCTGGCCCAGCTCAGCGAGGATGCCGGCTCGCTGCCCGGCGCGCTGCGTGCCGGGCTCGCCGGCTGGCTGCTCGGCCACCGGGTGCCGCTGGAGACCCCGACCGGGCCGCTCGGCCTGGCGCCGCTCGCCCTGACCGCGCTCGTCGTCTGGCGGCTCATCCGGGCCGGCGTGCACGTCAGCCGGGCCGTCGGCGCCCGCGGTGGTCGCTCGCCCCGGCAGGCGCTGACCGTCGCGGTCGCCGTCGGCATCGGGTACGCGCTGCTCGGCGCCCTCGCCGCGGTCGTGGTCAGCGCCGGCGGCCTGCGGGTGTCCCCGGTCCGGGCCGGGCTGACCTTCGCGATCTTCGGCGCGCTCGCCGCCCTGGCCGGCGCGGTGCGTACCACCGGCGTGTCGGTGCTGTTGGCGAGGCGGTCCCCGGCGGCGCTGCGGGACGGGCTGCGCACCGGGCTGGTCGCCGGGCTGCTGCTGATCGGCGCGGGGGCCGGGGCGGCTGGTCTGTCCGTGGCGACCGGCGGTGGGGACGCGGCCGACATGATCGGGGCGTACCGGACCGGGGTGGCCGGTCAGGCGGGCGTCACCCTGGTCAGCCTCGCGTACGCCCCGAACGCCACCATCTGGTCGGCCAGTTACCTGCTCGGTCCCGGCTTCGCCGTCGGCACCGACACGGCCGTGCGGACCAGCGAGGTGTCCGTCGGCGCGCTGCCGGCCGTACCGCTGCTGGCCGGGCTGCCGCGCGGCCCGGTCGACGGGCTCGGCGCGGGGCTGCTCGCGGTGCCGGTGCTGGTGGGGATGGCCGCCGGTTGGCTGCTGGCCCGGCGGCTGCTGCGGATCGCCGCCGAGGAGCGGGCGCGGGTCGGCTGGCCGGCGCTGCTCGTGCCGGCGGCGTTCGCCGGCCCGGTCGCGGGGGCGCTGCTCGGCGTGGCCGCCGTGATCTCCGGGGGGCCGCTCGGCGGAGGCCGGCTGGCCGAGATCGGCCCGGTGTGGTGGCAGGTGGCCGGGGTGGCCACGGCGGTCGTCGCCGCCGGCGCACTGCTCGGAGCCGCCGCCACCAGGTCCCTCACCGGCAGGGCCACTACGGACGGCCGGGGGCGGACGCGGGCCGAAACGGCGCGGGGCGCCCCGGATGCTCCGGGGCGCCCCTGAGGTAGTGGTGGATCAGGGGGCGGTCGGGAAGTTGAAGGTGCCCGCCAGGCTCAGGATGAACACCAGGAGGCCCAGGCCGGCACCGACGGCACCGCAGATCAGGCCGGTCTTCGCCTGGCTGTCGTTGTTGGCCAGCCCCTGCGCGGCCTTCTGCCGGCCCAGGTAGCCGGTGACGACGCCGGCGATGCCGACCAGGACGCCGATCCACGCGCAGCAGGCCAGCGGGATCGACGCGATACCGAGGATCATCGACACCAGGCCCAGCGTGTTCTGCTGGCCCTGCGGCTGCGGGTAGCCGGCGTTCGGGTACGTCGGCGCGCCGTACGGCTGCTGCTGCGCGTACGGGTCCTGGTACGGCTGCTGCCCGTACGGCTGCCCCGAGGCCGGCTGGCCGTACGGCTGGCCGGAGGTCGGCTGCTGGCCGTACTGCGGCGCCTGCGGCTGGCCGTACGGGTCCGGCTGCTGCCCGTAGGGCTGGCCGGAGGTGGGCTGCTGACCGTACTGCGGTGCCGCGGGCGGCTGGGCGTACGGGTCCTGGTACTGCGGGTTGGTCGGGTCCTGCTGGGGCTGCTGCTGGCCGTACGGGTCCTGACCGGGGTAACCGGGCTGCATTGCAGGTGCTCCTCAAACTGGGGGGTCGACGGTCCAAGGTCGGTTGCTGCCGCTCATCATTCCGCCCAGCACCGGGACGCCGCCGTACACGGGCCCGGGACCAAGGTCACGATGCCGACGCCGGGCGGCGCGTACGCCAGGCACCGGCGACGGCAGCGTATCGTGCCGGGGCCACCGGAGATCACCCGCGACGGCGCCGCCCAAGCAGTGGACGACCCGACCTGCCCGATAGGGTGGCCGGGTGACCGAGCCCGCGTCCGTCGCCCGCCTCGTCGTCCTCGTCTCCGGCTCCGGCAGCAACCTCCAGGCGCTGCTGGATGCCACCGCCGACCCTGCCTACGGGGCGCGGGTGGTCGCCGTGGGCGCCGACCGGGACGGGATCGCCGGCCTGGACCGGGCCGCCGCGGTCGGGGTGCCGACCTTTGTGGAGCGGCTGAAGGACCATCCGACGCGCGAGGACTGGGACGCGGCGCTCACCGCCCGCGTCGCCGAGCACGAGCCGGACCTGGTGATCAGCGCCGGGTTCCTGAAGCTGGTCGGCCCGCGGTTCCTGGCCGCCGTCGGCGATCGCTACCTGAACACTCACAACACCCTCCTGCCGGCGTTCCCCGGCATCCACGGCCCCCGGGACGCCCTCGCCTACGGCGTGAAGGTCACCGGGGCCACCCTGTTCTTCGTCGACGCCGGGATGGACACCGGCCCGATCGTCGCCCAGGTCGCCGTGCCGGTGCGGGACGACGACGACGAGGAGACGCTCACCGAGCGCATCAAGGAGGCCGAGCGGCGCCAGCTCGTCGAGCAGGTCGGTCGGCTGGTCCGCGAAGGTTGGACGATCACCGGCAGAAAGGTCACCGTTCCGTGAGTGCCAATGAGGACGCGCGCCGCCCGATCCGACGGGCGCTGGTCAGCGTCTACGACAAGACCGGCCTGGTCGAGCTGGCCCGGGCCCTGCACCAGGCCGGGGTGGAACTCGTCTCGACCGGCAGCACCGCGTCGACGATCTCGGGCGCGGGTGTGCCGGTGACCCCGGTCGAGCAGGTGACCGGCTTCCCGGAGATTCTCGACGGCCGGGTGAAGACCCTGCACCCGAAGATTCACGGCGGCCTCCTCGCCGACCTGCGCAAGGACGCGCACGCCGCCCAGCTCGCCGAGCACGGCATCGCCGGCATCGACCTGCTGGTCTCCAACCTCTACCCGTTCCAGGCCACGGTCGCCTCGGGCGCGAGCCAGGACGAGTGCGTCGAGCAGATCGACATCGGCGGTCCGGCGATGGTCCGGGCGGCGGCCAAGAACCACGCCTCGGTCGCCGTGGTGACCGACCCGGCGGCGTACCCGGCGCTGCTGGCCGCGCTCGCCGAGGGCGGCTTCACGCTCGCCGAGCGCCGGGCGCTCGCCGCCCGGGCGTTCGCCGACATCGCCGAGTACGACGTGGCCGTCGCCGAGTGGTTCGCGGCCTCCCTGGCCCCGGCCGCCGACGGGTGGCCGGAGTTCGCCGGCCTGGCCCTGCGCCGGCAGGCGGTGCTGCGCTACGGCGAGAACCCGCACCAGGCGGCGGCCCTCTACGCCGATCCGGCCAGCCCGGCGGGCCTGGCCCAGGCGGAGCAGTTGCACGGCAAGGAGATGTCGTACAACAACTACGTCGACGCCGACGCCGCCTGGCGGGCCGCGAACGACTTCCCGACCGAGCCGGCGGTGGCGATCATCAAGCACGCCAACCCGTGCGGCATCGCCACCGGCGCGGACGCCGCCGAGGCGCACCGCAAGGCGCACGCCTGCGACCCGGTGTCCGCGTACGGCGGGGTGATCGCGGTGAACCGGACGGTCTCCGTCGAGCTGGCCCGGCAGGTTGCGGAGATCTTCACCGAGGTCCTGGTGGCGCCGGGCTTCGAGCCCGGCGCCGTCGAGATCCTCCAGGGCAAGAAGAACATCCGGCTGCTGCGCGCCCCGGAGTTCAACCCGCTGCCGGCGGAGTGGCGGCAGGTCACCGGCGGTGTGCTGGTGCAGATGCGGGACCGGATCGACGCCGAGGGCGACGACCCGGCGAACTGGCGGCTGGCCACCGGCGATGCCGCCGACGAGACGACCCTGCGCGACCTCGTGTTCGCCTGGCGGGCGGTGCGCGCGGTGAAGAGCAACGCGATCCTGCTGGCGAAGGACGGCGCCACCGTCGGCGTCGGGATGGGCCAGGTCAACCGGGTCGACTCGGCGCAGCTCGCGGTGCGCCGGGCCGGCGCCGACCGGGCCCGCGGGTCGGTCTGCGCCTCGGATGCCTTCTTCCCGTTCGCCGACGGCCCGAGGATCCTCATCGAGGCCGGGGTCCGGGCGATCGTCCAGCCGGGTGGCTCGATCCGCGACGAGGAGACCATCGCCGCCTGCAAGGAGGCCGGCGTGACCATGTACCTCACCGGCACCCGGCACTTCTTCCACTGACCGGCGCGTGCGACGGGGGCGCGGCCGACCGGCCGCGCCCCCGTCGCACGTGGTGGGCCTCCACTGGGGAGCGCTGTCGCCTCCGCCGATCGACCAGCCGAAGTGCGACCGCCGTGCCGTTGCCCGCCGGCGAAGGTTGTTGCTAGCGTGGGTGCCGGCAGTAAGGGATCGAATTCTTCCGTTCTCCTCGCGGCCAGCTCCCACCCGCGGCCGTCGCGCCGCTCGTTGGAGCTGCTTCCCCTCGTATCGGCAGGGTTGCCCATGCGCGTGCTCGATCGGTTGACCGCCGTCGCCGTCGCGCTCGCGTTCGTCCTGGTCGGTCTGGGCGCGCCCGCCCGCGGGGAGGCCCTTGAGCCCGGCGCGGTGGTCACCGCCGCGCACCGGCCGATCATCCACGACGCGTCGCCCGTTCCTCATCCGGACGGACGGCCCGTCAACGCTCCGGTCGCCCTGCCGGACCGTCCCGCCCCTCCCCCCGGCGACCCCCGAGCGGTGGTGGCGCGCCTCGCGCACCCCGGCGCTGCGTCGGACGCGCGGACGGAACTCTCCGGTGGGAGCTGTGGTGACCACCGCGCCGGCGTCGTTCTCACTGACGGGCCGGACGATCTCCTTCTGGCCGCGCCCGTGCGTGCCGGCGGCAGGCCCGATCGCGTCGTCGCCGCGACCCGTTACCGGCAGCCGGTCCTACCGCTGCCGCCGCGCGGCACCCTGCCCGCCCGGGCCCCGCCGGCCGTCGCCTGATCCCGCCCCGCGGCACCCGCCTGGCGGTACGACGGGGTACGAGGGTCGACTCCGGACGGGTTCCGTCCGATCACGACAGCGCCGTGGCCGCCGTCTGCCGCCATGGTTTCCCTCCCCGGGCCACTCCGTTCGGGGCGCCTTGAATCCTGGAGGATTCACATGTCCAAGTCCCGCTGGCGCAAGCCGGCGACAATCGCGGGCGCGCTGGTGCTGGCCGCCGCGCTCGGTGGCGTCGTCGCCACCAATCACGAGGTGCGGGAGAAGCTCGGTCTGGCCGACGAGCCCGGCGCCAACATGCCCTGGCATCCCAGGGAGTTCATGGAGATGGCGGCCGGCGAGTCGTCCGAGGAGGCCGGCGAGGAGGCCTTCGAGGCCCGCACCATCGCCGAGCAGTTCGCCCAGGCCCGGTACGCCCCCGGAATCGTCTCGCCGGGCGCGTACTCCAACGCGCTGAGCCAGCTCAACGGGCTGGCCGTCACCAAGGGCAGCTGGCGCGAGGTCACCAGGATCAAATATGACGGTGACGACCCGCGCTACCGCGACTACGCGTCCAACTCATCCGGCGGTGCCGGCCTGGTCACCGGCCGGATCACGGGCCTGGCCGCGGACAACGGCGGTTACGTCTACGCGGCCGGCGCGGACGGCGGCGTGTGGCGTTCCTCGACCGGCGGCGGGAGCTGGACGCCGATCGCGGACGCGCTGCCCACCCTGTCCAGCGGCGACCTCGTGCTCGCCGCCGACGGTTCCCTCTGGTACGCCACCGGCGAGGCGAACACCGGCGCCACCTCGTACGTCGGCGCCGGCGTCTACCGGCTGGCCGGCCCGAAGACCGGGAAGTTCGCCGGGACCGACCGGGTCGGGGGGACCGAGCTGGAGAGCACGGTCGTCAACAAGCTGCGCTTCTTCGACGGCAAGGTCTGGGCCGCCACCAACCGGGGCCTCTTCTCGCACCCGATGAGCAGCACCTCCGGCGCATGGAAGCTGGAGTTCACGCCGAACCCGAGCTACCTGCCGGGCGGGGCGGACGCGGGCACCGCGAACGCCGCGTACAAGAACATCGTCAACGACGTCGCGGGCGACCCGCACAACCCGAAGCACGTGGTGGTCGCCTCGGCCTGGCGCTCCGGCGACACGTACAACGGCTTCTACGAGACCGCCGACTACACCGCGGGCGGCTGGACGAAGGTCAACCCGACCGGGGCCATGCCGGCCGACGACATCGGCTACGTCACGTTCGCCTTCTCCGCCGACGGCGGCAAGCTGTACGCGATCAACCAGTCGCCGCGGCTGCTCAACAAGCCGGCCGGCAACGTGAACAGCTACCTGGACGGCATCTACGTCTCCAACACCGGCAATCCCGCCGGCCCGTGGAACATGATCGCCAACTCGTCGAAGCTGGGCAATTCCGGGTCGGCGCTCAAGCAGGCCGTCGGCGGCAAGGGCTACGGACCGGGCATCCAGGCCTGGTACAACCAGTTCCTCACGGTCGACCCGGCCAACCCGAACCACCTCTGGGCGGGGCTGGAGGAGGTCTACGAGACGACCGATGCCGGCGCCACCTGGAAGACCGTCGGTCCGTACTGGAACTTCAACTTCTCCTGCTGGAACATCTACGACGCGCAGAACACCTGCGACAAGACCACCCACTCCGACCAGCACTCCGTGGCGGTCGGCAACGGCTTCGTCTACGTCGGCAACGACGGTGGTGTCTACCGGCGGCCGATCAACGGCAGGACCGACAAGGCTGGGCACGCCACCGACTGGCAGAGCCTCAACGACGGCACCATCGACGCCCTGCAGTACTACTCGGTCTCGGTGGGCAGGGACCCGGCCCGGGCGGGCACCGTGGTCTCCGGCGGTCTCCAGGACAACGGGGTCTCGGTGCTGCGCGCCGGCGACACCGTGATGGGCTCGAATTTCGGCGGTGACGGTGGCGACTCGCTGGCCGACCCGGCCAACGGCTGCCGGCAGGTCCAGGAATACACCAACCTGGCCATGCGGGTGACCGAGAACTGCAACGAGAACCCTGGCCCGGGCACGGAGGCGACCTCCACCTCGCGGGACATCCAGCCGTACACCTCCCGGCCGGGTGACGAGCCGGCCCGGTTCATCGCGCCGTTCGCGCCGGACGACCACGACGCGAACATCTGGGTCGCCGGCGGCCAGCGCGTCTGGGTGAACACCAAGGGCTACGCGATCCGGAACGGCAAGGGCTGGACGAACGTCTTCGACCTGGGCGCCGGCCACACCGCCACCGCGGTCGCCGTCGCCGGCGGGACGGCGTACGTCAGCTGGTGCGGGCCGTGCAACAACGCCGGGTTCGCCCGGGGCGTCGCGGTCGGCAAGGTCGACGACCCGTCGAGCTGGCACCAGCTGACCCTGCCCGGCGACTTCCCGAACCGGTTCGTGCAGGGCGTCGGGATCGACCCGGCGAACGCCGCGCACGCCTTCCTCGCGATCAACGGGTTCTCCCGCCGGTTCACCGAGGGGCCGGGTGCCGGCTACGGCCACGTCTTCGAGACCACCGACTCGGGTGCGACCTGGAAGGACGTCTCGGCGAACCTGCCGGACGTGCCGGCCAGCTCGATCAAGGAGTTGGCCAACGGTGGGCTGGTGCTCGCCACCGACCTGGCCACGTTCTACCGCGCGCCCGGCGCCACCAACTGGCAGCGGCTCGGCACCGGGCTGCCGCTGACCGTCGGCATGGACGTCGAGTACAACGCGGTCGACAACTCGGTCTACGTCGCGACCCACGGCCGCGGCATCTGGGCGTTCAACCTCGCCCAGCTCTGACGGGCCGGCGGTCCGACTCGGGACCCGCGCGGACCGGACCGCCGGCCGGACACCGGAGGCCCCGCCCCCTTCCTCCGGGGCGGGGCCTCCGCGTGCGACGGTCGTCGTTCGTCGGACCGTACGGGGACGTCGGGTCAGCCGGTGGGGCGTACCTCGGCGAAGTGGCAGGCCGAGGGGTGCGGGTCCGCCGCGCGGAGCACCGCGTGCGGCTCCCGGGTGGCGCAGATGTCCTGCGCCTTCCAGCAGCGGGTGCGGAACCGGCAGCCCGACGGCGGGTCGGCCGGGCTCGGCACGTCGCCGGTGAGCCGGATGATGCTCCGGTTGTCCCGCGCGTCCGGGTCGGGCACCGGCACCGCCGAGAGCAGCGCCTGGGTGTACGGGTGAGTGGCTCGCTCGTAGATCTCCTGCTCGGTGCCGATCTCGACGATCTTGCCCAGGTACATCACCGCGACCCGGTCCGAGATGTGCCGGACCACCGACAGGTCGTGCGCGATGAAGATGTACGACAGCCCGAACTCGTCCTGGAGCTGCTCCAGCAGGTTGATCACCTGGGCCTGGATGGACACGTCGAGGGCCGACACCGGCTCGTCGCAGACGATGATCTCGGGCCGCAGGGCGAGCGCCCGGGCGATGCCGATGCGCTGCCGCTGGCCGCCGGAGAACTGGTGCGGGTAGCGGTTGACGTGCTCGGGGTTGAGCCCGACCACGTCCAGCAGCTCCTGCACCCGCCGCCGCTTGCTGCCCTTCGGCGCCGCCTCCGGGTGGATGTCGAACGGCTCGCCGATGATGTCGCCGACCGTCATCCGTGGGTTCAGCGAGGTGTACGGGTCCTGCATCACCATCTGCATGTTGCGGCGCAGCCGGCGCAGCTCCGCCCCGGAGGCCTTGAACAGGTCCTTCCCCTCCAGGCTGGCCCGGCCGGCGGTCGGCTTCTCCAGCCGCATGAGCAGCCGGGCCAGGGTGGACTTGCCGCAGCCGGACTCACCGACCACGCCGAGCGTCTCGCCGCGGCGCAGCTCGAAGCTGACCCCGTCGACCGCCTTGACCGCGCCGACCTGCTTCTTGAAGAGCACGCCCTGGGTGATCGGGAAGTGCTTGACCAGGTTGTCGACGGAGAGGACGGTCTCGCCGCGGACCTTGGTCGGGCTAGCGGTCGCTGTCATCACGAACCTCCTGGGCGAAGTGGCACGCGCTGGTCCGGCCGTTGCCGAGGACCAGGTCCCGCGGCACCTGGTCCACGCAGACCTGCTGGGCGCGCGGGCACCGCGGGTGGAACGGGCAGCCGGAGGGGATGTTCAGCAGGTTCGGCGGCAGCCCCTTGATCGTGGAGAGCGCCTGGCCCCGGACGTCCAGCCGTGGGATCGACTCCAGCAGCCCCTTGGTGTACGGGTGGGCCGGCGTCCGGTACAGCGAGCGCACGTCGGCCCGCTCGACGATCCGGCCCGCGTACATGACGGCGATCCGGTCCGCGACGCCGGCGACCACGCCGAGGTCGTGGGTGATCAGGATCATCGCCATGTCGAGGTCGCGGCGCAGGTCGGCCAGCAGGTCCATGATCTGGGCCTGCACGGTGACGTCCAGCGCCGTGGTCGGCTCGTCGGCGATGAGCACCTTCGGGTTCAGGGCGAGCGCCATCGCGATCATGACGCGCTGCCGCATGCCGCCGGAGAACTGGTGCGGGTAGTCGCCGAGCCGCTTGGCGGCGGCCGGGATCTTGACCAGGTCCATCAGCTCGACGGCCCGCCGGCGGGCGTCGGCGCGGGACATCCCCTCGCGCTGGCGCAGCGTCTCGCCGATCTGCCAGCCCACCGGGAAGACCGGGTTCAGCGCGGAGAGGGCGTCCTGGAAGATCATCGCGATCTCCTTGCCCCGCACCTGCCGGCGCTGCTCCTCCGACTGGGTCAGCAGGTCCCGGCCCTGGTAGAGGATCTGGCCGGAGCGGATGTGCGCCGGTGGGGTGTCGAGGATGCCCATGATCGCCTGCGCGGTCACCGACTTCCCGGAGCCGGACTCGCCGAGCACGGCCAGGGTCTCGCCCGGGTCGAGGTGGTACGACACCCCGTTGATCACCCTGGCCACGCCCTCGTGGGTGCGGAACTCGATGTGCAGGTCCCGTACCTCGAGCAGGTGGCCGCGTGGCGGGGTGGTGGGGGCCGGCGTGAACCGGACAGCGGACTGGGTCATGAGCGTCACCGCAGCTTCGGGTCGAAGGCGTCGCGGATCGCGTCGCCCAACATGATGAAGGCGAGCACGGTCAGCGCGAGGAAGGCGGAGGGTACGAGCAGCGGGGTCGCCGACTCCCGCATGTGCACCCGGCCGGCGTCGATGTCGATGCCCCAGGAGATGGTCGGGGCCTTGAGACCGATGCCGAGGAAGCTCAGCGTCGCCTCGGCGGCGATGAACGAGCCGAGCGCGATGGTGAGCACCACGATCGCCGGGGCGAGCGCGTTCGGCAGGATGTGCCGGAACATGATCCGGCCGTTGCCGGCGCCGAGCATCCGGGCCGCGGCGACGTAGTCCTGCTCCTTGGCGGTGATCACCGAGGAACGGACCACCCGGGCCGCAGTGGTCCAGCCCAGCGCCGCCAGCACGAAGATCACGGCGGCGATCCGGATCGTGGAGCCGTCGCTGTGGACCCGCTTGAGCAGCACGATCGCGGCGAGCAGCAGCGGGATGCCGAGCACGATGTCGATCACGCGGGAGAGCACCGCGTCGACCCAACCGCCGAAGTAGCCGGCGAACATCCCGACGACCAGCGCGATGAGGCCGGTGAACAGCGCGGAGAGTGCGCCGACCAGCAGCGAGGCGCGCGCCCCGTAGACCGCCCGGGAGTACGTGTCGCAGCCCTGGAAGTCGTAACCGAAGATGGCCCCGCCGGACGGCCCGGCGTGCTGCCGGGAGAGCAGGCACTCGCGCGGGTCGTTGGCGGCGAACAGCGACGGGACGGCGGCCATCGCGGCGACCAGCACGACCAGGGCCAGGCTGATCCAGAAGATCGGGTTGCGGCGCAGGTCACGCCAGGCGTCCCCGGCCAGGCTGCGCGGCTTCTGCTGCGCGCCGGCGGCGACTCCGGGTCGCGCGGCCTGGTTCTCGGTGGCCGCCACGGTTTCGATGTCACTCATAGCGGATCCTCGGGTCGAGTACGGCGTACAGGACGTCCACCACCAGGTTGGAGACGAGGTAGACCACGACCAGCACGCTGACGATGCCCACCACCAGCGGGCCGTCCTCCGTGCGAATGCCGCGGAACAGGTTGAAGCCGACACCGGGGATGTTGAAGACGCCCTCGGTGATGATCGCGCCGCTCATCAGGTTGCCCAGCTCGACGCCGAGGAAGGTGACCACCGGGATGAGCGAGTTGCGCAGCACGTGCACGCTGACGATCCGCCGCTTGACCAGGCCCTTCGAGCGGGCGGTGCGGACGTAGTCGGCGCGCAGGTTCTCTGCCACCGAGGTACGGGTCAGCCGCAGCGCGGTGGCCAGCGAGAGCGAGCCGAGCACGATGCCGGGAAGCAGCAGCGCGTACAGGCTCGGCTCGGCGCCGGCGGTCGGCGGGAAGAGCTGCCACTTCACGCCGAGGAGGTACTGGGCCAGCGGGGCGAGCACGATGGTCGGGATGCCGAGCACCAGCAGGGTGAGCACCAGCGTCGAGTTGTCGAAGATGCTGGCGCGCCGGATGCCGGCGATCACCCCGGCGGTGACCCCGAAGACGACGGTCACGGCCATCGCGATGAGCGCGAGCTTGACGGTGACCGGCCACGCGGTGGCGAGGATGTCGCCGATCTGGCGGCCGGTCAGCGACTGCCCCAGGTCACCCTGGAGCAGGTTCTTGAGGTAGTCGAAGTAGCGGTAGAAGAAGCCGCCGACGCCGGTGGCGTCGAGGTGGTACTTCTCGGTCAGGTATGCCCGCTGGGCCGCGGTGACGGGGCGTTCCCCCGCGAGCGCCTGGATGGGGTCGCCCTGGCCGGCGAACATCAGCGCGTAGACGATCAGCGTGGTCCCGAAGAACGCGAGAACCATCTGGAGCAGTCGCCGCAGAATGAAGCGGAACATACTGTCAAAGTCTCTCTAAAAGGGGCGAAGGGTACGCCGTACCGTGGGTCGGGCCGCCCGGGGTGGGTGGCCCGACCCGTCGTACGGGGTGTTACTTGACGGCCTCGATCTTCAGCAGGTTGACCCGGTCGAAGAGGTCGACCTCGACGTTCTTGACCTTGGTCGAGTGGCCGAAGTTGTTCTGGCCGTACCGGAGCGGGATCACCGGCATGTCCTTGGCCAGGAGGTCCTCCGCCGCCTGGTACTTCTTGATCGCCTCGTCCTGCGTCGGGGCGCTGGAACCCTCGGCGAGCAGCTTGTCGAACTCCTTGTTGCTGTAGCCGTAGTAGTTCGACGAGCCGTTGGTGCTGTACAGCGGGCCGAGGTAGTTCTCCATGGACGGGTAGTCCATGACCCAGCCCATCCGGAACAGGCCGACCGGCTGCTTCTGCTTGAGCTTGGTCAGCAGGTCCGCGAACTTCGGCTCGGCGGTGCCGACGCAGTCCACGCCCAGGTTGGCCTTGAGCTGGTTGCAGGTGGCGTCGATCCAGTCCTTGTGGCCGCCGTCGCCGTTGTAGGACAACTCGATCTTCTTCGGGCCGCCCGCGGCCTCGTACAGCGCCTTGGCCTTGGCCGGGTCGAATTCACCGGCGGCGCCGATGGTGTTCTCCCGGTAGCCGGCGACGACCGGCGAGACGAACGAGCGGGCCGGCTGCTGCGAGCCCTTGAAGATCGACTTGGTGATCTCGTCCCGGTCGATCGCCATCGAGATGGCCTTGCGCACGTCGGGGTTGCTGAATTCCTTCTGGAAGGTCGGGAAGGCCAGCACCTGGAGCGAGGAGGCCGGGCTCTGCTGGTACCGGTCGCCGAGGTCGGCGGCAGCGGTCGACAGGTTCTCGGTCGGGATCGTCTTGATCACGTCGAGGTTGTCGGAGAGCACGTCCGCGTAGGCGGCGGTCAGCTGCTGGTAGATCCGGAACTCGACGCCGCCCACCTTCGGCTTCTCGCCGGGGAAGGCGTCATAGCGGGTCACCTCGACCTTGGCGTCGTGCTGCCAGGCGCCCTTCATCTGGAACGGGCCCTGGCCGATCGGGGCCTGCTCGTAGCTCTCGGCGAGCACGCCCGGGGCGGAGAAGGCGGCCTTGGGCAGCGGGTAGAAGGCCGTGTAGCCGAGCATGGACTTGAAGTCGACGTACGGCTGGGAGAGCGTCACGGTGAAGGTCAGATCGTCGACCTTCTTCAGCCCGCTCAGCGTGTTGGCCTTCGGCTTCTCGCCCTGGAGGTCCTCGTAGCCGGCGACCTTCTCGAAGAAGTAGCTGGAGTTCTGGCCGTTGGGGGCGTACGCGCCGTAGTTCCAGGCGTCGATGTAGTTGTCGGCCGTGACCTTCTCGCCGTTGTGGAAGGTGTAGCCGGGCTTCAGCTTGATCGTCCAGACCTTGTTGTCCGACGACGTCACCGACTCGGCCGCCACCTCGTGCGGCTTGTTCGCCTGGTCGTAGTCGACCAGCGGGCTGAACAGGGCGGACAGCACCTGCGAGCCGCTCGTCTCATTGGTGTTGGTCGGCACCAGGTGCTGCGGCTCGGCGATCTCGATCCGCACGGCCGCGTTGGGGTCGCTCTTGCCGCCGCTGCCACCGCCCGTGCCGCAGGCCACCAGGCCCAGGGTCACCGCGAGCGGGAGAGCGGTCCAGGCGGCGAGCCTACGAACACGCATTGGAGTCTCCTCATCTCCTCACGCTGCGCAGTCAAGCCCGGCGCTGGGTAACGCTGCGCAACGATCGGCAACGGTAGGTCGTCGCGGGCCGGTTCGGCAACGAGAGCGTTGCGAAGCAATAACGGAGCGGGGACCCCGGCTTGGGCGGCAGGCTGGACCTCTGCTATGGGGAATGTGGGAACAGAGCTGCTCAATGCCGCTTTTGGCGGTGTCGGCTCGCGCCCGGGGCGCACTCTCGACGCCTTCGCGTGCTTCCCCGCCGGTGGTCCGCTGCGCCCCGGTTGATCATCGGGTGTCCGTCTCAATATGTGGCGCGATCCACAGCCCGTAACGGTGGGTGACGAATCCCACGTAACAGACCGTCACCGTTGGCCGTCATCGGCCGGTGTTGTCGTGCGCCGTGAGACGATCCAGGCGTGACGGCGACGATCCTGGATGGCAAGGCGACCGCGACGGAGATCAAGGACGAGCTGCGGACCCGGGTCAAGGCGCTGGCGGAGCGCGGCCTGACCCCGGGGCTCGGCACGGTTCTGGTCGGCGCCGACCCCGGCTCCCAGGCGTACGTCAACGGCAAGCACCGCGACTGCGCTGAGGTGGGCATCGCCTCGATCCGCCGTGAGCTGCCCGCCGACGCCACCCAGGAGCAGCTGGACGGGGTCCTCGCCGAGCTGAACGCCGACCCGGCCTGCCACGGCTACATCGTCCAGCTCCCGCTCCCCGGCCACCTGGACACCCAGCGCGCGCTGGAGATGATCGACCCGGCCAAGGACGCCGACGGCCTGCACCCGGTCAACCTGGGCCGGCTGGTGCTCGGCTACGACGCCCCGTTGCCCTGCACCCCGCGCGGCATCGTCGAGCTGCTCCGCCGGCACGACGTGGCGCTGCGCGGCGCCGAGGTCGCGGTGGTCGGGCGGGGCAACACCGTCGGCCGGCCACTCGGCCTGCTGCTCACCCGCCGCAGCGAGAACGCCACCGTGACGCTCTGCCACACCGGCACGCTGGACCTGGCCGCGCACACCCGCGCAGCCGACATCGTCATCGTGGCCGCCGGCGTGCCGGGGCTGCTCACCGCCGACATGGTCACGCCGGGCGCGACCGTGGTCGATGTCGGCATCACCCGGGTGATCGGGGCCGACGGCAAGGGCCGCTACACCGGCGACGTCGCCCCCGAGGTGGCCGAGGTGGCCGGCAAGCTGGTGCCGATGCCGGGCGGCGTCGGCCCGATGACCCGGGCCATGCTCCTGACCAACGTGGTGGAACGCGCCGAGCGGCGGGAGTGACCCCCCAAGCACGTCATAACCGTCCGCCCCTGGCCCGATCAGTGCCAGGATGGCTGATACGGTCCGGAAAACCGACTGGTAGCAGGGAGTGGGACGACCATGGGTAAGAAGGTCACTGTCGTCGGGGCCGGCTTCTACGGCTCCACCACCGCGCAGCGCCTGGCCGAGTACGACGTCTTCGACACCGTCGTGATCACCGACATCGTGGAGGGCAAGCCGGCGGGTCTCGCGCTGGACCTCAACCAGTCGCGCGCGGTCGAGGGCTTCGAGACCAAGGTCGTCGGCGTCACCACCGGCTCCAGCGGCGAGGGCTACGAGGCCATCGAGGGCTCGGACGTCGTCGTCATCACCGCCGGTCTGCCCCGCAAGCCGGGCATGAGCCGGATGGACCTGCTGGAGACCAACGCCAAGATCGTCCGTCAGGTCTCCGAGAACGTCGCCAAGTACGCCCCGAACGCCGTCGTCATCGTGGTCTCCAACCCGCTCGACGAGATGACCGCGCTGGCCCAGATCGCCACCCAGTTCCCGCGCAACCGGGTGCTCGGCCAGGCCGGCATGCTGGACACCGCCCGGTTCACCAACTTCGTCGCCGAGGCGCTGAACGTGCCGGTGAAGTCGGTGAAGACCCTGACCCTGGGCTCGCACGGCGACACCATGGTCCCGGTCCCGTCGAAGAGCACCGTCGACGGCAAGCCGCTGCGTGAGGTCATGCCGGCCGAGCAGATCGAGGAGCTGGTCGTCAAGACCCGCAACGGGGGTGCCGAGGTCGTCGCGCTGCTGAAGACCGGCTCCGCGTACTACGCCCCGTCGGCCGCCGCCGCCCGGATGGCCAAGGCCGTGGCCGAGGACTCCGGCGAGGTCATGCCGGTCTGCGCCTGGGTCGACGGCGAGTACGGCATCTCCGGCGTCTACCTGGGCGTCGAGGCCGCGATCGGCGCCGAGGGCGTCAAGCGGGTCGTCGAGACCGACCTGGACGCCGACGAGCTGGCCAGCCTCAAGGAGGCCGCCGAGGCCGTCCGCGCCAAGCAGGCCGACGTCGCCAACATGTGACACCGTGACACCCGCGCGAAGGGCGGGCCGGCACACGCCGGTCCGCCCTTCGACGTCTCCGCTCCCGCCCGCCGCTCGGCCCGGTCAAGAAGCCTTCGTCAGGAATCGCCTTCGTCGGGACGCAGATCTCTTGATCAACGCGATGCGGGCGGGGGGAGGCGGGTGAAGGGGGCGCCGAGATGGGGGGTGGCGAGGGTGGCGTTGTGGGTGGTCAGCTCGGTGAGCAGCCGTACGCGGGAGACGCGGGCCTCGGCCGGGTCCTCCTCGTGGGCGTACGCCAGCTCCGGGTCGACCAGCTGCACGGTGTGCACCAGCAGGTCGCCGGTGACCAGGAGGCGGTCGTCGCCGGAGTCGACCAGCACCGACTGGTGACCCGGGGTGTGCCCGGGCGTGCTGAGCAGGCGTACCCCCGGGGCGAGGTCGGTGTCGCCGTCGACGACCCGGAGCTGGCCGGCGGCGCGCAACGGCCCGACCAGCCGGGCCGGCAGGTCGGGGTGGAACAGCTCCAGCGCCGCCAGCTCGGCCCGCTGCACCAGGTGCTCCGCGTTCGGGAACCAGGGTGTGTCGACCACCGCCCAGCCGACGTGGTCGCTGTGCAGGTGGGTGAGGACCACGGTCCGGACGTCCGCCGGGTCGATGCCGGCGGCGGCCAGTTCCTCGGGCAGCCGGCCGGGCACCGGCGCCCAGCTCGCCGCGGGGGAGTCGGCCGGGCCGACTCCGGCGTCGACAAGGGTCACCGGCCCGTCCCCGGTACGCAGCGCGAAGCAGCGGAACGGCAGCCACCAGCGGCCGTCCGGGGTGACCGCGTCCGGGTCCCGCCGGTCGGCCTCCCGCCACTGCGCCGGGGTGGCGTCGGGGAAGGCCTCCTCGCGTGGCTGGAAGAACGGGCCTGCCGCGTCGACGAGGGCGGTGACCGTGATAGACCCGACCGTGTGAGTGACCGACATCCGGGAAGGATGTCAACCGCGGCCCGTCCCGGGCCACCCCGTTTCTCATGGGGTGAGGCCGGCTGGGGAGCCCCGGTCAGTTTCCAGTACGCTCGTACTGCTTGAGCATGTGTCCCCCGAGAGGAGCGCCGGCCGATGGCGAAGATCAAGGTAAACAACCCGGTCGTGGAAATCGACGGCGACGAGATGACCCGGATCATCTGGAAGCAGATCCGGGAGCAGCTGATCCTGCCCTACCTCGACGTCGACCTGCACTACTACGACCTGTCGATTCAGCACCGTGACGCCACCGACGACCAGGTCACGGTCGACGCCGCCAACGCCATCAAGGAGCACGGCGTCGGCGTCAAGTGCGCCACCATCACCCCGGACGAGGCCCGGGTGGAGGAGTTCGGCCTGAAGAAGATGTGGCGGTCGCCGAACGGCACCATCCGCAACATCCTCGGCGGCGTCGTCTTCCGCGAGCCGATCATCATGTCGAACGTGCCGCGGCTCGTCCCGGGCTGGACCAAGCCGATCATCATCGGCCGGCACGCGCACGGCGACCAGTACAAGGCCACCGACTTCGTCGTCCCCGGTCCGGGCACGGTGACCATCACCTACGCCCCGGCCGACGGCGGCGCCCCGATGGAGATGCAGGTCGCCAACTTCCCCGGCGGCGGCGTCGCCATGGGCATGTACAACTTCGACGAGTCGATCCGGGACTTCGCCCGCGCCTCGATGCGCTACGGCCTGGACCGCGGCTACCCGGTCTACCTGTCGACCAAGAACACCATCCTCAAGGCGTACGACGGCCGGTTCAAGGACATCTTCGCCGAGGTGTTCGAGAACGAGTTCAAGTCGGAGTTCGAGGCCGCCGGCATCACCTACGAGCACCGGCTGATCGACGACATGGTCGCCGCCGCGCTCAAGTGGGAGGGCGGCTTCGTCTGGGCCTGCAAGAACTACGACGGTGACGTGCAGTCCGACACCGTCGCCCAGGGCTTCGGGTCGCTCGGCCTGATGACCTCCGTGCTGATGACCCCGGACGGCCGCACCGTCGAGGCCGAGGCCGCGCACGGCACCGTCACCCGGCACTACCGGCAGTGGCAGAAGGGCGAGAAGACCTCGACCAACCCGATCGCCTCGATCTACGCCTGGACCCGGGGCCTGGCCCACCGGGGCAAGCTGGACGGCACCCCGGCGGTCACCGAGTTCGCCAACACCCTGGAGCAGGTCATCGTCTCCACCGTCGAAGGTGGCCAGATGACCAAGGACCTGTCGCTGCTCATCTCGCGCGACGCCCCGTGGCTGACCACCGACGAGTTCATGAACGCGCTCGACGAGAACCTGGCCCGCAAGCTCGCCGCCTGATTCCGACCCACCCGACGAGCCCGCCGGCCCCCGTGCCGGCGGGCTCCGTCATGCCCGGCCGGGGTGGTGGCGTCGCGGTCGCGTCACCGTAGGTGATGCGGCTCGTTGAGCAGGGCGGACAGGATGCCAGTCCCGTCCAGGAAGGTTGACCACGGTCGCCTCGCGGCGTGAGTGCCGATCAGCCAGCCTTCCCGGCTGTCGCGCACAGCCAGCCGTCCCTTCCCTTGCGGGGGGCCCTGTCCCGGGCCCCCCGCGCCCTGTTGTGCGGCCCTGCTCCGGGTTGCGGCCCGGTCATACCGCCGGCGTGGACCAGGAGCCCTTCCGGTCACGCGGCGCGGAGCAGTTCGGCGGCACGCTCCGGGGCGATGTCGTTGATGAACACGCCCACGGCCGACTCGGAGCCGGCCAGGTATTTCAGCTTGTCCGGAGCCCGCCGGATGCTGAACAGCTGCAGGTGCAGATGCCCCAACTCGCGGTCGACCCGCACCGGGGCCTGGTGCCAGGCCGCGATGTACGGCATCGGCAGGTCGAACAGCCCGTCGAAGCGGCGCAGCACGTCGAGGTAGAGCGGTCCGAAGGCGGCCCGCTCGGCGTCGTCCAGCGCCGGGATGTCCGGCACCGGCCGGTGCGGGGCCACGTGCACCTCGAACGGCCACCGGGCCGCTGCCGGCACGTACGCCGTCCAGTGCGCGTTGCTCGCCACCACCCGGTCCCCGGCGGCGCGCTCGGCGGCGAGCACGTCCGCGTACAGGTTGCCGCCGGTGCGCTCGGCGTGCCGGCGGGCGGCGGCGAGCATGGTGCGGGTCCGGGGCGTCACGAAGGGGTACGCGTAGATCTGCCCGTGCGGGTGGTGCAACGTCACCCCGATCTCGACGCCCCGGTTCTCGAACGGGAAGACCTGCTCCACCTCGGGCAGCCCGCCGAGGGCGGTGGTCCGGTCGGCGAGCGCGTCCAGCACGGTCCGTACCCGGCGCGGGGAGAGGCTGGCGAACGAGGCGTGGTGGTCGTCGGTGAAGCAGACCACCTCGCACCGGCCCTGCCCGGGGCGTACGGGGGTGAACGGGGTGATCCGGGCCGGCTCATCGGCCACCCGCTGGCTCAACGACGGGAAGCGGTTCTCGAAGACAGCCACGTCGTAGTCGGGGGCCGGGATCTCGCTGAGCCGGCCGTCCCGGGACGGGCAGAGCGGGCACTGGTCGGCCGGGGGGAGGAAGGTCCGGGTCTGCCGGTGCACCGCCACCGCCACCCACTCGTCGGTCAGCGGGTCGTACCGGAGCTGGGAGGCCTGCGGCGGCGGGGGCAGCTCCCGGCGGTCCGGCTGGTCGCGGACCGCGTCGGCCCGCTCGTCGAAGTAGATCAATTCGCGGCCGTCGGCAAGCTCGATCCGGGTACGCCTCACTCCGCCCCCTCCGTGCCCGGCGCGACCACCAGCTCGCCCACCCGGTCCTCGAGCACCCGTCGCGCGTCCGGCGCCAACCGGTCGTCGGTGACCAGCACGTCCGCGGCGTCCAGGCCGACGATCGAGGAGATGCCGACCGTGCCCCACTTGGTGTGGTCGGCGAGCACCACCAGCCGATCCGCGGCCGCCACCAGTGCCCGGTTCGTGTCTGCCTCCATCAGGTTCGGCGTGGTGAACCCGGCGCGCTCGCTGATCCCGTGCACGCCAAGGAAGAGCAGGTCCAGGTGGAGGGTCGCGACCGCCGCCACGGCCAGCGGGCCGACCAGCGCGTCCGAGGGGGTGCGCACCCCGCCGGTGAGCACCACGGTCTGGTCCGGCCGGCCGCCGACGTGCAGGATCTCGGCCACCGGCAGCGAGTTCGTCACCACGGTCAGCCCCGGCACGTCGACCAGGCGGCGGGCCAGCTCGGCGGTGGTCGTGCCGGCGGACAGGGCGATCGCCGAGCCGGGGCGGACCAGTTGCGCGGCCCGATCGGCGATGGCCGCCTTCTCCGCGGGCTGTCGGACCGACTTGGCGCGGAAGCCGGGCTCGTCGGTCGAACCGGGGCCGGCCAGGGTCGCCCCGCCGTGCACCTTGGCGAGCAGGCCCCGCTCGTTCAGTGCCTCCAGGTCGCGCCGGATCGTCATGTCGGAGACGCCGAACTGGGCGGCCAGCTCGGTGACCCGTACGCCCCCGGCGGCGCGGACCCGTTCCAGGATGGCCGCCTGCCGCTGCCGAGCCAGCATCCGTCGTCACCTCCGGCTCCCGCGACCACGTGCCCACGCGGTCGAACGCGTTTCAACAAAGACGAACACTAGCGCGCAGCTGGGTACGACGGAAGCGAGGGGTGCGGGACGGAAACCGCCGCCGCCCGGACGACGGACGGCGGGATCAGGCGGACTGGAGGCGGGTTTCCACCCAGCCGGTCTCGGTCAGGTGGTCCATCACCCGCTGGACCGCCTCCTCGACGGTCATGTCCGTGGTGTCCACCACCAGGTCGGCGTCGGTCGGCTCCTCGTACGGGTCGTCGATGCCGGTCATCCCGGTGATCAGGCCGGCCCGGGCTCGGGCGTACAGGCCCTTGCGGTCGCGCTGTTCGCAGACCGCCAACGGGGTCGCGACGTGGACCAGCAGGAAGCCGGCCCCGGCGGCGTGCGCCATCTCCCGGGCGGTGGCCCGGGCGGCCGCGTACGGGGCGATCGGGCAGCAGATGCCGACCCCCCGGTGCCGGGCGATCTCGGCGGCCACCCAACCGATCCGGCGTACGTTGGCGTCCCGGTCGGCCTTGCTGAAGCCCAGCCCGGCGGAGAGCTCCCGCCGCACCACATCCCCGTCGAGCAGGGTGATGCTGCGGTCGCCGCCCTCGCGCAGCAGGTCGGCCAGCCCTCGGGCGATGGTCGACTTGCCGGACCCGGACAGGCCGGTCAGGAAGACCACCAGGCCGCGGTGCCGGCGCGGCGGACGGGCCCGGGCCAGCTCCTTGGCGACGGCCGGTGGGGTGTGCCATTCGGGCAGCGGGAAGCCCCGGTCCAGCAGGTCGTCGATCTCCTCCTGGCTGAGCGCCAGCCGCCGGTTGCGCGGCGGGATGTCCTCGCGCCAGCGCCACTGCCCGTCCCGGTTGTCGTACGCCAGCTCCCGGGGCACCAGCACCCGGAGGCCGGCGCCGGAGAGCATCCCCTCGGTCGAGAGCAGGTGGGTCACCCCGTAGGCGGCGGCGACCCGGGCCCGGAGCAGGGCGTCGCTGATCTCGTCCCGCCGCTTGACCAGCGGCACCACCACGAGGGTGGCCGGGGGCATCCGGTCCCGGGCGGCGAACACACTGCGGACCAGCGCCTCGGACGGCAGCCCGCGGGCCCCGTCATCACCGACCGGGATCATCACCAGCAGGTGCGCGCCCAGGGTGCGGGCGGCGTGCGCGATCTGCGCGAGCTGGGGCCGGTGCAGCGGACGGTCGGCGAAGACGCCGAGCACCCGGCCCGGGGGCAGCAGCCCCGTGACCTCGTCGGGGCTGCGCCGCAGCCGCTGGAACGGCCCGCGGCCGCCGTCACCCAGCCGGCGCACCGCGCCGCCGACACCCATCATGCCCTCGCGGACCGGCCAGAGGTCGGTCACGTCCATCGCGGCCACCGGGGCGCCCTCGCCGTCGGTGAGCACCAGCGCCCGGCGCAGCGGGTCGTCCAGTTCCAGCCCGACGGTGAGCGACGCCGGCACCTGCAGGGTCACCGGAACCGGCCACGGCGTGCCGTCGGCGAGCTGGCCGCGCCGGCCCAGCGCGGCCAGGTCGGCGCGGGTCATGAAGCCGGTCAGCGGGGCGTACGCCCCGGTCAGCAGCAGCTCCAGGTCGGCCAGCTCGCCGGTGCGAGGCGCGTACGCCGGCGCGTCCCGCAGCACGTCCTCGGGCAGCACCCACCCGTTGCTCATCGAACCCCCAACTCACCGGCCGGCACACAGTTTCTCAGCCCACCGCCGTCCGGTCGAGAGCGCCACTCCACCTCCCGGCCACCGCCGTCGGGGCGGTTGCCGCCGGTGGTGGTCCCTCGGCGGTGGGAATTGGGGCCGCGCTGAACGACCTGGTCAAGCGTACGCATCTAATCGGGCGTTGGTCGGCGCGGCGGACAGACCGGCCGGGTCCGTCCGCCGGCTCGCCCCGGTCGCCACCGTCCGGGCGGAATCAGGGGTAACCCCGAGCGTTTCCCGATGCCCAAAGCGGCGTCCGCTTTCTACGCTGGGCGTCGTGACACTGATCGCGACCGAGTCGCTGACCAAGACGTACGGAGGTAGGGTCACCGCGCTGGCCGACCTCACGGTGTCGGTCGAGCCGGGGATCATCGGTCTGGTCGGCGCGAACGGCGCCGGCAAGTCCACGCTGATCAAGATATTGCTGGGCCTGCTCGCGCCGACCAGTGGCCGGGTCTCCGTGCTCGGCCTCGACCCCACCACCGACCCGGCGGCGGTCCGCGCCCGGGTCGGCTACATGCCCGAGCACGACGCCCTCCCACCCGATCTCTCCGCCGCTGAGCTGGTCACCCACCTGGGTCGGATCAGCGGCCTGCCGCGTACGGTCGCCCGGGAACGGGCCTCCGAGGCGCTGCGCCACGTCGGCCTCCACGAGGAACGCCACCGTGCGGTCGGCGGCTACTCCACCGGCATGAAGCAGCGGGTGAAGCTCGCCCAGGCGCTGGTGCACGATCCCGACCTGCTGCTGCTCGACGAGCCGACCAACGGCCTCGACCCGGCCGGCCGGGACGCCATGCTCGCCCTGATCCACCGGATCGGCACCGAGTTCGGCATCTCCGTCGTGGTCTGCTCCCACCTGCTCGGCGAGGTGGAGCGGATCTGCGACACGCTGGTCGCCATCGACGGGGGCCGGCTGCTCCGCGCCGACCGGGTCGCCGCGATGACCTCCGCCACCGACGTGCTCGCCGTCGAGGTGAGCGAGGGTACGGACGACCTGGCCGCCCGGCTCGCCGCGCTCGACCTGCCGGTGTCCCGGGAGGGGCGGCTGCTGCTCGTCCCGCTCGCCGACGACGCCACCTACGACCTGATCCTCGGCGCGGTCGCCGAGCTGGACCTGCCGCTGCACCGGCTGGACCAGCGGCGGCACCGGGTGGCCGAACTCTTCGCCACGAGGGAGCCCAGCAATGCCTGAGCCGACCGGCGTCATCCACGACATCGGATACCAGCGTTACACCGGCCCCCGGCTGGGTCGCCGGCACGTCTTCGGCGCGCTCTACCTGCACGGGCTGCGGACCGCGTTCGGCCTGGGCCGATCCGCCAAGGCGAAGATCTTTCCCTGGCTGGTGGTCGGCATCGTGGTGATCGTCGCCGCCGGGCTGACCGCGGTACGCACCCAGACCGGCCAGACCGTCATGACGTACGCCCAGTTCGCCGACGCGATGAGCTGGCTGGTCATCTTCTTCGTGGCGGTGGTCGGGCCGGAGCTGGTCTCCCGCGACCTGCGCAGCGGCGTGCTGCCGCTCTACTTCTCCCGGCCGCTGCCCCGGGGCGACTACGCGCTGGCCAAGCTCGGCGCGCTGGTCACCGCGCTCTGGCTGCTGCTCGGCGCGCCGCAGCTGGTGATGTTCCTCGGCGCCGCGTTCACCACCGACAACGGGATGCGCGGGGTCTGGGACGAACTGCTCGACCTGCTTCCCGGCCTGCTCTACGCGGCGCTGTGGGCGGTGGTCTTCGCCTCGGTGGCGCTGCTCATCGCCTCGCTCACCGGCAAGCGGGCGTTCGCCGCGGGCGGCATCGTGGCCGCCTTCCTGATGACCACCCCGATCGTCGGCACCCTGTCGATCATGCCGTCCCGGACGGTCAACGAGCTGGCGATGCTCGCCTCTCCGTCCACCCTGGTCCAGGGCGTGGGCCTGTACACCCTGGGCGACCTGCTGGCGCCCGGCGCGGCGGCGGAGCAGATGATCGGCAAGTTCGGGCCGGTCTACCTGGCCGCGGCCGGGCTGCTGGTGGCCGGCTGCGTCACCCTCCTGCTGCTGCGATACCGGAAGGTGGCCGCCCGATGACCACGATCAGCGCGCAGGCGCCGGCCCCGACCTCGGCCGCGTCCACCCTCGACCTCGCCGGCGTCTCCCGCTGGTATGGCAACGTGGTCGCGGTCAACGACGTCACCATGCGGCTCGGGCCCGGGGTGACCGGCCTGCTCGGGCCGAACGGCGCCGGCAAGACCACCCTGCTGCACATGATGGCCGGGTTCCTCGCTCCGTCCCGGGGCGCGGTCACCCTCGACGGGGAGCCGACCTGGCGCAATCCGGGCGCCTACCGGCGGCTCGGCCTGGTCAGCGAGCGGGAGGCGGTGCACAGCTTCCTCAGCGCGTACGAGTTCGTGCTGGCCAGCGCGAAGCTGCACCGGCTGCCCGACCCGGAGGCGGCGGCCCGGCGGGCCATCGCGCTGGTCGAGATGGAGGGCGCGCAGGACCGGCGGATCGGCACCTACTCCAAGGGCATGCGGCAGCGCACCCGGGTGGCCGCCGCGTTGGTCCACGACCCGCAGGTGCTGCTGCTCGACGAGCCGTTCAACGGGATGGACCCGCGCCAGCGGCTGCACATGATGGCCCTGCTGCACCGCCTCGGCGACGCCGGCCGGACCATCCTGTTCAGCTCGCACATCCTGGAGGAGGTCGAGCAGGTCTCCGGCACCGTCCAGGTGATGGTCGCCGGCCGGCTGGCCGCCTCCGGCGACTACCGGACCATCCGCCGGCTGATGACCAACCGGCCGCACGTCTTCGCGGTCCGGTCCACCGACGACCGGGCGCTGGCCGTCGCGCTGATCGCCGAGCCGTCGGTCACCGGGGTGGAGCTGGGCCGGGGCGGGCTCACCGTCCGGGCCGGCGACTACGGCGCCTTCACCCGGGCGCTGCCGAAGATCGCGCTGGCCCGGGGCATCCGGGTCCGGGCGCTGACGCCCGAGGACGAATCGCTGGAGAGCGTGTTCTCCTACCTGGTGGGGAGCTGACCCATGTCGACCGTTTCCTGGATCACCGCGCGCGGGCTCTTCGGCCGGCGCCGGTTCCTGCTGCTGCTCCCGCTGCCCGCGCTGCTGCTGGTGCTCGCGATCGTCTCCCGCGCACTGGGCGTCGACCCGAGCCAGTGGGGGCCGCCGGTGCTGGTCGGGCTCGGGCTGGCCGTGGTGCTGCCGGTGGTCGCCCTGATCGTCGGCACCGGCGTGCTCGGTGCCGAGATCGACGACGGCACGGTGGTGCACATCCTCACCAAGCCGTTGCCGCGCTGGCAGATCGTGCTGCCGAAGCTCGCGGTGGCGACCGGGGTCAGTGCGGCGACCGTCGCCGTCCCGCTCTACGTCGCGGGCGTGCTCGCCGACTCGGTACGCCTCGGACTGGCGCTCGCCGCCGCGTCGGCGCTGGGCGCGCTGGCGTACTCGGCGCTGTTCCTGGCGCTCAGCCTGCTGACCCGGCGGCCCGTGCTGCTCGGGCTGGTCTACGTGCTGATCTGGGAGGGGCTGCTCGGCCGGTTCGTGGACGGCACCAAGGTGCTCTCCGTCCAGCAGTGGGTGATCGCCCTCGCCGACCGGATGGCCCCCACCGAGCTGCTCGGCACCACGGTCTCCGTCCCGGTCGCGGCGGTCCTGACCGCCCTGGTGGCGGTCGGCTCCACCGTGCTTGCCATCGACCGCCTCCGCTCCTTCTCGGTCGCCGGCGAAACCAGCTGACCGCGCGGGCCGATAGTCGGCCGCGCGGCAGGGTTGGGGCTCGTCCTCGCCCGTCCGGCGGGCAGCCCCGGGCGTGTCGCGCGGGCAGGCAGGATCCATCACGAGTGATATGACTGTGAGGCATATTTATGCCTCACAGTCATGTCACTCAAAGCCATCCTCGTCCGCCTCGGCCGTTACGCTGCGTGGCTGCCGCTCGCGCCGTCCCGGCTCGCATCAGAAGGCGCAGACGATGACGAGTTCGGGAGTGCGGTCGGGGAGCAGGTCGAGCTTGGCGATCCGGCCCGCCGCCCGGACGTCGTCGGCGATCAGGGTGAGCTGGTCGAGCAGGGCCGCCGGGCCGAGCGCCTCGGCCAGCGGCACGTCCGCCTTCATCGACAGCTTCCGCTCGGACTTGGCCCGGCGCACCTGGCCCAGCGCGTTGGCGGCCAGCCGCAGCAGCTCCGGGTCACCCGGCCCCTGCACGGCCCGGCCCACCTCGTACGTGGTGGGCCAGGGGGCGTGGTGCACCGAGCCGTACCGCCACCAGGACCAGACCTCCTCGGTGACGAAGGGCAGCACCGGGGCGAACAGCCGCAACTGCACCGAGAGCGCGGTGGCCAGGGCCGCCCGGGCCGAGTCGCCCCCCGCCCCCGGGCTGTAGGCGCGCTCCTTCACCAGCTCGATGTAGTCGTCGCAGAACCGCCAGAAGAACGCCTCGGTCGCCATCAGGGCGGCGGTGTGGTCGTACCCGTCGAAGGCGGCCGTCGCCGCCCCGACCACGCCGGAGAGTTCGGCGAGCATGGCGGTGTCCAGCGGCTCGGTCGCCGGCGCGCGCAACGCGTCCGAGGCGCCCAGCCCGAGGGCGAACTTCGAGGCGTTGAGCAGCTTGGTGGCGAGCCGGCGCCCCACCTTGATCTGCGCCGGGTCGAACGCCAGGTCCATCCCCGGCTTGCCGCTCGCCGCCCAGTAGCGGACCGCGTCCGCGCCGTGCTGCTCGAGCAGGGCCATCGGGGTGACCACGTTCCCCTTGGACTTGGACATCTTCTTCCGGTCCGGGTCGAGGATCCAGCCCGAGAGCACCGCGTCCCGCCAGGGCAGCACGCCGTGCTCCAGGTGGGACCGGACCACCGTGGCGAAGAGCCAGGTGCGGATGATCTCCTGCCCCTGCGGGCGCAGGTCCATCGGGAAGACCCGGCCGAACAGGTCCGGGTCGGTCTCCCAACCGCCGACGATCTGTGGGGTCAGCGACGAGGTGGCCCAGGTGTCCAGCACGTCCGGGTCGCCGACGAAGCCGCCCGGCTGCCCGCGCTGCGCCTCCTCGTAGCCGGGCGGCGGCTCGCTGGACGGGTCGACCGGGAGCATCGACTCGGCCGGTGTGAGAGGGTGGGACCAGTCCGGCTCGCCAGCGTCGTCGAGCCGGTACCACACCGGCACCGGCACCCCGAAGAAGCGTTGGCGACTGACCAGCCAGTCCCCGGTCAGGCCGCCCACCCAGTGCTCGTACCGGTGCCGCATGTGCTCCGGCACCCAGCGCAGCTCCCGGCCCCGGGCCAGCAGCTCGTCGCGCAGCCCGACGTCCCGGCCGCCGTTGCGCAGGTACCACTGCCGGGTCGAGACGATCTCCAGTGGGCGGTCGCCGCGCTCGTAGAACTTCACCGGATGGGTGATCGGGCGCGGCTCGCCCACCAGGTCACCCGCGTCGGCCAGCAGCTCGACCACGGTCCGCCGGGCGCCGTTCACGGTCTGGCCGGCGAGCGCGGCGTAGGGCTCCGCGGGCACGCCCGCCGGCGGCTCGGGCAGCAGCCGTCCGTCCCGGCCGATCACCACCCGGGTGTCGAGCTGGAGCTCCCGCCACCAGGTCACGTCGGTCAGGTCGCCGAACGTGCAGACCATCGCGATGCCCGTGCCCTTGTCCGGGTCCGCCAGCGGGTGCGCGCGCACCGGCACCGCCACCCCGAAGACCGGGGTGCGCACCGTGGAGCCGACCAGGTCGGCGTACCGCTCGTCGTCGGGATGGCAGACCAGCGCCACGCAGGCCGGCAGCAGCTCGGGCCGGGTGGTGTCGATCAACACCTCGCGCCCGGCCGGCCCGTGGAACCGCAGCCGGTGGTACGCGCCGGGCCGCTCCCGGTCCTCCAGCTCGGCCTGCGCTACGGCGGTGGCGAATCCGACGTGCCAGAGCGTCGGCGCCTCCGCCTGGTAGGCCTCGCCCCGGGCCAGGTTGCGCAGGAACGCCCGCTGACTGGTTGCCCGGGCCAGCCGCCCGATCGTGGTGTAGGTCAGCGACCAGTCCACCGACAGCCCGAGCCGCCGCCACAGCGCCTCGAAGACCTGCTCGTCCTCCGCGGTCAGCAGCTCGCACAGCTCGATGAAGTTGGGCCGGGAGATCGGGATCGGGTTCTTTCGGGCCGTCTCGCTCACCGGCGTGGCCGGCGGCCGCCAGTCCGGGTCGTACGGCAGGGCCGGGTCGGGGCGCACCCCGTACACGTTCTGCACCCGCCGCTCGGTGGGCAGGCCGTTGTCGTCCCAGCCCATCGGGTAGAAGACCGTCCGGCCGCGCATCCGCTGGAACCGGGCCACGGTGTCGGTGTGCGTGTAGGAGAAGACGTGCCCCATGTGCAGCTCGCCGGATACGGTCGGCGGCGGCGTGTCGATCGCGTACACGTCCGAGCGCTGCTTGCTGCGGTCGAACGCGTACGTGCCGTCCTGCTGCCAGCGGCGCGCCCAGGTCTCCTCGATGCCGTCCAGGGTCGGACGCTCGGGAACGCCGGCGCGGGCCGTCCTCGCCGTATCGGTCATCAGCTGATGGTAGGTAGCCGACCCGGGTGACTCCACGACTTTCGGTGCCGTGCCGGCCACCGACCGAAGCCGGGCACGGGACAGCGGGTCGGTGCGTCGTGTGGCAGCATCTGCCCGTCCACGGACGCGGGGGAGGCAGACCATGGGCGAGATCGCGCGGACGCCGGCGGCGGGCGCGTCCACAGTGGTCGGCGCGGTGGCGGCGGTCACCGTCGGGGCGTTCTTCGGCGTACGCGGGCTCGCGCTGGCCGGGCAGTTCGCCGTCACCGACCTGACGCAGGGCATCCCGCTCGGGGCACCAGGGTCCAGCGTCCCGCTGGTCGCCCTGGCCGGCGGCCTGCTGCTCGCCGTCGTGGTGGCCGGCGCCGCCGCGCTCACCCGGCTGCCCGGCTGGCCGATCGCCACGGCCGGCGTGCTGGTGGCGTACCTGGCCGGGGAGCTGGCCTTCGACGGCGTCGTCGGCCTGGTGCCCCAGCAGCCGCCCTCGGCCGGGCAGGTGCTGGTCGTCCTCGCCACCGCCCTCGGCGCGGGTCTGGCGCTCGGCGGGGCGCTGCTGGCGACCGGTCAGCTCGCCCGGCCGCTCCGGTGGCCGGTCGCCGCCGGCCTCGCCGTGGGTCTGGTGCTGCACTCCGGGGTCGCCGATCTGGTCCGCCTCGCCGTCGGGGAGGGCTACGCGATCCGCGGCCACGCCTGGCCGACGCAGGTCGGCGTGACCGTGCTGGCCACCGTCGTCGCCGCGGTCCTGGCCCAGCGGCGGGGGACCGGCATGGCACCGCCCGCCCGGCGACCACGGATCGGCCCGCTCGTCGCGGCCGCCGTCGCGGCCGTGGTCACGCTCGGTGGGCTGGCGTTCCGCTGGTGGGTGGTCGAGGCGTTCCGGGTCAGCCAGGACGGCCTGGTCGGGCCGCGCCGGGAGCAGTTCGTGGAGTCGTTCGCGTACTTCTCCACGGTTGCCGTCGCCACCGCGGCCGGGCTGGTCCTGCTCGGGTACGCGTACCGGATCGGCCGGGCGGTGGCCGCCCGGTGGGTGGTGCTCGGCGTGGCCGCCGGCCCGCTCGTGCTCTTCGGCGTCCGGCTGGACTTCGTCACGGCCCGGCCACAGGCCTACCTCGTCGTGCTGGTCGGGCTGGCGGCGGTCGTGGCCGGGGCCGCGCTGGCCCGGTTCGCGCCACGGCTGCTGCCGTGGGACGCGGCCGGCCTGCTGCTGGCCGCGCTGGCCCTGCCGCTCGCCTCACCCGTGATCCGTGCCGAGCTGCCCGCGACCGGGCAGGTCCCACCGGTGCTGGCCGCCCTGGGGCTCGGTCTGGCCTTCGGCTTCGGCCTGGTCCTCGCCGCGGCCGCACCGACTACGAGCGGAGCGGCCGGCGGGGAGGCTTCCGCCCCGGCGGCGACCGAGGAGGAGCCGAGCTGGCGGGTCGGCGTGCTGGCCCTCGGCCCGGCCGCAATGGTGCTCTCCGCGGTCGCGCTGGGCCCGGCCCTGGTGCGTGCCCAGATCTACGGCCCGGTCGGCGGTCCGCCGGTGACCGTCCCGGTCTTCGCCGGGGTGGGCGCACTGATCCTGCTGCTGCTCTTCGGCTTCGGCCGGGCGGTGCACCGGGTCCGGCGCGACCTGCGCGCCGAGGCGGCGCTGGTCGCCCACCCGCAGTCAGGCGAGGAGCCGCGCGCCGACTGACGGCCGACCCGACGGTCAGATCAGCGAGTCGCGCCACTGGCGGTGCAGGGCGGCGTACCGGCCACCGGCGGCGGCCAGCTCGGCCGGGGGCCCGTCCTCCACGATCCGGCCCCCGTCGAGCACCAGCACCCGGTCGGCGATCTCCACGGTGGAGAGCCGGTGCGCGATCACCAGCGCGGTGCGGTCCCGCAGGATGCTGCCGACCGCCCGCTGCACCAGTCGCTCGGTCGGTACGTCCAGCGACGAGGTCGCCTCGTCCAGGATCAGCACCCGCGGGTCGGCCAGGAACGCCCGGGCGAACGCGACGAGCTGCCGCTGCCCGGCGGAGAGCCGCCCGCCGCGGCGGCGCACCTCGGTGGCGTACCCGTCGGGGAGCGCGGCGATGAAGTCGTGCGCGCCGATGGCCCGGGCGGCCGCCTCCACGGCCGCGTCGTCGGCGTCCGGGCGGCCGAACCGGATGTTCTCCGCCACCGAGCCGCTGAACAGGTGGTTCTCCTGGGTCACCAGCACGATCGCCCGGCGCAGCTCGGCGTCGGAGAGGTCCCGCAGGTCGACCCCGTCCAGGCGGACCGTGCCTGCGGCCGGGTCGTGGAACCGGGCGAGCAGCTTGGCGATGGTGGACTTGCCCGCGCCGGTCGGCCCGATCAGGGCGACGGTCTGCCCGGCCGGCACGGTCAGCCCCAGGTCGACCAGGATCGGCGCCTCCGGCCGGTAGCCGAAGGAGACCGACCGGAAGACCACGTCGCCCCGCCCCGGGCCGGCGGGCAGCGGCACGGGTCGGGCCGGCTCGGCCACGGCCGGCCGCTCGTCGAGCACCCCGGCCAGCTTCTCCAGCGCGGCCGTGGCCGACTGCAACGCGTTGTAGAACTGGCTGAGCTCCTCCATCGGCTCGAAGAACCGGCGCAGGTAGAGGAGGAACGCGGCGAGCACCCCGACCTCGGTCCGGCCGCCCAGCACCCGCCAGCCGCCGTAGCCGAGCACGACTGCCACGGTCAGGTTGCCGATCATCCGGATGCCCGGCGAGTAGACCGCGATCAGCCGGAACGCGTCCAGGCTGGCCTGCCGGTAGTCGTCGTTCACCGCGGCGAAGATGCGCTGGTTGCGCGGCTCCCGCCGGTATGCCTGCACGGCCCGGATGCCGCGCAGCGACTCGACGAAGTGCACGATGACCAGCGCCACCGCCTCCCGGGTGCGTCGGTACGCCCCGGCGGAGGCGCGGGCGAACCACCGGGACAGCCAGAACAGGAACGGGAAGGCGAGCAGCGTGACGGCGGCCAGCGGCAGGTCGAGCCAGAGCAGGATGCCGGCCACCGACAGCACCGACAGCGCGGCCATCACCAGCTTGTCGATGCCGCCGTCGACCAGTTCGGCGATCGACTCCACGTCACTGGTCAGCCGGGACACCATCCGGCCCGAGGTGTAGCGCTCGTGGAAGCCGACGTCGAGACGGAGGAAGTGGCCGTACACCCGTTGGCGGAGGTCGAGCAGGACGGCCTGGCCGATCCGGGCGGCGAGGGTGAGGAAGCCGCGCCGGGCCGCGTACCCGGTGCCGGCGGTGACGGCGAAGGCGACGGCGACGGCGACCAGCGGGCCCGGGTGGCCGGCCCGCAGCGGTGCGATGCACCGGTCGATGCCGATCATCACCAGGTACGGCCCGGCCATCGCGGCGGCGTTCTGGGCCAGCAGCAGCGCCACCGCCAGCCCGAGCCGGCCGCGGTGGGGGCGTAGCAGTTCGCCGAGCAACGCGCGGCTGCGGGCCCGGAGCCGGGCCACCGCCTCCGGTGCGTTGTCCTCGGCCCGGCTGCGGTCGGCGTCGGGATCGGTGGCCCGTCCGCGCCACCGGGAAAAGTCGACGTCCTCGTCGCGCCCGCCGAGGTCGACGTCGTCGGGCCGGCGGGACCGGTCGAGATCCGGAGCAGCGCGGGGCCGGGGCACGCGGGGTCGGTCGGCGGCTCCGCTCATGCCGCCACCTCGCTTCGCTCGGCGGCGGCATGAGGCACCAGGGCGCTGCACTGATGATTCGCTCGCTGACGCTCGCTCATGAGCGCACCAGGCCGGCAGCGCGCCGCTCCGGCTCGGCGGAGAGCACCGCCCGGTACGCCGGCACCCCGGCCAGCAGCTCGCGATGGGTGCCGACGGCGACGATCCGCCCGCCGTCGAGCAGGGCCACCCGGTCGGCGAGCGCTACGGTGGACGGGCGGTGCACCACCAGCAGGGCGGTGGTGTCCCGGAGCACCCGCCGCAACGCGGCCTCGACCAGTGCCTCGGTGTGCACGTCGAGGGCGGAGAGCGGGTCGTCGAGGACGAGCAGCGCGGGCCGGCCGAGCACCGCGCGCGCCAGCGCCAGCCGTTGCCGCTGTCCGCCGGACAGGGACAGCCCCTGTTCGCCGACCCGGGTGGCCAGCCCCCACGGCAGGTCGTACGCGAACTCCGCCTGGGCCAGCGCGAGCGCGGCCCGTACCTCGTCTTCGCCGGCGTCCGGTCGGCCCAGGGTGAGGTTCTCCCAGACCGACATGGAGAACAGGGTCGGCTCCTCGAAGGCCATCCCGACCAGCCGGCGCAGCGAGCCGAGCCGCAGGTCCCGCAGGTCGTGCCCGTCCAGGGTGATCCGGCCGCCGGTCACCTCGTGCAGCCGGGGGACCAGCGAGAGCAGCGTGCTCTTGCCGCAGCCGGTGGCCCCGACGAGGGCCAACGTCTCGCCGGGCTCGACGGTCAGCTCGACCTCGTGCAGCACCGGTGCGGCCGTACCGGGGTAGCGGAACGTCACCCGCTCGAAGCGCAGCCGGCCGCGCACCTCCACGCGGTCCAACACTCGGGCGTGCGGGGCGTCCACGATGGTCGGCGGAGTGTCCAGCACCTCCTGGATCCGGTCGGCGGCGGTCGCCGCCTCCTGCCCGTTCGCGATGATCCAGCCGAGCGACTGCACCGGCCAGATCAGCATGAGCTGGAGGCTGACGAAGGCGACCAGCTCGCCGATGGTGAGCACACCGCGGGCGACGGCCGCGGCCCCCGCCACCAGCACCACCCCCAGGGTCAGGTTGGGGACCAGGTCGAACAGCGCCGAGGTGCGGGCCAGTAGCCGCGCCTTGCCGATGCCGGTGTCGTGCAACCGGCGGGCGTTGCCGGCGAACTTGGCGGCAAGCTCCGGGCCCCGCCCGTACGCCCGCAGGGTGCGCAGCCCCTGTGCGGTCTCCTCGACCAGCGTGGCCACGTCGCCCTGCTGGTCCTGCATCCGTCGTGACGCCGCGTGGTAGTGGCGGGCGAACCGGCGGCTGATCAGGAACAACGGCACCGCGCTGGCCGCCACCAGCAGCCCGAGCCACGGGTGCAGCCGGATCAGCAGCACCACCACGGCGGCGTAGGTGACCAGGTTGAGCACCAGGAAGAGCAGGCCGAAGGAGAGGAACCGGCGGATCATCGACAGGTCGCTGGTGATCCGGGAGAGAAGCTGGCCGGACTGCCAGCGGTCGTGGCAGCCGGCCGGGAGGCGTTGCAGGTGGGCGTAGACGTCGGCGCGGATCGCCGCCTCCATGCCGACGGAGGAGGAGGACTGGGTCCACCGCCGGACGAAGATCAGCACCGCCTCGGCCACGCCGAGCAGGAGGGCGAGGGTGCCGAGCCGGACCAGCCCGCCCACCTCGTGCCGGGCCACCGGCCCGTCCACCACCCGCTGCACCAACAGGGGCACGGACAGGCTCGCCGCCGTGGCGGCTAGGGCGGCGAGCAGCAGCCAGGCGAACTCGGCCGCGTACGGCCGCAGGTAGGGTCGCAGCCGCCAGAGGTTGCGCAGCGGATGCGGACGCGGGGCGTGACGCCCCGCAGGATTGCCGTCGCTCTGCGCAGGCACTACCTGACGGTAGCGGCAACTGGGAGCGGTGCCGGTGTCAGCTTGCGGGCAACCGTCCCTCATGACCGAGAAGCCACTTCTTCACGTCCAGGCCCCAGCGGTAGCCGCCGAGTGTGCCGTCGGTGCGCAGCACCCGGTGACACGGGACGAAGAGGGCCGCGGCGTTGCGGGCGCAGGCCGCCGCGGCGGCGCGTACCGCGGCCGGCCGCCCGGCCAACCCGGCGAAACCGGTGTACGTCACCGGCTCGCCCGGCTTCACGTCCCGCAGCACCTGCCACGCGTGCGCGAGGAAGTCGCCGCCGGTGTGCTGCTCCACCGGGATCGCGTCGATCGCGGTCAGGTCACCGTCCAGGTAGGCGCGTACCGCGACGGTGACCGGGCCCAGGTCGGCCCGGTCCCGCAGATCGCCGCGCAGGCCCGGGTGGATCAGCGGGACCAGGCGCGCCGGTTCGGCGGTGAAGCCGGCCGCGCGTACCGCCCCGTCGGGTCCGGTGAGGACGCTCAGCGGGCCGGCGGGGGTGTCGATGAGGGTGCTGTCCAGTGTCGTCATGCCGCTCTCCAGAGTCGGATCACCGCGTACGACCGCCAGGGGCGCCAGCGGTCCGCGTACGCGTCGAGGGTCTTCGGGTCGTCGGGCTGGCCGAGCGCCGCGGCGCCCCGGCGTACGCCCAGGTCGGTGGGGAGGAAGACGTCGGGGTCGCCGAGCGCCCGCATGGCCACGTAGCCGGCGGTCCACGGCCCGATCCCGGGCAGCGCGGTGAGTCGCCGGACCGCCTCCTCCCGGTCCCCGCCAGGATCAAGGTCGAGCGAGCCGTCCGCGACGGCCCTTGCCACCGCCCGAATCGTCTCCCGCCGCGCCCCCGGCATCCGAAACGCCGAGTCATCCACCGCGAGCACCTCCTCGGCACTGGCGAATGCCCGCAACCCCGCCCCCGGCTCGTGCTGATCAAAGGGTTCGCCGGCCGTTTCCTCGACCGGAGCCTCTTGATCAATATCGGGGCGGGTGGCGGCCGACAGGAGGTGGGTGAGGGTGGTGCGGGCGGACCTGAGGGAGATCTGCTGGGTGGTGATCGCGCGGACGGCCATCTCGAAGCCGTCCACCGCGTGGGGGAGGCGGACGCCCGGTTCCGCGCGGACCGCCGGGGCGAGCGTGGGGTCCCGGGCCAGGTCGGCGTCGACCGCGACCGGGTCGGCGTCGAGGTCGAGCAGGCGCCGACAGCGGGCCACCGCGGGTGCCAGGTCGCGCATGTCGGCCAGGCGCAGCGTGGTGGCCACGTGCCCGTCGGCCGGGGTCAGCGCGACCGTGCCGGCACCGTGCGGCAGGCGCAGCCCGCGGTGGTACGTCCCGTCGCGCACCTCCTCGACGCCCGGCAGGGCCCGCAGGGCGAGGAAGTCCAGCAACGCCGCCGCGTGCAACGGCGGCCGGTACGCCAGCCGCAGCGTGATCGTGCCCGCCCCGCCGGCCGCCGGGCGCCGGCCCCGGGTGATGCGCAGCTCGGACGGCGTCGTCCCGTACACCTCGCGGACGGTGTCGTTGAACTGCCGGACGCTGCCGAAGCCGGCGGCGAACGCGATCTCGGCCATGCCGAGCCCGGTGGTCTCGACGAGAATCCGCGCGGTCTGGGCGCGCTGGGCCCGGGCCAGGGCGAGCGGCCCGGCGCCCAGCTCGGCGCGGAGCATCCGGTGCAGGTGCCGCTCGGTGTAGCCGAGCCGGGCCGCCAGCCCCGGTACGCCGGCCCGGTCGACGACCCCGTCCGCGATCAGGCGCATCGCCCGCCCGACCACGTCCGCCCGGGCGTCCCACTCGGGTGAGCCGGGGGCGGCGTCGGGGCGGCAGCGGCGACAGGCCCGCAGGCCGGCGCCCTGCGCGGCGGCGGCGGACGGGAAGAACCGGACGTTCTGCCGCTTTGGCGTCGTCGCCGGACAGGACGGCCGGCAGTAGATCCCCGTCGACGTCACGCCGGTGTAGAACCAGCCGTCGAAGCGCTGGTCACGGCTGTCGACAGCGCGGTAGCACCGCTCGAAGTCCAACTCCACATACCGATCCTGCCTCGCAGGTCCAGCCTTCGGCTGGCGGGAATCGGACGTGGCCGTACGGCTGGCCACGAACTCGGCCAGCCGGGCCCGGTCGTCCTCGTCCACGCGCCCTCCGCTCTTTCTCGGTCACCGATACAGACGCTCCAGCTCAGGCCCGCTATCCCTGATGCGGCAACGGATTCCGGGGCGGAAAGTGTCGGTCGCGGCCGGTACGGTCCCGGCACCAACTCAAGAAGAGGTGCGGGGGTATGGCGAGCGTGGCCGGGCGAGGTGCCCGCTGATGCGGTCGGGGCGGATACGACTGGACCGCGCGGTGGTGCAGGGCTTCTACGACCGGATGCGGGTGGTGGCGCCAGCCGCGTACGGCGCGATCGAACGGGACCGGGTCGGCGATCCGGGGCAGGTCTTCGCCGAGACCGCCTGTGGCCGGCTCGCCGGCTCGCTCGACGCGGCGGGGCTGCGCGCGCTCGGCATGTGGGCGCACCACTGGTGCATGCGCTTCTACGACGACGACACCCGGGTCGGCCTGCGGCTGGTCCGGGAGATCGCCGGCCGGGCCGGGCTGGGCTGGACCGTCGACGAGGTGCGCTGGCTGCTCGACCAGTCGTACGCGGCCGACCCGGCCGCCGCCCACCGGTTCACCCTGCCGCTCGCCGCGGCGGCCGGGCTGCCGCCCGGCGTGCTGCCCGAATGGGGCGACGGGGTGCCGGAGTGGCCGCGGCTGCTGGCCGGCTGACCGGCGAGCTGGCCGAGCACCATCGCGGCCACCGCCACGCCGAAGCCGACGAGCTGGGTCGGGCTGAGCGCCTGCCCCAGCCCCAGCCAGCCGAGCGAGGCGGCGGTCAACGGGCTGAGCGCGCCCAGCACCGACACCCGGGTGACCGGCAGCCGCGCCGCGCCGCGGAACCACAGGGCGTACGCGAGCGCGGTGCCGATCAGGCTGAGCCAGGCGTACCCGAGCAGGGCGGGCCCGTCCGGTGCGGGCGGCGCACCCTCGACGGCGGCGGCGACCGGCACGATCATCAGGCCGCCCGCGACGAGCTGCCAGCTCGTCGCGGCGAGCGTGCCCACCCCGGCCGGCCGCCCCCAGCGGCGGGTGAGCACCAGCCCGGCGGCCATCGCGGCGGTGCCGGCGAGCCCGGCGGCGACGCCCAGCGGGTCGAGGCCGGCGCCGGGCCGCAGCACCACCAGGGCGACGCCCAGCGGTGCGGTGAGCGCGGCGAGCAGCGCCGGCCGGCCGGGCCGTTCGCCGAGGACGGCCACGGTGAGCGCGGCGACCAGCAGAGGCTGGGCGGCGCCCAGCACGGCCGCGGTGCCCCCGGGCAGCCGGTAGGCGGCGACGAAGAGCAGTGGGAAGAACGCGCCGATGTTGAGCGCGCCGAGCGCGGCGGCCCGCCACCACCACCCGCCGGACGGGCGCCGACGGGTCAGGGCGAGCAGCAACAGCCCGGCCGGCAGGGCCCGGTACGCGCCGGACCAGAGCGGCCGGTCGGCCGGCAGCAGCTCGGCGGTGACCAGGTAGGTGGTGCCCCAGACGGCCGGGGCGGCGGCGGTGAGCGCGACATCGGTCCAGCGGCGGTGCATGGCGGCCCTCTTTTCTCGCTGCTAAGTAGCTTAGTGCTAAGCTAATCAGTGTCGAGTGAAAGGGGAAGCGCGAGGTGCGACACAATCCCCACGTGACAGCGGACGACGTGGACGTGATCGTCGAGCAGTGGCGCCGGGAGCGGGCCGGCATGCGGCCCGAGCCGATGGCGGTCTTCGGGCGGATCTACCGCCTGGCCCGGATCGTGGGGGACGCCCAGGAGAAGGTCTACGCCGGCTGGGGGCTCGGGCGGGGCGAGTTCGACGTGCTCGCCGCGCTGCGCCGCTCCGGCGAGCCGTACACGCTGGCGCCGAAGGCACTGAGCTCGTCGCTGATGCTGACCTCGGGCGGGATGACCGGGCGGCTGGACCGGCTGGAGCGGGCCGGGTTGGTCCGCCGATCGCCGGACCCGGACGACCGGCGGGGCCTGCGGGTCACCCTGACCGACGTCGGCCGTCGCGTCGTCGAGGAGGCCGCCGACGCCGGCCTCGCGGTGCAGCGGCGCCTCCTCGACGCGCTGCCGCCCGCCGACCAGCAACGCCTCGGCGACCTGCTCCGCGCGCTGCTGGCCGCCGCCGAGACGGATCGCTGACCGGGCCGGGCCGCGGGCCCGGCGGCCGGTGGCGCAGGATGATCACTGATCGCAGGCCACCGAGGGGGAGGACCACATGCCCGCTGCCGAACCGACCATCGTCGCCACCAGCACCGGCTTCGCCAGCCGGCGCTGCGGCCCGTACGACGCGCAGCCCGGACCGGTCTTCGAGCTGATGGCCGAAATGGCGCAGGCCGGCGACGCGCCGAAGGTCTGCTACCTGAACCAGGCCGTCGGTGACCAACCCACCTCATTCACCGTGTTCTACGGCGCGTTCGCCGGCACCCGGTTCCGCCCGTCCCACCTGGCGCTGTTCCCGATGCCCAACGTCGAGGACATCCGGGCCCACCTGCTCTCCCAGGACCTGATCTGGGTCGGCGGCGGCAGCGTCGCCAACCTCTGCGCGGTGTGGCGGGCGCACGGCCTGCAGGACATCCTGCACGAGTGCTGGCAGGCCGGCGTGGTGCTGGGCGGCGTCTCCGCCGGGTCGATCTGCTGGCACCTCGGGGGTGCCACCGACAGCTTCGGCCCGACCCTGCGGCCCTTCACCCAAGGCCTGGGCTGGCTCCCGTACGGCAACGGGGTGCACTACGACGGTGAGGAGCAGCGCCGGCCGCTGATGCACAAGCTGGTCGGCGACGGCACGCTGCCGACCAGCTACTGCACCGACGACGGGGTCGGGCTGGTCTACCGGGGCACTCGGCTGGTCGAGGCGGTGGCGGACCGGGAGGGCGTCGCCGCCTACGAGGTGACCCGCGCCGCGGACGGCAGTGTCCAGGAGACCCGGATCGAACCCCGGCTGCTGACCGCTCAGTCCTCCTGAGCCCGGCGCCGGCGCACGGCGTCGAACACCTGGGCCAGCTCGGCCGCGTCCTCCCCGGCGTGGTGGGTGTGCGGCACGTCCGTCAGGCCGAGATGGTCCTTGATGGTGTCCTTGCGGGTGTCCCGCCACTCCACCCCGGTCAGCCCCATCCAGTAGCTGCGCAGGTCGACGCCGGAGCCGGTGGCGCCGAACGGGCTGTGCCCGACGAACCGGACGAAGTACCAGTGCACGAACATGCCGTCCCAGACGGCCGGGGCGGCCAGGAACACCGGCCGGCCGATCCGGCGCAGCCCGTTCACCCACGTCGCGGCGGCCCGCATCGCCTCCACGGCGGTGGGGGCCTCGCGGAGCAGCCGGTCCCGGTCCAGCCCGGAGACGGCCAGCGCGGCCGGGACGAAGTCGTCCGAGATCGGACGCAGCTCCGTGTAGAAGGACAGCTCGGGGCGGCCCGCCACGGCCATGCCCAGCGAGATCATGCTGTACGGCCCGGGGATCGGCCCGTCCGCCTCCACGTCCACGGCGACGTACAGCTCGGGCAGCCGCTCGCTCACCAGCGGAGGCTAACAGCGCGCCCGCCATGGCCGTGGTCCCTTTTCGCGCCGGCGGCGGGCCTGCCTGTCCGGGGCGCGCGGCGAACCGCGTAAGCTGGCTCGTCGTGAGTCTCACCATCGGCATCGTCGGCCTGCCCAACGTCGGCAAGAGCACCCTGTTCAACGCGCTGACCAAGAACGACGTGCTCGCCGCGAACTACCCGTTCGCCACCATCGAGCCGAACGTCGGCGTGGTCGGGCTCCCCGACGAGCGGCTGACCAAGCTCGCCGAGATCTTCGCCTCGCAGAAGGTGCTGCCGGCGCCGGTCTCGTTCGTCGACATCGCCGGCCTGGTCCGGGGCGCCTCCAAGGGGCAGGGCCGGGGCAACGCGTTCCTGGCGAACATCCGCGACGCCTCGGCGATCTGCCAGGTGGTGCGCGCCTTCTCCGACCCGAACGTGGTGCACGTCGACGGCAAGGTCTCCCCGGCCGACGACATCGAGACGATCAACACCGAGCTGATCCTGGCCGACCTCCAGACCCTCGAGAAGGCGCTGCCCCGGCTGGAGAAGGAGGCCAAGCTCCGCAAGGACCGGGCCGCCGCGGTCGAGGCCGCCAAGAAGGCCGTCGACGTCCTGGACAGCGGCACCACCCTGTACGCGGGCGCCGCCGCCGCCAAGATCGAGCTGGAGCACCTGCGCGAGCTGCACCTGCTCACCACCAAGCCGTTCCTCTACGTCTTCAACGTCGACGAGGCCGAGCTGGGCAACGCCGAGTTCCTCGATGAGCTGCGCGCCCTGGTCGCCCCGGCCGAGGCGGTGTTCATGGACGCCAAGATCGAGTCCGAGCTGGTGGACCTGCCCGAGGAGGAGGCCCGCGAGCTGCTGGAGTCGATCGGGCAGTCCGAGCCCGGCCTGGACCAGCTCGTCCGGGTCGGCTTCCGTACGCTCGGGCTCCAGACGTACCTGACGGCCGGCCCCAAGGAGGCGCGGGCCTGGACTGTCCCGGTCGGCGCGACCGCGCCGGAGGCCGCGGGAGTCATCCACAGCGACTTCCAGCGCGGCTTCATCAAGGCCGAGGTGGTCTCCTACGCCGACCTGGTCGGGGCCGGATCGATGGCGGCGGCCAAGGCCGCCGGCAAGGTCCGGATCGAGGGCAAGGAGTACGTCATGCAGGACGGCGACGTCGTGGAGTTCCGCTTCAACGTCTGAATCCGGCCTGTTCCTGCAGGTCAGGAGACTGTTCCCTTGCTCTGGGGCCCACCAGGGGCACAACCCCCACTCTGGTGAGGGTAGCTGGCAGGCAGTTGAGTTTCCTGCGACTGGCCGCGTGACGGGTTCTTCAGACGGAGGGGTCAGGGCTGCCCGAGGAGCGGGTAGGCGTTCTCGATTGCCGACCGGGCTGTGAGCATCGCTGGGATGTCGGACTGGTCGAGGCCGGTGACGGCGAACGTCAGGCGGTTCCCGATGCCGGGATTGTCGTCAAGCTCTCCGGTGACGGACAGCGAGCCGTTCGGCCGGCAGGCCACGGTCAGTGAGATCCATTGTTCAATTGAGGTGAGCACTGCTTCGCCGCGCAGTTGCTGGTTGATCAGCTCTAGCCCGTGTCGGAAGGTCTGTAGCTCATCGACACGTAGCCCGGCGGCGAGCTGTGCTGAGAAGCCGCCCACGTGGGCCGAGATCGGGCTGATCAGCCAGTTGCCGTCCCAGTAGTCGCTGCTGCCGGGGTGCATTCTTCCCATTACGCGGACCGTCAGATGGTCGTCGCTGGGGCGTCCGATGACCAATTCGTGGGGTTCGGCCACGCCGGTGATCATGCCATCCCTTCCCGGGTGGGCGCGTCTGCCTGGGGGGTTCGGGTTTGCGGACCTTGAACCGGGCGATGGGCTTGGTGGTGGTGGTGCGGGGCACTTCGGTGAGGAGCTGGTCGCTGTCGTGGACGCAGACGGTGGTGTCGGCGGCTTCGACGGTAAGGGTTGCTCCGGCGTGACCCGCCGAGCGGCGGTGACGGTGGCCTCACCTGCGCAACCATTCGCTCGGATGCGATGCTGCGTGCGCCCCTTGTCTCGCCTGATGGAGGCCCATATGGACGTGGCCTGGACCGCGACCGATCCTGAGAGTGGCGACCGGGCCTCCACGGAGAGCCGGTCTGACGCCGAAGGGTTCATGTCCCGGCTCCATCACCTTTTGCGCGCCGGAGAGGGATACACGGAGGTACGCCGCGTCAAGGCGGACTTCCCCCTCTTGACGTTGTCGTTCAGGGGGCACTACGCGGTCATGCACCTGTTTGAGTCGGCAGACGACTGCCGCCTTCTTCGTGGGGATGCAGGGCTGCCCGCGACGAGAACGATCGAAGTCCCGGTGCTCAGCGACGACTGCACATTCTCGGGTGACTTCGTTTCAAGCGTGACCAGGGCAACGGCGGCGATCGCAGCCTTCATTGACGGCGCTCCAGCCGAACGACTCGGAGACTGGGTTCGGCTCTGAGCCCCGCGCAGTGTCGCCAGCACCGCTCGATCAGTACGGCGCTTGTGCTGCGATTAGCGCAACCCCGCCTCGCGGCTTAGGGGTTCAAGCCTCAGCCTCATTTGAGTCCGTGCCCGATCCGTGCCCGACACAACGGTCAACATCGGCCAGCGGAGGTCCGTCGCAGAGCTTGGCCGAGTCGCTCATGCTTCACCGACCAGCGGGCATCAGGCCCGGGGGCCGCGATTCAACCCGATTCCCAAGCTGACAGTGCGCTCAGGCGGGTCCGCGGCTGTCGGCCCCTGCGGGCTCCCAGAGCTGGACGACGTTGCCCTCTGGATCTCGTAGGCTGGCGAACCTGCCGTTCGGGTATTCCTCGGGGTCCACCTCGACGTCGATACCCGCATCCCGCAGCTGGGTGACCATCGCGTCCAGGTCGACGACGCGGAAGTTGAGCGACCAGGAGTGCTCCGGATCGCCAAAGTGCTCAGAGTCCGTCGGCATGGCCGCCAGGACGGTTGGTCCAGGCTTCTGCCACCAGGAGGACACGTCGTAGGACTGTGGTGCGAGATCAACCCCAAGGTGGGTGGCGTACCAGTCGTTAACTCGGTCAGGGTCGTGGGCGCGGAAGAAGACCCCGCCGATGCCCGTCACACGTTCCACGGTCTCTCCTCGGCTCCGGGTGCCGTCTATTTCCTCTCTGATCATGCCGTGAAACGTCGCAACCAGCGAACAACCTCGCTGGTGGTGGGGGTGGCGTCTCTTGGTCGCGCTTCAATGTCCGACACCCGAGCTAGGTGACCAACTGGGTGACGACCGAGGCGACCGCCGCCGGACGCCCACGGACGATGGTGGACCGTTCGCGCACGTAAGCCCAGCTGCTCGCCCAGCCCATCGACGGCTGATCGTTCGTTCACACCGAAGCGGTCGTCAGGGAGAATCCCGGAGTGAGCTGGGAAGAGTTCTTGTGGCACATGGATCACCGACTGGGCATGTACGTCGGGAGGCCAAGGTACGACCGTGCGTGGTCCGCGCTGACGGGATTCGCCCTGGCGCGCGGTCAGGGCGAGCTGACGGCGTTCCAAGAGTGGATGTCCGCCCGCCATCGCGGCAGCAGCCTTGCCTTCTCATCCCTAGTGCTAGCGGAGACCTTCGGTGATGGTGCTACCGAGGACCGCCTAGCAAGCGATGCCGACCAGGTGCTGGCCGTCTCGAAGCTCTGCCAACTCTTCCGGGAGTTCCTCAAACAGCACGCTCGAACGCCCTAGCACTAGCAGCAGGAAGGATGCCCGTCCCGAGCGGGTGACTAACTGAGTGACGACCACGACGGACGCCGGTGGACAAGCATGCACGGCTGAGGATCGTCGCAGCAGCTTAGCCCGGGAACGGCAGCAGGTCAGAGAGCCGTGTTGGTTGCCTGGGGGTCAAGGAGTCGGCAGCTCTGGCAGCTCTAGTTGGTTGGGCCGGACCCGGAATTGAGTGGTTCCGTCCTCAGCTTCTACGTGATCCGGCGCAGTGCTAACGACTAGGACCTGATCGTCCTGCTGACCGACGACACAGCACCTCACGAACGCTGGCTGGGGGAGAGAAGCGCCAGGAGGGACGTCGTCATCGAAGAAGATCGGGACCTTGTCGACAAAGAACCACGTTCGTCCGTCGGCGTCGACCAGGCGCACACGGACCCACCCCGGCCAGTCTTCGTCGACCCATGCGATCGCCTCGCAGCGCAGCAGCCTGGCGGAACTCATCACCGGGCTGATCCTGCCAGGTCGATTACCGTTGGTCGGCGCGCGGCTGTCTGGGGGCACACAGGGGGCACGAGACACTGTCAAACGTTGTCGACCAGTGAGCAGCCCTGACAACCTGCGACGCTGTATGAGCAGGTGTCGAGCACTGTTCCCGCTGGTGAGCCAATCACGGCTCGCAGTTCCGCTTCAACGTCTGAGTCCGGCAGCATGTGAAGATTTCGCGCAGGTGAGGGGTGCCTGCTTTCGCTCAGGCGGCGAACCGGCCACGCTTCACAGGTGATCGCCATCGTCGTCCTTGGTTGGCTGCCTGCCGTGGCGTGGTGGCTTGTTGCTCGGACCCGGCGGATTGGCTGGATCGTCGGCCTGGCGCTGCTTGGCTGGGCTGCCGTCGCGACCGTGGCCGTTACCGCGTTTCCACGCGCGCAGGCGGAGGTGAGTGTGGGGTACCTCCCCGTGGCCGTGACGATCGTCGGTGTAGGTCGGGCGGTCGAAAACCGACGGCTTGGCCGAGCCGAACGGCCGCGAGGCTCGTGGCTCTACCGGATCGCGGTTGTGCTGGCAGCGCTTGTCGCCGGCATATGTGCGCCTTTCTCCTTTTACGTGTTCAACAGCGAGCCGTTCATTCCTTCAGCCGACGAGCTGTTGCCGGTGCCAGCGGGCCTCAGCACCACGGTCGAGGAGCCAGCTGGTCACCCATGCGGGTCGGGTGTGTGCGGTCGCTTCATCACCGTGACCGGCCGATCAGGCCAGCCGACGAGCGACGTCTATGACCAGGTCCGACAACATCTGATCGGTCGTGGGTGGGACCTCGGGAACGGTGGACAGTCCTGCCGACCAACTGGCTGGCTACTTGATCGGCGTTCGATGTGCGTCAGCGTCTTCGCCCGCGACAGCGCGGTACACGTGTCTTTCGAGGGACCCCGGGCGTGGCCGTAGCGGCGGGCGACCGCTGACATGTTCGGCTGAACGGCCGCATCCCAGCAGGGCTACGCTGCTTCGCCCTTGGCCCCGAGGTCGGCGAGCAGCGCTGTGACCCTGAGCCGGATGTCGTCGCGGACCTGGCGTACGACGTCGAGGGGCTGCCCGGCGGGGTCGGTGAGCTGCCAGTCCTCGTAGCGCTTGCCGGGGAAGACCGGGCAGGCGTCGCCGCAGCCCATGGTGACGATCACGTCGCTGGCCTCGGCGGCGTCCCAGCTCAGGCGGTTCGGGGTCTGGTCGGTGATGTCGATGCTGACCTCGCGCATGGCCTCGACGGCGACCGGGTTGATCCGGTCGGCGGGTTCGCTGCCGGCGGAGCGGACCGCGACGGTGTCGCCGGCGAGGTGGCGGAGCCAGCCGGCGGCCATCTGGGACCGGCCGGCGTTGTGTACGCAGACGAACAGGACGCTCGGCTTGTCGCTCATCGGAGCGCGGTCTCCTCGGTGGGGTGGGGTACCACGACGGCGTCGGCGGATCGTCCGACCTGCGGATACCAGACGGCGAGCGCGGCGACGGCGACCAGGCCACCGACGACCTGGGCGGCGACGAAGCCGGGCACGGACGCCGGGGCGATCCCGGCGAAGGTGTCGGTGAAGGCCCGCCCGACGGTGACCGCCGGATTGGCGAACGATGTCGACGACGTGAACCAGTAGGCGGCCCCGATGTAGGCCCCGACGGCCGCGGGGGCCGCGGTGGCCCGGCCGCTGCGGGCGAGAGCGAAGATCAGGACGACCAGGCCGGCGGTGGCGACGACCTCGGCCAGCCAGAGGTTGCCTCCGGTACGGTCCGTGCCGGACCACGCCACGGCCGGCAGCCCGAACATGAGGTCGGCCAGGGCCGCCCCGGCGATCGCGCCGGTCACCTGGGCTGCCGCGTAGCCGGCGAGGTCCCGCACGGTCAGGCCGGTCCCGGCGCGGCGGCCCAGCCACCAGTCGACGGCCGAGACGACCGGGTTGAAGTGGGCGCCGGACACCGGCCCGAACGCGAGGATCAGCGCGCCCAGCGCGAGGGCGGTGGCGATCGCGTTCTCCAGCAGTTGCAGCCCGACGTCGGTGGGGGAGAGGCGGGTGGCGGCGATTCCGGAGCCGACCACGGCGGCGACCAGCAGCGCGGTCCCGGCGAACTCGGCGGACGCGCGACGGGCGAGGCTCACGCGCCGGCTCCGGCGGCGGGGACGGTTGACACGTCCAGCAGCGCGCCGAGCTGGCGGAACGCCTCCGGCCGGACCCGGTACCAGACCCAGGTGCCGCGCCGTTCCGAGTCGACCAGCCCGGCCTCGCGCAGCACCTTGAGATGGTGCGAGATGGTCGGCCCGGACAGCTCGAACGCCGAGGTCAGGTCGCAGACGCAGATCTCGGGCACCGACGCGATCATCGACATCAGCCGCAGCCGGACCGGGTCGCCGAGGGCCTTGAACATCGGCGCGACCAGGGTCGCCTGGTCGGCGTCCATGGCGCGCGCGGCGATCGGGGGGCAGCACGCGACCGCTCCCAGGTCCACCACCGGCAGGGCTTGTTTCGGCATCGCTCTACCTTGACAGATTTCAAAACAGGCTGCAACAGTGAGGTTGCTGCTTAGATAAGCGTCTAGACAAGGAGGGATCATGTCCCGCGTCCAGCTCGCCCTGCGCGTCTCCGACCTCGAAGGCTCCGTCGCCTTCTACGCCAAGCTGTTCGGCACCGAGCCGGCCAAGCGCCGCTCCGGCTACGCCAACTTCGCCATCGAGAACCCGCCCCTGAAGCTGGTCCTGCTCGAAGGCGAGCCGGACCAGCCGACCGTCATGGACCACCTGGGCGTCGAGGTGCTCAGCACCGACGACGTCAACGCCGCCACCAAGCGCCTCACCGATGCCGGCCTGATCACCCTCGAGGAGAACGACACCGAGTGCTGCTACGCCCTCCAGGACAAGGTCTGGGTGCGCGGTCCCGGCAACGAGCCCTGGGAGGTCTACACCGTCAAGGGCGACGCCGACACCCTCATCAAGGGGAGCGACGGCGAGTGCCGCTGCGGCGAACCAGGCGACGCCGAGAAGGAGTCCGCCACCGGCGGAGTCGCCTCGAAATGCTGCTGACCGGGTGAATTGGCGGCAGCCCGCTGGGGCGCACCGGGGCCACCACTGAGGCGGCAGCAGGTGCGCCCTGGCAGGACCAGGGCGCACCTGACCGGGGTTGTCCGGCGCTAACCGGCTCGACCGGCCACGAAACCGGCAGCGAACGCCGAGCTGGGCGGCAGAGCCGGATCGGACGGCGGGCTGGCGGCGGGTTCGAAGACGACTCGGGACCGCAGCTGCCGGAAGCCGGTTCGTTCCAGTTCCGCCACGACTGCCACCCGGCGGGCGTCCACATCGGCGACCACCTCCCGAGCGCCGCCGTCGGCGAGCACCCCGACCGCATCGGCCAGCAACTCGCCCCGGACGGCCTCGTCCAGCAGGCCGAGGTAGGCGAGGAGCGGATAGCAGGCTTCGCCTGCCGTTCCCGCCAGGCCGATCGGCTCGCCATCGTGCAGCGCAATGCGCCAGTCACCGGCCGGGCCGGTCAGCCAGGCCAGGGGGTCGGTGGCCAGGTCCACTCCGCCAACCGCCCGCGCCACCTCCATGCCGGTCAGCACCTCCGGCTCGGCGACCCGGGCAACGAAGGCGTTGATCTCCGCCGCGTCGGTGGCCGGGCGGAAGGTGTACCGACCGGAGGCCGTCGGTAGCGGCGTGCCCGTCCACGAACATCTCACCCGCTCACCGCGCTCGACCAGGCCGGCGAGCCGGGCCGCCGCCATCGGCGCCTCCATGACGGCCAGCACCTCCGGGCGGCGCCGCCAGTGCGCCGGCATGGCGGCGTAGTAGACCTTGGGACCGCCGAGTGCCTCGTGGGCGGCGCGCAGCAGCGCGGCACCCACCTCCGGCTCGGCGTCCAGGTCGAACAGTTCCAGCCAGGGGGCGCCGACGGCGCCCGGCGGGAGTACCCAGGCCGCCCGGCCGACTACGCGGCCGGCTCGCAGGGCGACCCAGGTGTTCTCGGGCCGGTATCCACCGCTGGCCAGCCCATCGGCGTAACCGATCTTGCGCAGCTGGGGCAACGGGTCGGGCATCGACTCGAACAGATTTTCCTCGCCCGCGACGAGCGGACGGATGACCAGTGTGGTCATAGGTTGATCCTCCGGGACTGGAACGCCCCGGATCAGATCCGCGTGGACGCCGGAACGCGGACGGGGCGCAGAACATCGGACATTGTTCTGACCTCCTTCCAGCTCGACGGCGTACCCGGAACCTACTCGACGCAACTCACGAGTCGCAAGGCGAACGATCCAACTCGGGGCGGCGCACTGCTCGCGGCCGGGTGGGCCTCAGCCGCCCGGGCACCGGTTGTCGCCCCCACTGAGTTCCTGGCAGTGACCTGGGGCCGGCGGCGATGGCGGCGACGGGTTGAGGTCGCGGTAGGCGGCCGCGGCGACCGCCAGACCGGGGATCCCGATCGCGACGGCCAGGACCAGGAAGACGACAGCCGTGCGGACCAGCCGAAGCCCGTACGCCGTCAGCGCGATCACGGCCGGCCCGCCCGCCGCCACCGCGATCGACACCAGCAGCCAGCGATCCATCCGCTGGCCGGTTTCCGTCGTCCGGGCACCGCCGTTCGAGTACTGGTCGGCCCACCCCTCCATGCCGATGACGAACCCCCACCAGGCCAGCGCCAGCAGGCCCAGCACCCAGAGCAGGACGAGGAACGCGACGACGGGTCCGCCCTGCCGGGCCGTCGTGGTCGGAGATGTCATGCGCCCACGCTGCCCTGGAGCGGCTGGCCCACACATGAGCCGGCGTACTCAGATGTCGCTGCCGCTCGGGCTGAGTCCGGAGCAGCTCGTGCAGGGCGTCCCGGCAGCCTCGCGCTGGCGGTCGATCCAGCCTCCAGCTCGGCGGCTCTGAGAAGACCGGCTGGCCTCGTACGGGGTCACGCCGGACGGGTCAGCTCGACCTCGTCGGCCGGCAGCACCTTGACGCCGCCCGCCGGGTCGCGGACCTCCAGCACCGGTACGCCCTCGTCGAGCTGCATCGACTGGCGCTCTTTCCCGCTGGGCATTCGCGCCACCACCGAACCGCCGGGCATCAACTCGACCTGTCGGCGCTCAGTCACCTCGCGGACGTAGCTGCCGTGCCCGCGCACGGTGTTGACCAGACCCTCTGAGCGCAGCAGGGAGATAGCGCCTCGTACCGCCTCCCGGCCGATCCCGTGCTCTTGAGTCAGTCGGGCTTCACTGGGCAGGGCGGAGCCAGGCGCCAGCTCTCCCGACCCGATCTGCTCGCGCAGCAGGTCGGCAAGCTGCACATAGACGGGAGTGTGCGAGCGCGGATCGATGGTCATGGCAGAGAGCCTTATTCCCCCGGGGGCAGATCTGGTTGTGCCCCTGTGCCCCTGCCCGTATAGTCGCAGTCACAGCCCGTACTCGAATGGAAACCCTCGAAGGTGCGGCTGTAGTGGACCAGCCCTGCTGACGTACTGCTGATTGGAGCTGCGGTGGTGGGGCGGGGTGGTCGGCCCGCGCGCGGCGGGCGGGCCGCCCACCCTTCCATCCCTGACCACAGAGAGATGGGGCGACCATGCGTGCCTTCTTCCGTGGACTGCGCCGAAACGAGCGGCCAAGACCGGCGTCGACCAGTTACCGATCCTCGGCATACGTCCCGCTGGCGCCCTGGCAGGTGCGGCAGCGACGGTTCCGGCCGACTCGGCTCGGCCGGCGCGGGCTCGACCCGGGCGAGGTGCGGGAGTTCCTAGACCAGGTGGCCGACGACCTCGCCGCCGCTTACCGGGCGCTGGGCGACAGCCGGCAGGAGACGGCCCGGATCAAGGATGCGTTGCGGCGCTGGCAGTCCGAGCAGGCGCAGCGGGCCAACGCGGGGCAGAATCGCTGATGGCCGAGCCGGAACGCTTCGTCGTCCACCTGCCGGTGGAAGCTCGGGACCTGCCCGGCGCGGTCCGCTTGGCCCGGGTGGTCGCCCGTTGGGCGGGCCTGCTCTCCGCAGCCGACCCGGGGGAGACCACCGTCTCGGCCGAGGACGACCAGGGCGTACGCCATCGGGTCTTCTGCGACCTGCGGCTGCCTGGCGGTCGGCGATGCCTCCTGCGGGCCGGCCACGACGGACCGTGCGCCCGTCGGCTGACCCGCTGAACGGCGTCAGTCGGTGCGGAGGGCGTCGTCGATGCCGGTCTCGCGGCGGCCGAGGTGGGCGGGGTCGCGGCCGGAGAGCACGTCCACCGACGCCTTCACACAGGCGCCGTACTCGCGGGTCGAACCGATCCACCATTTCCGGTAGCGCCGGACGGTGTCGTCGCCCACGCCGTTGGCCTCGATGCCGAAGTGCCGGCACAGCGCCACGGCGCGGGGCAGGTGGAACGACTGGGTCACGATTGTCATCTGGCCCACCCCGAAGATCCGCTTGGCCCGCGCGCACGAGTCGTACGTGTCGAAGCCGGCGTAGTCCAGCACCACCTTGCCCGTCGGCACGCCCCGGTCGACCAGCCAGCGCCGCATCGCCTCGGGCTCGTTGTAGTCGGCGTGCATGTTGTCGCCGGACACCAGGATCGCGCGCACCTTGTCGGCCTCGAACAGCCGCCGCGCGACCTCCAACCGGGCGGCGAGGAACGGCGAGGGCGTGCCGTCCGCCTCCACCTTGGTGCCCAGCACCATGGCGACCGGCGCCTCCGGCACGTCGGCCTCGCTGAAGATGTGTCCGTCCGCGCCACCGCGGATCCACGCCACGCTGGCCACGCTGGCGCTGATCGCCAGCACCGCGCCGACGGCGACCACGAGCAGCGCGCGCCGCATCCGTCGGGTGGTGCACCAGCTCTTGATGACCTCGAATCGCCCCCGCACGCGGATGAGTATCCCAGGCGTAGCCAACTCTGGCCGACCTGTCACCGCGCTGGCCGGCCTGCACGGCCCACCGGCCGCGGTTAGCGTAAATCCCTCAACAGCAGAAGGAGGACGGCGATGGGGAAGCGGCATCCCGCGCTCGCGCGGCTCGACGTGCTGGTCGGGCGGTGGACCGTGCGGCCGAAGGTCGAGGGCCTCGGTGCCGCGTGGACGGAGGTCTCCTGGGTGGAGGGCGGCCAGCACCTGCGGCTGTTCACCGACGCCGAGCCGGCGCCGGACACGGCACCGCAGGCGTGGCGGGAGAATGCGCCGTTCCCCACCACGCAACTGGTCGGCCTCGACGACGCTGGCGAGGAGTTCTCCGTGCTGTACGCCGACGCGCGCGGCGTGCACCGGGTCTACCGGATGACGTTCGCCGACGGCGTCTGGCGCATGTGGCGGGACGCGCCCGGCTTCCACCAGCGGTTCACCGGGGTGCTCAGCGACGACGGCGACACCATCGACGGGCGCTGGGAGGGGTCGACGGACGGCGTCGAGTGGGCGCTCGATTTCGAGCTGACCTACCGCCGCTGACGCCATCAGCGCTGTCGAGGCTCCCGGGACGGCGCGAATGTGTCCGTGCGGGCAGACTGCCCGGAGTGGAGAAGCCTTCGGTAAGGGGCATGAACGTCGTCCAGCTGCTCTGTATCGGCGCCGTGGCGACCCTGGTGGTGCGGCCGGTGACCTGGGTGCTGACCTTCGGGTTCCTCGGTCCGGCCTTCGGCTGGTTCGACTACCTGGCGTGGACGGCCAGCGACGGCGCCGGGCAGCGGGCGGTGATCGTGACCGAGTGGGCGCTGCCCGCCGTCGCCGTGGTGGCCGCACTCAAGCTGGCTCAGCAGATCTCCCGAGGATCCGAGCGGGCCGCCCGTCGCGTCCCCGCGCTGGGCTTCGTCTTCCTGGCCGCCACGGTGCTGTACCTGGTCAGCATCGCGGTGGTGGGCCTGCTCCACGGCCACCTGGTCGATTCGGCCACCCTCGCGGCGACCGCGCTCGTGGTCGTGCCCGTGGTGGCGGTGCATCTCTACCTGCTACGCCTGTCCTGGCGGATCTGGCGCTGGCGTCCCGACGGCACGTGAGGTCAGGTCGCCCGGGCGACGACGATCAGCTCGCCGTCGTCGCTCGCGCCCACCGGCTCACCGGCCCAGCCGCCGTGCACCCGCTCCACGGCGAAGCCGGCGTCCGCGAGGGATGCCCGTAGCTCCGCCTCGGCCCGGAACCGCAGCGTCCCCGGGCTGCGCAAATCGTCACCGCTGGGGAACACGTAGTGGTGCAGGAAGCTGACCAGGCCGTCGCGTACCTCGGTCAGCTCGGTCCAGGCGTCCACCACCGTGCCGTCGAGCAGCGTCAGCCGGCGGCGCGATGCGGCGGGGGTCCAGCGCTCCCAGCGGCGGGCCGCCGGGTCGCGCGAGTCGAACACCAGCCGGCCGCCATCGACCAGCGCCCTGCGCAGGTCGGCGAGGGTACGCGCCCATTCCTCGTCGTCCCGGATCTCCTGCGCCACATGGCTGGTCAGCAGGGCCACGTCGTACGCCGCGTCGGGCAGGTCGGCGGAGGTGCCCTCGATCCAGGTGATCCGGTTCGCGCCGGGCTTGGCGCGGGCGGCGTCGAGCGACGACCGCTGCGGCTCGACTCCGGTGACGATGTGGCCGGCGGCGGCCAGGGCGAGGGCGAGCCGTCCGGTTCCGCAGCCCAGGTCGAGTACGCGGGCCGCCGGGGTCTCGCCGGCGACGCCGAGGAAGAAGTCGTCGTCGCGCCCCCAGGCGTTCTCCGCGTCGTAGAGCGCCGCAAGCCGCCGGTCTGCGGATGTCACGTGGCGTCGTTGCGCCGGATGATCTCCTTGACCACCCGTTCCAGCTCGTCCCGCTTGGCCTCGACGTCCGCCAGGTCGGCGAAGTACGCCATCCGGCGGTCCGGCCAGGCGCCCTCCAGCAGCGGGCTGTCGATCGTGGCCAGGTGCGGGTTGTGGAAGACCAGGTGCACCCGGCGGTGACCCCGCAGGTTGAAGGTGGCGATGTAGTCGCCCCGGCTGAACGAGGGCGCCTTCCACTTGATCTGCTCGGTGATCCGGCCGTCGACCCCGGTGATGATGGTTCGGAGCGCGACCACCTCGGCCTTGAACGGGTGGTCCAGCTCGGCCAGGAACCGATCGACGTCGGCCGGCCGGTGTGCGTGGAGATCCGCCATGGTTGATCAGGATAGGGGTCAGGAGATGTGGTGGAGGATCACGTTGTGCACGTGGTGGCTCTTCTGCGCGCCGCGGAACTCGACCTCGTAGGTGTGTGCGCCGACGTGGATCGCGATCGCTCCGGTGGAGAAGAACGAGCCGCCCCACGACTTGTTGCTCACCACGCTGACGCTGGTGATCTTCGAGTACGGGATGCTGGTGATGGCGTACCGCTTCCCGATGAAGGAGCGGTCCTGGATGATCACCCGTCGGTCGGTCAGGCCGATGAACCCGGTGCCCGTGCCGATCGCGTCGTAGACGGCGATGATCTGCTCACCGGCCAGGAGCCCGCTCTGGATCTGCTGGAACTGTTCCTTGCGGTCGTACGTGGGGGTGGACATGGATCACACCGTAGCCGGGCGCGCCAACGGTCCGGGACGGCTCAGGGCTGGGTGACGGCGCGGACCGCGTCCTCGATCCGGGCGGCGAGCAGGACCTCGCCCTCGGTCAGCGGCTCGCCGTCGCCATGGCCCACCCTGATCTGCGTACGGTCGGCGCGACGGCTGATCTCGGGGCGCAGGCGGAGCGCATCCGCGACCACCTTGACCCGCTCGGTCAACGCGGCGTGCTGGGTGTCGTCCAGCACCAGCGTCCGGCGGATCTGCTCACCTTCACGGGTCCATCCGGACAGCAGAGCGAGGGCGTCGCTGAGGTAGTCGCGCTTCGCCCGGCCGTTGAACAGCACGCGCATCACCGCACCTCCCAGGCGTCGTTGCCGGCTTGTGGCCAAATCGTCGCCGTCCCGTGTCCTTGTCGACGCCCTCTAGTTTGTCGTCGCATGGATGGTGTGTCCACGCCCACACTTCCGTCTTCTGCTGCCCTGACGGTGGGCTCAGGTACCCAAACCGCCGATTGATCTGGCACGCTGGACGCCCGTGCGGACCGAACGGGTAAGCGGGAACGGGCAGGCCGACCGGCGTGAGCCGAAGGTGGTCGTCGGGGCGGCCATCATCGTGGACGGCAGGGTGTTGGCCTGCGCGCGCTCCGCGCCCCCCGAGGTGGCCGGCCGCTGGGAGTTCCCCGGCGGCAAGGTCGAGCCGGGAGAGACCGAGACCGCCGCACTGGTCCGCGAGTGCGCCGAGGAGCTCGGCGTACGCGTGGAGATCGGCGGGCGGGTCGGCCGCGACGTGCGGATGGCCCACGGCCGTTCCGTCCTCCGGGTGTACGTGGCCCGCCTCCTCCATGGTGACCAGCCGAAGGCCCTGGAGCACTCCGAGCTGCGCTGGCTCTCCGCCGCCGAACTCGACACCGTGCACTGGCTCCCCGCGGACGTGCCGATCGTCGCCGCCCTGCGGCCCCTGCTCGCCACCCCCTGACCCGGGAAGCGGGAACGGGGGCGGAAACGGGACGGGGGCCAGCGGCATTCGCCGCGGCCCCCGTCGTCGTGCGTCGTCCTACTCAGTGCTTCGGCTTGTCCTGCTGCGGGTGAGCGAAGTTGAGGTGCCCGGGCGGCAGCGGGAACGTGACGTCGTCGCCGAACGGCGACGGCGCCGCGGCCCGGTCGAAGGTCAGTTCGGTCAGCGGCAGCTTCCCGTTGGCGTCGACGGCGGGTGCCGTCGGGTGCGGCACCTCGCGGTGCCAGTTGACGCCCTGCTGCGCCTGAGCCTCGGACTGCGCGTCGTGTGAACCGCCGGCGTGCGAGTGCACCCCGCTCTGGGCGGGCAGGACGCCGCTGTGATGTCCGCTGGTCACGCTGGTCTGAGGCACCTGACCCCTCCGGAAGATCTTGCTACCAAGCCACACGAGGGGATCGTACCTGCGATCCACGACCCGTTCCTTCATGGGGATGATCCCGTTGTCGGTGATCTTGATGTGCTCGGGGCAGACCTCGGTGCAGCACTTGGTGATGTTGCAGAAGCCGAGTCCCATTTCGGCCTGCGCGTACTCCTTGCGGTCGGGCTTCGCGTCGAGCGGGTGCATGTCCAGCTCGGCGGCCCGGATGAAGTACCGGGGACCGGAGAACGCCTGCTTGTTCTCCTCGTGGTCGCGGATCACGTGGCAGACGTTCTGGCACAGGAAGCACTCGATGCACTTGCGGAACTCCTGCGAGCGCTCGACGTCCACCTGCTGCATCCGGTAGTCGCCGGGGGCCACGCCGGCCGGCGGCGCGAACGCCGGGGTCTCCCGCGCCTTCTCGTAGTTGAACGAGACGTCGGTGACCAGGTCCCGGATGACCGGGAACGTCCGCAGCGGCGTGACCGTGACCGTCTCGTTCTCCTCGAAGGTCGACATCCGGGTCATGCAGCTCAGCCGCGGCTTGCCGTTGATCTCCATGGAACAGGAGCCGCACTTGCCGGCCTTGCAGTTCCACCGGCACGCCAGGTCGGGCGCGTCGGTGGACTGGAGGCGGTGGATCACGTCGAGGACGACCTCGCCCTCGTTGACCTCGACGGTGTAGTCCTGGAGGTCGCCGCCGGTCTCATCGCCCCGCCAGATGCGGAACTGTCGCTTGGTTCCCATTACTTGCCCGCCTCCTCAGCGAGGGCGTCGAACTCGGCGAGTTCCTCGTCGGTCAGGTACTTGGACAGCTCCGCCCGGTCGAACAGGGAGATCAGCTCCGGACGCATCTTCGGCAGCGGCTTCCGGGTCAGCCGGACCGCGTCGCCGTCCAGCGCGCAGACCAGGTTCACCTGGCGCCACTTCGGGTCCATCTTCGGGAAGTCCTCCCGGGTGTGCCCGCCGCGCGACTCCTGCCGCTCCAGCGCCGCCTTGGCGGTGCACTCCGAGACCACCAGCATGTTGCGCAGGTCCAGCGCCAGGTGCCAGCCCGGGTTGTAGCGCCGGCCGCCGGCCGCGCTCACCTTGGCGACCCGCTCCCGCAGCTCCGCCAGCCGGCCCAACGCGTCCGCGAGCTCGCCGTGCCGCCGGATGATTCCGACCAGATCTCCCATCACCGCCTGCAGGTCCTGCTGGAGCTTGTACGGGCTCTCGCCGGTGTCCCGCTGGAGCGGGGCCAGCGCCGTCTCCACGGCGCCCTCCACCGCCGCCACCGACACCGTCGGGCGGGCGGTGAGCTGATCGGCGTACGAGGCGGCGTGGCCGCCCGCCCGCTTGCCGAAGACCAGCAGGTCGGAGAGCGAGTTGCCGCCGAGCCGGTTGGAGCCGTGCATGCCGCCGGAGACCTCGCCAGCGGCGAAGAGCCCGCGTACGGTGCCGAATGCGGCCCCGGAGTCCGGGTCCACCTCGACGCCGCCCATCACGTAGTGGCAGGTCGGGCCGACCTCCATCGGCTCCTTGGTGATGTCGACGTCGGCCAGCTCCTTGAACTGGTGGTACATCGACGGGAGGCGGCGGCGGATCTCCTCGGCCGGCAGCCGCGAGGCGATGTCCAGAAAGACACCGCCGGCGGGCGTACCCCGGCCGGCCTTGACCTCGCTGTTGATCGCGCGGGCGACCTCGTCCCGTGGGAGCAGCTCGGGCGGACGCCGGTTGTTGTCCGGGTCCTTGTACCAGCGGTCCGCCTCCGCCTCGTTGTCCGCGTACTGCTTGCGGAACACGTCCGGTACGTAGTCGAACATGAACCGCTTGCCCTCGGAGTTCTTCAGCACCCCGCCGTCGCCGCGGACCGACTCGGTGACCAGGATGCCCTTCACCGAGGGCGGCCAGACCATGCCGGTCGGGTGGAACTGGAGGAACTCCATGTTGATCAGTGTCGCTCCGGCGCGCAGCGCCAGCGCGTGACCGTCCCCGGTGTACTCCCAGGAGTTCGAGGTGACCTTGTAGGAGCGGCCCACGCCGCCGGTGGCCAGCACCACGGCCGGCGCCTCGAAGAGGACGAACTCGCCGGACTCCCGGTAGTAGCCGAACGCGCCGGCGACCCGGTCGCCGTCGAGCAGCAGCTCGGTGATGGTGGTCTCGGCGAAGACCTTGATCCGGGCCTCGTAGTTGCCGAACTCCTGCTTGTCCTCCTGCTGGAGGGAGACGATCTTCTGCTGGAGGGTCCGGATCAGCTCCAGCCCGGTCCGGTCGCCGACGTGCGCCAGCCGGGGGTACTCGTGACCGCCGAAGTTGCGCTGGGAGATCTTCCCGTCCTTCGTCCGGTCGAACAGCGCGCCGTACGTCTCCAGCTCCCAGATCCGCTGCGGCGACTCCTTCGCGTGCAGCTCGGCCATCCGGAAGTTGTTGAGGAACTTGCCGCCGCGCATGGTGTCGCGGTAGTGCACCTGCCAGTTGTCCCGGGAGTTCACGTTCCCCATCGCGGCCGCGGCGCCACCCTCGGCCATCACGGTGTGCGCCTTGCCGAACAGCGACTTCGAGATGATCGCGGTCTTCTTGCCGGCCAGCCGGGCCTCGATCGCCGCGCGCAGGCCGGCGCCGCCGGCCCCGATCACGACGACGTCGTAGTGGTGTCGTTCGATTCGCGTCTCAGTCATGTCCAGGGCCTCTAGTTGATGAACCGCAGGTCGGGGAACCAGCCGGCCGCGAGCGCCATGACGTAGAAGTCGGTCAGCGCCAGGGTGCCGAGGGTGATCCAGGCGAGCTGCATGTGCCGGACGTTCAGCCAGGAGATGAAGGTCCAGGCCTTGTAGCGCACCGGGTGCTTGGAGAAGTGCTTGAGCCGGCCGCCGATGATGTGCCGGCAGGAGTGGCAGGAGATGGTGTACGCCCAGAGCATCACCACGTTGCCGATCAGGATCAGGTTGCCCAGCCCGAAGCCGAAGCCCTTGGGGGAGTGGAAGGCGTAGACCGCGTCGTACGTGTTGATGATCGAGATGATCGCGGCGGCGTAGAAGAAGTAGCGGTGCAGGTTCTGCCCGAGCAGCGGGAACCGGGTCTCCCCGCCGTACGACTGGTGCCCGTCCGGGACCGCGCAGGCCGGCGGCGAGAGCCAGAACGACCGGTAGTAGGCCTTGCGGTAGTAGTAGCAGGTCAGCCGGAACAGCAGCAGGAACGGCAGGGTGAACGCCGCGTCCGGGATGATCCACCAGCTGGGCAGGTAGGTGCCCACGTGCGCGGAGCCCTCGACACACCGGTCGGTCACGCATGGGGAGTAGAACGGCGTCAGGTAGTGGAAGTCGCCGACCCAGTACCACTTGTGCATGAAGACCCGGACCGTCGCGTAGCTGACCCACGCGCCGAGGCCGATGACGGTGATCAGTGGCTGGAACCACCAGCGGTCGGTCCGCAACGTCTTCGCCGCGATCGCGGCGCGTGCCCGCGCCCCCCGCGGCCTCGTTGCCGTTGATGTCATTTCGAGTCGTCTCCCTGACGGCGCCCTCGCGGGCGGCGGATCACCTTCCGTTGCCACGTCTTGCGCACGCATGCGACCGCGCCGACGATCCGGCGCAGCCAAATAACACACGTTACGCCGATCTTCGCGGCCCGGCCGCGCAACGCAGTGTCCCGTGTGTCCCGCAGCTTGGAAAGACCCGGAGCAAGATCAATATTCGTACGCGTGCCGCGGACCGGGCCAGCGGCTCGTCCGGTCGACCGTCACCGGGCTCCTCAGCCGCTACGAACTTGATGACGAGAATGGATCAGGGAGACGGTGAGTCGTCCACGTCATCAAGTTCGTAGCGGGTAACGCGTGTGCCCGTCGCGGGAGCCACGCCCCCGGTGTCGGGCGCTCGTCCGCGGGCCTGGTCAGCCGGACGCGCCGCCGGTGAAGTTCCACGACGCCAGCCGCAGCGGCGGCGCCTCCCACCAGGAGCCGTCGACCCGGTCCGGCTGGCGGACCGGCTGCCGGCCCAGCGCGAGCACCCGGCCCGGGCCCAGGGCCTGGGGGTACGACTCGGTGAAGCGGAAGTCGCGGACCGCCCGGGTGGGGATTCCGTCCTCGACCAGCCAGACCCCGTTGCGGGTCAGCCCGGTGATGACCAGGCGTTTCGGGTCGAGCACCCGGGTGTACCAGAAGTCGCTGACCAGCAGCCCGCGCTCCACCCCGGCGACCAGCGCGCCGGTGTCCGGGTCGGCCACCGCTCCGCCCGCCGAGGCCTCACCGCCCGGCCCGCTCGGGGCCGACCCCGGGCGGGCGCCGTCGGTCTCGCCGAGCGGTGCCGGGCTGTCGCCGGCGACGGTACGGGCGGCGGCGGGAAGCAGGCGGAGGTTGTGCGGGATCGGGCCGAAGGTCGACGCGCCGGGCATCCCGTGCCCGGTGGACCCGGTGCCCGCCTCCGCGGCGCTGCGCCGGTCGTGGGCCACCGCCATGGTGGTGCCGGCGTCGACCAGGGTCAGCGCGTGTCGGGGAGTGCCCTCCAGGTCGTACGGCAGGACCGAGCCGTGCGGCGGGTCGTCGACCAGGGTCACCGACGGGTCGAACTGGGCGGCGCCGAGCTCGGCGAAGGACTGTCGCTCGGCGTGCCGCTTGCCGTTGAAGCCGAACCAGGAGAGGTTCTGCAGCAGGTCGCCGACGGCCGCCGGTTCGAGCACCACCTCGTAGCGGCCCGGGGGCAGCTCGACCGGATCCGCCGCGGCCCGCGCCTTCGCCGCCGCCCGGGCGCCGAGCACGGCGCCGTCCAGTTCGCCGAGGCGATCGGCACAGCGCCGGGCCACCCCGTCTGCCCCGCCGGCACGCGCGATGCCGTCCATCGCCGCCTCGGCCGTACGCCCCACCGTCGAGTGCCCGGCCGAGTTGGCGAACGCCCCCGCCCGGTAGGCCGTCCGGCAGTAGCCGGCCGCCTCGAGCCCGCCGACCGCGTCCACGAAGGCGCGTACCCGGGCGGCCCGCTCGTCGGGTGAGGCGTTCGCGGTGGCCTCGTCGAAGACCGCGCCCGGTGGGACCGGGGACGGCGGGGTCAGTCCCGGCCAGGCCGGATCGGGCGGGCAGAGCCGGGCCGCCGCCAGGGTCCGCTCGACCAGCGCGGTCAGCCCGTCGGGGTCGATCAGGCTGCCGCCGCCGGCGGCCGTCCGCCCGTCGACGTGCAGCCGCAGCCGCACCGCCGTGCCCGACTCGGCGACGTTCTGGTGGATGAACGAGTTCGCGAACCGGGTCAGCGCCAGCTCGGCGCGGGTCACGACGACCTCGGCCTGCGCGTCCGGCCCGGCGATCCGGCGGACCAGTTCGACGACCCGTCCGGCGACGTCCAGCTCGCTCATGCCCGCACCCCCACCCGGACGTTGCGGAAGCGGGCCGGGGCGGCCGGATGACCGGTGTGCCCGACCTGGCCCGGCTGCCCCTTGCCACAGTTCGGGGTGCCCCACGGGACGATCTCCGAGGAGAGCATGTCCATCGAGCGCCAGAAGGCCGGCCCGATCCCCGTGTAGGTGGGATTGCGCAGCATCCGCCCCCGCCGGCCCTTCCTCACCTCCCAGCCGACCTCGCAACCGAACTGGAAGTTGAGTCGCTTGTCGTCGATCGACCAGGAGCGGTTGATGTCCATCAGCACCCCGTCGTCGGTGGCCTCGATGATCTCGTCGAGGGTGTGCGGGCCCGGTTCGAGGCCCACGTTGGTCATCCGCACCATGGGCAGCCGGGCCCAGCCGTCCGCCCGTACGCTGCCGCCGTAGCCGAGGCCGGCGACTGCGGCGGAGTCCCGGCCGGCGAGCACACCCACCCAGCGCCCCCTGCGGACCGCGTCCCGCTTGACCGCCGGGGAGCCCTCGTCGTCGAAGCCGAAGCTGCCCAGCGCGCCCGGGATGGTCGGGTCGACGGTGATGTTCATCAGGTCGGAGCCGTAGCGCAGCGTGCCGAGCCGGGCCAGGTCCAGCCAGGACGTCCCGGCGAAGGCGGCCTCCCAGCCGAGGATCCGGTCCAGCTCGATGGCGTGCCCGACCGACTCGTGGATCTGCAGGGCGAGCTGCTCGCCGCCGAGGATCAGGTCGGTCTCGCCGGCCGGGCACTCAGGGGCGGTGAGCAGCTCCCGGGACTCCTCGGCGATCCGGGCGGCGTGCGCGGCCAGGTCGAGCGAGGTGACCAGCTCCCAGCCGGTGGTGCCGTACTGCCCGCGGTAGCTCGGGTAGGACCTGCGCTGGGTCTCGCCGTCGCCGATCGAGGTGGCCGAGATGCCGCCGCCGCACTCGCGGATGCGCTGGTCGATCCGGTGCCCCTCGCTGGAGACGAACCACTTTGCGGTGTCCCAGATCTGGTAGAGCCCCTCGGCCAGGTCGGCGCCGTGCGCCCGCATCGTCTCGGTGGCGCCGACCAGCAGGTCGCCCTTGTCGGAGAGGGGGACGCCGAGCGGGTCCACCTCGCACCCGGAGGCCCAGCTCGCGACGGTCGCCTCGACGGGGACCAGGTCGATCGGCGGGCCCGGGACCCGCGCGCTCGCGGCGGCGGTCGCCGCGGCACGCCGCCCGGCGTCGCCGGCGTCCGACAGGTCGGGCACGGCGTGGAAGCCCCAGCTCGACCCGACGAGCGCTCGGACGCCCAGCCCGATGCTCTCGTCCTGGGTCAGCTCCTCGATGTCGCCGTTGCGGGCCGACATCGACTCGTAGCGGCGGTGCATCACCCGGGCGTCCGCATACCGGGCTCCCGCGTCGAGGGCAGCCTGGACGGCGGCGGTCGCCGCGTCGAATTCGCTCATGACGGCACTCCCCGCTGACGGTCCCTCATGCGCCCGACCCTAGGCGAGCGGACCGACACCTGTCAGGAGATGCGGAAGACATCGAGTTGCGGACGTGAATCTCCTGTTGAGGGCTGGTCAAGCCCGAAACACAGTCGTTACGCTCAGGCCGCTGACATCCCACGTTTTGTAGCTTATTTTCGCCTCCAGAACTTTGCTGTAAGTTCTCTTCATCACTGAGGGGGAGGCGGTCGTGGGCAGGTCGGAGTCGGCGCCGTCCGGGGAACCGGACCGCCACGGAGTCCCGGAGCAACGCTCCGGCGAGGGCCCCTATCTGCGGGTGAGGGACCTGCGGGTGCGTTTCGACACCGAGGACGGTGTGGTCCGGGCGGTGGACGGGGTGTCCTTCGCTGTGGAGCGGGGTCGGACGCTGGGGATCGTGGGGGAGTCTGGCTCGGGTAAGAGCGTCACCTCGCTGGCCATCCTCGGCCTGCACAACGCCAAGCGGACCACGATCACCGGCGAGATCTCTGTCGGTGGCCGTCAGGTGGTCGGCCTGCCGGAGGAGGAGGTGCGGCGGCTGCGGGGCCGGGACATGGCGATGATCTTCCAGGATCCGTTGTCGGCGCTGCATCCGTACTACACGGTCGGGAAGCAGATCGCTGAGGCGTTTCGGGTGCATCATCCGCGGGCGGGCAAGCGGGAGGCCCGCACCCGGGCCGTGGACATGCTCGGCCGGGTCGGGATTCCGCAGCCGGGGAAGCGGTTCGATCAGTATCCGCATGAGTTTTCGGGTGGGATGCGGCAGCGGGCGATGATCGCGATGGCGTTGGTGAACGATCCGGATCTGTTGATCGCCGATGAGCCGACCACGGCGTTGGATGTGACGGTGCAGGCGCAGATTCTGGACCTGCTGGAGGACCTGCAGCAGGAGTTCCGGTCGGCGATCATTTTGATCACGCATGACCTGGGTGTGGTGTCTCAGGTGGCTGATGACGTGTTGGTGATGTACGGGGGCCGGGCGGTCGAGTGCGGGGGTGTGGAGCAGGTGTTGCGGCGGCCGCAGCATCCGTACACGTGGGGGTTGTTGTCGAGTGTGCCGTCGTTGCACGGTGAGGCGGACGCGGATCTGGTGCCCATCGCGGGCAACCCGCCCAGTCTGATCAATCTGCCGTCGGGGTGCGCGTTCCATCCGCGTTGCCGCTACGCGGGCCGCAACGGCGACCGCTCCCGCACCGTGGTCCCCGAGTTGCGTCAGGCCGGGGAGGCGGGCCACCTGGTCGCCTGCCACCTGCCGGCCGAGGAACGTACCCGGCTCTACCGGCAGGACATCGCCCAGGTGGGAGTCGCCCGATGAGTACCGACACCGAACCGTTGCTGCGGGTGCGTGGGCTGACCAAGCACTTCCCGGTCCGTGACGGGTTCCGTTCCGGTGGGGCGGTGCGGGCCGTGGACGGCCTCGACTTCGACGTGCGTCCGGGGGAGACGTTGGGTCTGGTCGGGGAGTCCGGCTGCGGGAAGACCACCACCGGTCGGATGCTGGTACGGCTGCTGGAACCCACCTCCGGCAGCATCGAGTTCGCCGGACGCGACATCACCCACGCCCGCCGCCGCGACCTGCGGCCACTGCGCCAGGACCTGCAGATCATCTTCCAGGACCCCTACGCCTCGCTGAACCCCCGCCACACCGTCGGGCGGATCGTGGCCATGCCGTTGCAGGTCAACGGCATCAACCCACCCGGCGGCACCAAGAAACGCGTCCAGGAACTCCTCGAACTGGTCGGCCTGAACCCCGAGCACTACAACCGCTACCCCCACGAGTTCTCCGGCGGCCAACGCCAACGCATCGGCATCGCCCGCGCCCTCGCGCTGCGCCCGAAACTCATCGTCGCCGACGAACCCGTCTCCGCCCTCGACGTCTCCATCCAGGCCCAGGTCATCAACCTGCTGCGCGACCTGCAACGCGACCTCGACCTGGCCTTCGTGTTCATCGCCCACGACCTCGCCGTCGTGCGCCACTTCTGCCACCGCGTCGCCGTCATGTACCTCGGCAAAATCGTCGAGATCGGCGACCGCGACGACATTTACACCCGCCCCCAGCACCCCTACACCCGCGCCCTGCTCTCCGCCATCCCCGACGTCACCACCCTCGGCCCCGCCGGCCGCATCCGCCTGGCCGGCGACGTCCCCACCCCCCTCAACCCACCCTCAGGCTGCCGCTTCCGCACCCGCTGCTGGAAAGCCCAGGACCACTGCGCCACCGAAGAACCCCCACTCACCACCCGCGACCACGGCAACCAACTCACCGCCTGCCACTACCCCGAACACGGCACGCTCGGTGCCGGCCCGGCGGAAACCACCGGCGCCGGTACGGACGCCCCGGCCGACCCGACCGCCGAGGAGGTGTCGAAATGAGCCTGTCCCCGGTCGAGGGCGTGGCACTCGCCGAGATCGAGTCCACCGGCGACGGTGATCCGTCCGGGAAGGGGTTCACCGGCCGGTCACCCGGCCAACTCGTCTGGAGCCGGCTCCGCCGGGACCGGGTCGCGATGGTGAGCGGCGCCGTCCTGGTGCTCTTCGTGGTGCTGGCGCTGGCGGCGCCGCTGATCGAACGGCTCTACGGCGTGAGCCCGAACGAGCAGGCGGGGGACCTGCTGGACGCCACCGGTATGCCGCTCGGCTACGCCGGCGGGGTCAGCTTCGACCACTGGTTCGGGCTTGAACCGGGACTGGGCCGGGACATCTTCATCCGCATGATCTACGGCGTGCGCACCTCGCTTCTGATCGCGCTGGGTGCTGCCCTGGTCACCACGACGATCGGCGTGGTGCTCGGGATCGTCGCCGGCTACCTGGGTGGGGTGGTCGACTCGGTGATCGGCTGGTTCACCGACGTCGCGCTGGCCATGCCGTTCCTCGTCTTCGCGCTGGCCGTGGTGCCGACGTTCTCGCTGCGCTTCTACGGCCCCCGGGACGCGGTGCCGACCTGGTTCGCCGTCATCACGTTGATCGTGATCTTCGCCGCCTTCGGCTGGACCAGCACCGCCAGGCTGGTACGCGGCCAGGTGGTCTCGCTGCGCGAGCGGGAGTTCGTGGAGGCGGCCCGAGCCAGCGGCGCCGGGCTGAAGCACATGCTCTTCCGGGAGTTGCTACCCAACATCTGGGCACCGATCCTGGTGGCGTTCTCGCTCGCCGTGCCGTCGTACGTGACCGGCGAGGCGGCGTTGTCCTTCCTCGGTGTCGGGCTGCCCGAATCGGTGCCCAGCTTCGGCCGCATGATCTACCGGAGCATCGACTACCTGCAGACCGATGCGGCGTACGTGTTCTTCCCCGGCATCACCATCTTCGCGCTCGTGCTCGCGTTCAACCTCTTCGGCGACGCGCTGCGCGACGCGCTCGACCCGAAGTCGTCACGGTAAGGGGTTCGGCACATGGTGCGGTTCCTGCTGAAGCGGCTGCTGCTGGCGGTTTCGGTGCTGCTCGCGGTGAGCGTCGTCAGCTTCCTGATGTTCTTCGCGCTGCCCCGCGACCCGGTGACCGGCATGTGCCCGAAGAACTGCAACGCGGAGCGCCTGGAGCGGGTGCGTACCGAGCTGGGGCTGAACGACCCGAAGCCGCAGCAGTACGCCAACTACATGAAGGGCATCTTCGTCGGCCGCGATCTGGGCAGCGCGCAGGGCGGCAAGTGCGAGGCGCCCTGTCTCGGCTACTCCTACGTCAACAGCGAGGCGGTCAGCGACACCTTCGCCCGGGTGCTGCCGGTGACGTTGAACATCGTGCTCCCGGCGGCGGTGCTGTGGCTCGCCATCGGGGTGGGACTCGGGATGATCTCGGCACTGCGGAGAGGGTCACTGCTCGACCGCATCTCGATCGGGCTCACGCTGACCTTCGCCTCGTTGCAGCTCTACTTCGTCGGCGCCCTACTTCTGCTGATCTTCGTGTACTCGCTGAGGATCCTGCCGACGCCCCGGTACACGCCGATCTACGAGAATCCGGTGGAGTGGGCGCGGGGTCTGGTGCTCGCCTGGTTGACCCTGGCCCTGCTCTTCTCCGCGATCTACGCGCGGCTGTCCCGGGCCCAGATGCTCGAGACGTTGTCCGAGGACTTCGTGCGGACGGCTCGGGCCAAGGGCGTGGCGAAGCGGAAGGTCTACGGCCGGCACGCGCTGCGGGCGGCGATCACGCCGATCGTGACGATCGCCGGCCTGGACGTGGGCTCGGCGCTCGGCGGCACGGTCATCACGGAGACGACGTTCGGCATCCAGGGGCTGGGGCGTACGGCCGTGGAGGCGGTCCGCCAGGGCGACCTGCCGACCATCATGGCCACCGTGTTGATCTCGGCGCTCTTCGTGGTCGTCGCCAACATCGTGGTCGACCTGCTCTACGCGTTCATCGACCCGCGGGTACGCCTCGGTTGACCTGCCGGCTCCCCGGTGCCGATCGTTGTGGCCCCGTTACCTGCTCGAAATTTACCGCGCGTGAAAGCTAGGCGAAGCTTTCCTTCATCGGATCCGGAGGAGCGAGTATGCGAGCAAGACTCACCACCGCCATGGGCGGTGCGATGGCACTGGTGGTTGCCCTCAGTGCATGCAGCAAGAACACCGGCGACAACGCCGACAAGGTGGACACCAACAAGCCGCGCACCGGCGCCATCGCGACCGACCCCAAGGACTCGCTCGGCCCGGCGCCGGAAGTGCCCGGCGCGGCCAAGGGCGGGACCTTCTACATCCTGCGGGAGAACAAGATCTCCCACCTGGACCCGCAGCGGGTCTACTCGTTCGCCGGCCTGATGGGGAGCCAGCTCTACGCCCGCTTCCTCACCACCTTCAAGGACGACGGCAAGGGCAACGTGACCCTGGTCGGCGACCTGGCCGAGACTCCCGGCAAGAACGTGAACAACGACTGCAAGGTCTGGGAATTCAAGATCAAGCAGGGGGTGAAGTTCGAGGACGGTCGGCCGATCACCTCGAAGGAGGTCGCGTACGGCATCGCCCGCTCGTTCGACCCGGACCTCACCGGCGGCCCGACCTACCTGCAGGAGTGGCTGGTCGACGACCCGCAGTACGACACCAAGTGGAACTTCAAGGCCAACAAGACATCGCTGCCGCCGGGCCTGAGCACGCCGGACGACCACACGCTGCGCTTCGAGTTCAACAAGCCGCGCTGTGACCTGCCGTTCGCCGTGTCGCTGCCGGCCACCGCGCCGCTGCCGGCGGACAAGGACACCGGCGTCAACCTCGACCTGCAGCCGTTCTCGTCCGGCCCGTACAAGATCACCAAGAACCAGCCCGGCGTGGAGATGGTCCTCGAGCGCAACGAGAACTGGGACCCGGCCACCGACGCGGTGCGGCACGCCTACCCGGACAAGTTCATCTGGTCGTTCGGTGCGGACAACGCCACCCAGACCAACCGGGTGCTCGCCGGCACCGGCAACGACGCGGCGGCGGTGGCCACCGGCGGTGTCCCCTCGGAGCTGATCGCCAAGGTCACCGGTGACGCCGCGCTCAAGCAGCGGATGATCGTGGCCGCGACGCCGAACGGGTACCGGCTGAGCATCAACACCACCCGGGTCACCGACCTGTCCGTGCGACAGGCGATCAACTACGCGATCGACCGCAGCAGCATCACCAAGAACCTCGGCGGTCCGTACGGCGCGGTGCCGGTGACCACGCTGCTGCCGCCCACCACGCTCGGCTACAAGAAGTTCGACGCGTACCCGGCCGGCGAGAGCGGCAACCCGGACAAGGCCAAGGAGGTGCTCGCCGGCAAGACCGCGAACCTGGTGCTCGGCACCTCCGACGACACCCCGTCGCAGGAGACCGCAACCCAGATCAAGAACGCCCTGGAGAAGGCCGGCTTCACGGTGACCGTCAAGCCGATCCCCCAGGACGGCTACCTCGACTTCGTGAAGAAGAAGGACAACCCCTGGGACATCTGGGTCGACTCGTGGGCGGCTGACTGGCCCAGCGGCGCCTCGATCCTGCCGGTGCTGTTCGACGGCCGCAGCATCAAGGCCGAGGGCAACAGCAACACCTCGCAGCTCAACAACGACGCCATCAACGCGGAGTTCGACCGGGTGCTCGCGGAGGACCCGGCGAAGCAGGCCGAGGAGTGGAGCAAGCTGGACGAGCGACTCATGAAGGAGTCGGCGCCGGCGGTGCCGCTGTACAACGAGGTGGTCTCCGTCGCCCACGGCGAGAAGGCCGGCGGCGTCTTCATCGGCAGCATCTTCGGCTGGACCAGCTTCGTCAACGCGTACGTGAAGCAGTAGCCCCGACCCCGACGGGCCCCGGTCGACAATGGCGTCGGCCGGGGCTCTCGGCTTCACAGGTGGGTGCGGAGGAAGTCGAGCTCCAGGCGGAGCAGGCGTTCGGCGACGCCCCCGGCGGCCATGTGGGTGGCCCCGGTCAGCGGCAGCACCGCGTGCGGGCGGCCGGCCGCCAGCAGCGCCGCCGAGAGCCGCAACGTGTGCGCGGCCAGCACGTTGTCGTCGACCAGGCCGTGCACCAGCAGCATCGGCCGGGCCTGGGTCGGGTCGCCGACCGGCTCGGCGGCCAGCTCGACCAGCGAGTGGTGGGCGTAGACGTCCATCCCGTCGTCCGGCATGCCCAGGTAGCGCTCGGTGTATGCGGTGTCGTACAGCGTCCAGTCGGTGACCGGGGCGCCGACGATCGCGCAGCGGAACAGCTCCGGGTGGCGCAGCATCGCCAGCCCGGCCAGCCAGCCGCCGAACGACCAGCCCCGCACCGCCACCCGCGCCAGGTCCAGGTCCGGGTGCTTGTCGGCGAGCGCGGTCAGCGCGTCCACCTGGTCGGTCAGGATCACGTCGGCCATCCGGCGGTGGATCGCCTTCTCGAACGACGGGGCGATGCCCGGGGTGCCCCGGTTGTCGATGGTCACCACCGCGAAGCCCTGGTCGGCCCACCACTGCCGCTCCAGCCAGGCGGCCCGCGTGGCCACCACCTCCTGGTGCCCCGGCCCGCCGTAGATGTCCAGCAGCACCGGCAGCTTCGTGCCCTTGACGTGGTCGGTCGGATAGAGCACCGCGCTCGGCAGCCGCCGGTCGGTCACCCGCACCATCGTCGGCCGCGGCGCGTACGGCGGGGGCGCGGCCAGCGAGCGCAGCTCGCCCACCTCCCGGTCGCCGTGCCACACCGACCAGCGGGTGCCCGGGTGCTCCAGCGACGCGGCGCCGACCACCAGCGTGGCGCCACCGATCGCGGCGGTGTGCCAGCCCGGGTCGCTGCCCATCCGGCGGGCGTCCACCCCGCCGCCGATCGCCGTCCGGACCCGGTAGAGGTGCCGCTGGCTCGGCTCACCCTCGCTCGCCTCGACCAACAGGTCCGTCGGGGCGCCTCCGGCGCCGGGCAGCCGCCCCACCACCCGGCGTACGTACAGCGAGGGTGGGGTGAGCAGGGTGCCGTCGGCGAACAGGCAGCGGGCGTCGTACCCGTCGTGGGCCAGTTCGCCGCCGACCAGCACCCGGCCGTCCGGCAGGTGGGCCGGGGTGCCGGGGATCGGCTCCACCCAGCGCGGGTCGGCCAGCTCGGCGTGCACCTGCGTCTCCCCGGTGCGCGGGTCCACCGCGAGCACCAGGCCGTGCTGCTGCGACCGGCGCAGCACGGTGATCAGCGGCCCGCCGTCGGCCCAGTCGACCGAGGTCAGGTACGGGTAGGTCTCCCGGTCCCAGTGCACGTCGACCCAGCCGCCGTCGAGGTCGAGCAGGTGCAGGCTGACCTCTGCGTTCGGCCCGCCCGCCCGGGGGTACGCGATGGTCGTCGGTGGGCTCGCCGGGTCGGCCGGGTCGTGCAGGTGCCAGTGCGGCAGCCGGGTCTCGTCCACCCGGGCGGCCAGCACCGAGCGCCCGTCCGGGGCCCACCAGTAGCCGCGGAACCGGTCGAACTCCTCCGCCGCGATGTGCTCGGCGAGCCCCCAGGTCACGCCGCTGTCCTCACCGGCGAGGAGGTTGTCCGTGCCGTCCGGCTCGACCACCCGCAGCTGGCCCCGGCGGACCCCCTCGGCGGCGTCGGTGACGTAGGCCAGCCGCTCGCCGGTCGGGTCGGGGCGTGGGTCGATCACCGGGCCGATCGCGGCCACCTCGATCACGTCGCCGTGCACCAGGTCGGCCCGGAAAAGCCGGCCGGCCAGCGCGAACGCGGCCACCCGGCCGGCCGCGTCCAGGGCGTACGAGCCGATGCCGGCGGTGGCGAGCCGCAGCCGCTCGCGCAGTGCTCGTTCGCCCGGCGCCAGCGTGGCCTGGTCGCCGTCGGATCCGAGCAGTATCGCCGGGTCGGCGACCAGCCGCTCCGCCCCGGAGGCGACGTCCAGCAGCCAGAGCGCGTCCGCCGGGTCCTCCGGTCCCGACGAGCGCAGGAAGATCACCCGGGAGCCGTCCTCCGCGACGGAGACGGCGCGCGGCGCCCCGTGGCTGAACCGACGGGTACGGGCGGCCAGCTCGGGAAAGTCCACAGCTCGGATCGTAGAGGCGTGCCGCGCGTGATGTGGCCGACCTGCGCGGACGCGTAAGCATCGGCGGGACAGGACCGCCGGATAGAGTGACGGTCGTGACGACGCTGCCCGACCGACGCCTCCTGCTGGTCCACGCGCACCCCGACGACGAGTCCATCGGCACCGGCTCGACGATGGCGCACTACGCCGCCGCCGGCGCCCACGTCACTCTGGTGACCTGCACGCTCGGGGAGGAGGGCGAGATCCACGTGCCGGAGCTGGCCCAGCTCGCGGCGGCCGAGGCCGACCAGCTCGGCGGGTACCGGATCGGCGAGCTTGTCGCTGCCTGCGCCGCGCTCGGCGTCACCGACCACCGCTTCCTCGGCGGCGCGGGCCGCTACCGGGACTCCGGCATGATGGGCCTCGCCACCAACGAGCACCCCCGGGCCTTCTGGCGGGCCGACCTCGACGAGGCCGCCGGGCACCTGCTGGAGATCATGCGCGAGATCCGCCCCCAGGTCATGATCACGTACGACCCGAACGGCTTCTACGGCCACCCGGACCACATCCAGGCGCACCGCGTCGCGATGCGCGCGCATCAGCTGGCCACGGCCGAGGGCTTCGCCCCGGCGAAGGTCTACTGGACGGCGATGCCGCGCAGCGTGCTGGAGGCGGGCCTGGACGCCTTCACCGAGGCCTCGGACAACCCTTTCGCCGGCATCGAGAGCATCGACGAGGTGCCGTTCGGCACGCCGGACCCGGAGATCGCCGCGCGGATCGACGCGACCGACCAGCATGCCGCCAAGGAGGCGGCGATGCGGGCGCACGCCACCCAGATCCCGGCGACCTCCTGGCTCTACTCGATCGCGGGCAACTTCGGCGCCGAGTTCATGGGCGTGGAGTACTTCACCCTCGCGGCCGGCGAGAAGGGGCCGGGCGGCGGCCCGTACGGCTGGGAGGACGACCTCTTCGCCGGGCTGCCGTCGGACGGGCCGGACCGGTCCCCGGTCGCGGCGGCCGGCCTCCGGTGACGCTGCCGGCCGCACCGATGTCGGTCGCTCCCGAACCGCCGCCCGCCGCGCCGCCCGCGCCGTCGGGGCGGGCCGACGTCGCCCTGCGGGTCGCCGGCGGGGTCGTGGCGTTCTGGGCGGGTGCGCTCGCCGCGCTGCTGGACCTGATCTTCGCCACCTGGGCCTGGGAGGTGGTCAAGGGCCTGCACGGCGGCCCGGCCAAGGCGGTGGTCGGCATTGTGCTGGGGGTCGGCGGCATCGCCGCGGTGGTGGTGCTGACGGTCCTGCTGAGCTGGTTCGCCCGCACTGCGGTCGGTACCCGTTGGGCGGGCGCGCTGGCCGCCCTGCCCTGGGTCGTGGTGGCTTTTGCGGGCGGGGTCCGGACCACCGAGGGGGATCTGGCGCTCAGCGGCGACAACGTCATCGGCCTGGGCATGATCATGGCCGGCGCGATCACCTTCGCGGTGATGGGGTTCCGGCAGATCGTCGTGCCGCCGGCCGTCCCCTGACGGTGCAGACACCGCCCGGGTCGCGGTGGTAGATATTCCTGCCAAGGAGTCCGCCGTCGGGGGCGGACGGTACGGCGGGAGGCGTGCGATGAGAGAGCGGTGGCGTGCGGTCGGCATGCTGGCGGCGGCGCTGTTCGTGGTCAACGTGGTGGCCCGGCTGGTCATCAAGTTCGGCTTCCCGGACGACGACACCGCCAAGGACCGGGTCTCCCTGGCGATGTTCGTGGTGATCGGGCTGGTCCTCGCCGTGCTGGCCTTCCGCTGGGGCGGCGACCGCCCAGTGGGCCGGTGGGTCGGCGACCTGGCCGCCGCGGTCGGGGTGGCGCTGGCGCTCACGGTGTTCGTCGGCCCGCTGCTGGTCGGGGAGAACCCGTTCGGCGGGGGTGCCGGCCTCTTCTTCGCCCAGATCTGGCTATACCTGGGGGCCACCGTGGCCGGCGCGCTGGTGGGCTTCCTGACCCTCACCGCGCTCGGCCGGGACTTCCGCTCCCAGCAGCTCAAGCGGTACGCCGAGCTGAGGGCCGCCAAGCCGCGCAAGGTGGTCCGCCGCTGACCCAGGGGTCAGGCCGGGGCGACCCGGGTCAGGTAGGTGTGATGGGTGGCGAAGCCGAGGCCCCGGTAGAGGGCCACGGCCGGGGCGTTGCGCTGCTCGACCTGGAGGAGGGCGTGGGTGGCCCCCTCCGCCACCCCCCAGTCGACCAGGGACCGGATCACCCGGCCGGCCAACCCCTGCCGGCGCGCCTCGGGCAGCACCTCGATCGAGGTCAGGCCCAGCCAGCGGCCACCCCCGGTCACCGTGCCCCGGCCGGCGGCGAGCAGCCGGCCGTCGGCGTACACGTGGGCGAAGCGGATCTTCTCCACGGCGGTGAGCACGTGCCGCGCGGCGTCCGGTAGGCCGCCCTTGCGTGCGTCGGCGGTGGCCAGCCAGGCGTCCGACGGGGTGCTGGCCAGCTCGACCGGGGGGAGGGCGGCCCGCCCGGCCGGGGCGGGTGGCAGCGCGGCGAGCGCCACGGTCTGCACCAGCACCGGTGGCCGGGCGGTCCAGCCCCGGGCGTCCAGCTCGGCACCGACCGGCGCGGCGAGCGGCAGCGGGGTGTTCACCAGGGCCGGCTGGCCGTGGTCGGCGTACCAGCGCTCCACGGCGTCCAGCGCGGCGGGCAGCGGGCGGTCCGGGTCGCCGACCGGCAGCGCCGAGTTGGCGCGGCCGGTCCAGCCCTCGGCGGCGCGCAGCAGCCAGTCGCCGAGCCGGCCGCGGACCGGGGCGGGCCAGGCCTCGTCGGCGGCCAGTTCCAGGGCGGCCACCGCGGTGGCGGTCGGCCGGCGGGCCGCCGGGACCCGCTTCGCCCGGTGCACCTCGCCGACCGGGACCCGCAGCCGGCCCTGGTCGGTGGCGAGCGTGATGTGCGTCTCGCTGAGCTCTACCAGCTCGCCGAGCGCGTCGGAGAAGAGCGGCCGGCCTTGGCGAACACCCACGATCCGGCGGACCACGATCCGGTGTCCCACGTCCTGCTGTCGGAGCACGATCGACCCCCTCCCCGGCGAGATACTAGGCTCTTACCGTCGCGGGTGATCGCGATGAGTCTTGCGGAGGAGAAGACCGGTGACCTACATCATCGCCGAGCCGTGCGTGGACGTGCTCGACAAGGCATGCATCGAGGAGTGCCCGGTCGACTGCATCTACGAGGGCAACCGGATGCTCTACATCCACCCCGACGAGTGCGTCGACTGCGGTGCCTGTGAGCCGGTCTGCCCGGTCGAAGCGATCTTCTACGAAGACGACGTGCCGGAGCAGTGGAAGGACTACACCGGGGCGAACTACGAGTTCTTCGAGGACCTGGGCTCGCCCGGCGGCGCCTCCAAGATCGGCAAGGTGGAGAAGGACGCGACGTTCGTCGCCGCCCAGCCGCCGCGCGGAGAGGGCCACTGAACCGGCCCGCGCCGGTCTCGTCGCGGCTGCCCGACTTCACCTGGGACACCCTCGAGGCCGCGGCGGCGACGGCCGCGGCGCACCCGGACGGTCTCATCAACCTCTCGATGGGCACGCCGGTCGACCCGGTGCCCCCGGTGATCCGGCAGGCCCTCGCGGACGCGTCGGACGCCCCCGGCTACCCGTTGACCGCGGGCACCCCCGCGCTGCGGGACGCCATCGCGGCCTGGGTCGCCCGGGCGTGCGGCGCGGGCGTCGACGGGCTCGGCGTGCTGCCGACGATCGGTTCCAAGGAACTGGTCGCCTGGCTGCCCACGCTGCTCGGCGTCGGCCCCGGCGACGTGGTCGTGGTGCCGTCCGTCGCCTACCCCACCTACGAGGACGGGGCCCGGCTGGCCGGCGCCACCACCGTACGCACCGACTCGCTGACCGCGGTCGGTCCCACCCCCCGGGTGCGGCTGGTCTGGGTCAACTCGCCGGGCAATCCGACCGGGCGGGTGCTGCCCGCCACCCACCTGCGCAAGGTGGTCGACTGGGCGCGCGAGCGCGGTGCGGTGGTCGCCAGCGACGAGTGCTACCTGCCGCTGGGCTGGGACGTCGAGCCGGTCTCGATCCTGTCGCCCGAGGTCTGCGGTGGGTCGTACGAGGGCGTGCTGGCGGTCCACTCGCTCTCGAAGCGCTCCAACCTGGCCGGCTACCGGGCCGGCTTCGTGGCCGGTGACCCGGCGCTGGTGGCCGAGCTGCTGAAGATCCGCAAGCACGCCGGCATGATCGTGCCCGCTCCGGTGCAGGCGGCGATGGTGGCCGCGCTGGGCGACCAGGCGCACGCCGACGCGCAGCGGGAGCGTTACCAGCGCCGGCGCGAGCAGCTGCACGCCGCCTTCACCGGGGCCGGCTTCACCGTCGAGCACTCCGAGGCCGGGCTCTATCTCTGGATGACCCGGGGCGAGGACTGCTGGGAGACCGTCGACTGGCTGGCCCGGCGGGGCATCCTGGTCGCCGCCGGGATCTTCTACGGCCCGGCCGGCGCCCGGCACGTCCGGGCGGCGCTGACCGAGTCCGACGAGCACGTCGCGGCGGTTGCCGACCGGCTCGCCCAGCCCTGAGCGGCCCGCCGGCCCACCCGACCCGGAGTCGTACACCGGCTCCGCCTGCCCGATCCGACGCGGCGGCCGACCCCTCGGGGCCGGCCGCCGCGTCGGGTCAGTCGTTGATCTGCTCGAACACCCGCAGCAGGGTGTCCCGGCTGTGCTTCTCCAGCAGCTCGCTGGCCATCAGCTCCTGCACCTGCACGACCCGGCCGTCGTGCAGGGTCAGCGTCGCCTTCAACGGCACCTGCCTGGTCACCTCCACGGAGGCGATCTCCTCGTACGGCAGGTACGGGTGCCGGGTGGCCAGCTCGCTGACCGGCCCCGACCCGAGCAGCGCCTTGAGCCGATTCTCGCCCTCGCTGGACTTGCCCGGGTCGGGGATCAGGATCAGCCCGTTGTCCAGCACGAGCACGTCGTGCTCCCGGCCGTCGATCTTGATGTTGGCCAGCGCGGCGATCAGGTCGGCGTCGCGCGCGGACGCCCTGGCCTGCACCACCGTCGCCTGCGTCACGTCGACGCCCCGCTCGGCGAGGCGGGCCAGCGCCTCGTCCACGGTCTCCGGGGAGACCGCCAGCTTGGCGATCTCGGCCAGGTCCCACGGCTCGCCGCTCGGACCGACCAGCCGGGCCGGGCCGGACCAGGAGAGCTGCCAGTGCGCCGTCCCCGAGCGGACCGCCGCGTTGTCGAGCAGCGTCTCCATCGGCCCGGCGAAGGCGACGGCCGCCTCCTTCCGGGTGGCATCGGCGAAGAACTGCTCGGCGAACTCGCCGAGCCGGCCGGAGCGGACCAGGTCCAGCACGGTCGGCAGGCCTGGCGCCGCCGTGCCGGTGAACCGGCCGGCCGCCCGGTAGATGCGGTCCGCACGGTGCTGCACCGAGGCGGCCACCGCCTCGGCGATGAACTCGGCCCAGGGCAGCCGCCGACGGGATCCGTGTGCGACCACGAGGTCCTGGAGCTGGAGCCCGGCGCTCGCCACGTCGGCGAGCATGATCCAGGCCGGCCGGTCGTCCGGCGTCACGCCCGACGCGGGCGTCTCGGCCATCGCGGCGACCCGTACGCCGATCGGCGGGTGGGTGTCCCAGCGGGACCCCTCCCGCTCCGGCGCGTTCTCCCGCAGTTCGTCGATCTCGCCCCGGCGGGCCTCGATCAGCTGGGCGAAGCCACCGAAGAGGTCGTCCGGCGCGAGCCCGGCCGACCAGCCCGGGTCGACGTACCGGGTCTCGTAGAAGTGCCAGGCCGCGGAGAGCGCGGGGAGCGTCCGCAGCGCGGAGGTCGCCGCCTCGGGGCCGGCCAGCCGCACCGACGCCCGGTCCGCCTCCAGCTCCTGGCGCCGGGACGCCGCGTTGTCGACCATCAGGTAGAGCTTCGCGTAGCCCTTGAACACCCACCCGATCGGGTTGCGCGGGCTGATCCGCTCGACGGTCCCCTCGATGGCCAGCCGGCCCCGGTAGGCGACCCCACCGAGGCGGGTGTGCCGGCCCGAGTAGTGGCCCAGCTCGTGCGCGAGCACCGAGCGGAACTGGTCGACCCGCATCGCCTGCAGCAGCGGCAGCCCGACGTAGAGGGTGCGCCGTCCGCCGAGCAGGCCGAGCAGCCGGCTCTGCTCGCCGACCGCCGCGTTCACCTCCGGCACCAGCCGGATCTCGTCGGGCGCCCGGGTGCCGACCGCCGTGGCCAGCTCCCGCACGGTGGCCCAGAGCTGCGGCGCCTCCCGCTCGCCCAGGATCAGGCCGGGCGCCGGCTCGTTCTTCGTACGGATCGCCTTCCAGAGCCCGACGGCGACCGCGCCGAGCGCGACCACCAGCGGCAGCAGCAGCTTGCCGGTCACCGCGCCGTTGGTGTGGCCGTACAGCCAGACGCCGAGCGCGGCGACGGCGGCGAGCTGGAGCAGCGCGACGACGTAAAAGCCGATCAACATGACCACCGAGGCGAGCGCCCGGTACGTCGCGGACATGTGCATCCTTTCCCCGTGAGAAGAGCCCGCCTTCGATGCCTGACGGGCTGCCGGGGGACCGTACGACGCGGGCGCGGCGCAGGCAAGCCCCTTCCGTCCCGACCGGCCCCTGACTGAGCGCCGGACGGTATCCTCGGCGGGACTTCCAGCGGGGCCGACCCGGCCCCGGAACGACGGGACGCCGAGGTGGGCCGATGGTGGGCGGGTCCGGCGGGCAGGCGCGGGCGGCGGTGGTCGGCACCGGCCTGATCGGTGGCTCGGTGCTGCTCCGGCTGCGCGACGCCGGGCTCGACGTCGCCGGCTGGGATCCGGACCCGGCGACCCGCCGGTACGCCGACGAGCGTGGCGTCGCCGCCCCGGACACCCTGGAGGAGGCGGTCGCCGGCCGGGACTTCGTCTTCCTCTGCGGCCCCCTGCCGACCCTGGCCGGGACGCTGACCCGGGTGGCCGGCGCCACCGACGACCGGTGCGTGCTCACCGATGTGGGCAGCACCAAGGCGGACGTGGCCACCGCCGCCACCGCGCAGGGGCTCGGGCACCGGTTCGTGCCCGGCCATCCGATGGCCGGCGCCGACCGGGCCGGCCTCGCCGCCGCCACCCCGGCCCTGCTCGACGGGGCCGCCTGGGTGCTCTGCCCGGCGCCGACCGGGATGGCCGCGTTCCGCCGGCTCGCCGCGCTGCTGGTGGACGTCTTCCACGCCCGGGTGGTGCCGATGTCGGCGCCGGAGCACGACACCGCCGCGGCGCTCGCCTCGCACCTGCCGCACCTGCTCGCCGGCGCGCTGGCCGGTACGGTGCAGCGGGCGGCATTGCGGGACGCGGTGCTCGAGCTCGCCGCCGGCAGCTTCTCCGACGGCACCCGGGTGGCCGGTGGCCCACCGGAGCGGACGGCGAACATGCTGCTCGGCAACCGGGACCGGGTGCTGGCCGAGCTGGATGCGGTGCGGGCCTTCCTCGACGAGCTCGCCGACGCGCTGGGGAACGGCGACGCCGGGGCGCTCACCGGCCGGCTCGACGAGGCCCGGGCCGCCCGGGCGGCGTTGGTCCACCGCTCGTACACCACCCACCGACGCGAGTTCCCGGCGGAGATCGACCACGCGGGGGAGCTGGCGTACCTCCGGGAGCTGGGGGCGGCCGGTGGCCACCTCACCGGCTGCCGGGTCGAGGCCGGGGCGGTCACCTACACGGCGCACCTGCCGGTCGCCGCGCCACTAGGGTGAGGGGCATGGCGGACGCACCGGCCGTGGCGGTACGCGGCGAGGCGTACCGGAAGGCCGCCCCCGAGCTGAAGCTGGACCCGCGCTCGCAGCCCGTGCAGGCGGCGGTCGAGGCCCGGTTCACCATCAGCGAACCGGTGCTCGGCTGATGCCCGCGGCACAGGTGCTTCCCCTCGGCGAGCTGGTGGCCCGGGCGCGAGCCCTGGCCGCCGCCGGCCCACGGCAACTGCTCGGCATCGCCGGGGCTCCGGGGGCGGGCAAGTCCACCCTGGCGGAGCGGATCGTCGCCGAGGTCGGCCCGAGCGCCCGGCTGGTGCCGATGGACGGCTTTCACCTGGCCCAGTCCGAGCTGGCCCGGCTGGGTCGGGAGGGGCGTAAGGGGGCCCCGGACACCTTCGACGTCAACGGCTTCGTCTCCACCCTGCGCCGGCTGCGTCGGCTGGAGCCGACCTCGGTCTGGGCGCCGGCGTTCCGCCGCGACCTGGAGGAGCCGGTCGCCGGGGCGATCGAGGTGCCGCCCGAGGTCCGGCTGGTGGTGACCGAGGGCAACTATCTGCTGCTGCGCGACGACCCGTGGGAGGAGGTCCGCACGCTGCTGCACGAGGTATGGTTCCTCGACCTGGACGCCGAGCTGCGGCAGCGCCGGCTGACCGCCCGCCACGAGGCGTACGGGAAGACCCCGGAGCAGGCGCGCGCCTGGGCGCTGGGCAGCGACGAGGCGAATGCCGCCCTGGTCGCCGGCACCGCCGACCACGCGGACCTGGTGGTCCGGCTGGCCGACCCCCTGCCGGAGTGACATGACGGTCCGGCGGAGCAGCGGTGCTGAAACCGCCGTTCTGGCAGTTCAGGCGGTCTGATCCAGGCTGCGCACCGGTCGCGCGGGATTGCCCACGGCCACCACGTCGGGGGGCAGGTCCCTCGTCACCACGGCCCCCGCGCCGACCACCGTGTTCTCCCCGATGGTGACGCCGGCCAGCACGATGACCCCGCCGCCGAGCCAGACGTTGTCGCCGATGGTGATCGGTTTGGCCGCCTCCCATTTGGCCCGGCGGGCCGCCGGCTCGATGGGATGGGTGGCCGTGAGGAGTTGCACGTTCGGCCCGATCTGGACGTCGGCGCCGATGGTGATCCGGGCGACGTCGAGGAAGACCGCGTTGAAGTTGACGAAGCAGCGCGGCCCGATGTGGGTCTGCCAGCCGTAGTCGCAGTGGAAGGGTGGCCGGACCCAGGTGTCCTCGCCGAGCGAGCCGAGCAGTTCGCGCAGCGCGGCGAGCCGTCCGTCCGGATCGTCGGCGGAGCTGCCGTTGAAGCGTTCGGTGAGCCGGGCCGCGCGGTCCAGGTCGGCGGCGATCTCGGGGTCGTCGGCGATGTAGAGCTCGCCGGCCAGCATGCGTTCCCTCATGGTGGTCACGTGAGATCCCGCCCTTCTGGACGGCGGACGGGCCGGGGCGACGCGCCCCGGCCCGGACCGCCTCAGTCGTTGGCGTGCAGGGCCGCGTTCAGCTCGATGCCCCGGCCGGTCCGCGGCTTCGCCTCCAGCGCGCCGGTGACCGAGTTGCGCCAGAACAGCAGGCCGTCGACCCCGGAGAGGTCGCGGGCCTTGACCACCCGGCCGTCCGGCAGGCTGATCTTCGAGGCCGCGGTGATGTAGCAGCCGGCCTCCACCACGCAGTCGTCGCCGAGCGAGATCCCCACGCCCGCGTTCGCGCCGATCAGGCTCCGCTCGCCGACGCGGACCTTCTCGGTGCCGCCGCCGGAGAGGGTGCCCATGATCGAGGCGCCGCCGCCGATGTCGGAGCCGTCGCCGACCACCACGCCCTGCACGATCCGCCCCTCGACCATCGAGGTGCCCAGCGTGCCGGCGTTGAAGTTGACGAAGCCCTCGTGCATCACCGTGGTGCCGGCGGCCAAGTGTGCGCCGAGCCGGACCCGGTCCGCGTCGGCGATCCGCACGCCGGCCGGGACCACGTAGTCGGTCATCCGGGGGAACTTGTCCACCCCGTACACCACGAGGTGGCGGCCGGCGGCGCGCTCGATGACACGCAGCTCGTCCACCCGCTCGGGCGGGCACGGCCCGGCCGAGGTCCAGGCCACGTTGGCCAGTTTGCCGAAGATGCCGTCGAGGTTGAGCTCGTTGGGCCGCACCATGCGGTGGGAGAGCAGGTGCAACCGGAGGTACGCGTCGGCGGCGTCCTTGATCGGGTCGTCCAGCGAGCCGAGCACGGTGACCACCTCGACCGTACGCAGGCCGGGCATCGCCCGTTCGCCGACCGCGCCGGGCGGCAGGTCGAGCACGTCGGCCTGGTCCTCCCCGGGGACCAACGGCAGCTCGCCGAGTCCGAGCTTGCCGGTCGGGTACCAGGTGTCGAGCACCTGGTCGTCAGCGGTGATCGTGGCCAGGCCGATGCCCCAGGCCGAATCGGACGTCACAGCTTCACCTTTCGTTCGCGGCTGCGCTGGCTGCTGGTCGCGGCTGCGGGGCTCGCAAGCTCACTCCTCGCGCTCACCATGGCTGACGGTACCGTGCGAAGCATGCAGAACCCGCTGACCCCCGAGGTCCTGGCTGATCCGGTGGCGCTGACCCGCGCCCTGGTCGACATAGAGTCCGTCTCCCTCAATGAGAAGGCGATCGCCGACTGTGTCGAGGAGGTGCTGCGGGAGGTACCGCACCTGAGCACGTACCGGCACGGCAACACGGTGATGGCGCGTACCGACCTGGGCCGGGCGCAGCGGGTGGTGCTCGCCGGCCACCTGGACACCGTCCCGCTCAACGACAACTTCCCGTCGACCATGCGCGGCGACCTGATGTACGGCTGCGGCACCTCGGACATGAAGTCCGGGGTGGCCTTCGCGCTGCATCTCGCGGTCACCCTGCCCGACCCGCGCTACGACGTCACGTACTTCTTCTACGAGGCCGAGGAGATCGAGTCGAAGTACAACGGCCTCACGCTCGTCTCCCAGGCCCATCCGGAGTGGCTCCAGGCCGACTTCGCCGTGCTGCTGGAACCGACGTACGGAATCGTCGAGGCCGGCTGCCAGGGCACCATGCGGGCGATCGTGTCGACCACCGGTGTCCGGGCCCACTCGGCCCGCTCCTGGCACGGGGTCAACGCCATCCACGCGGCCGGGGAGGTGCTGCGGCGGCTGACGGCGTACGGGGCGCGGCGGGTCACCATCGACGGCTGTGACTACCGGGAGGGCCTGAACGCGGTCCGCATCCACGGCGGGGTCGCCGGCAACGTCGTGCCGGACCGATGCGAGGTCGAGGTCAACTACCGCTTCGCCCCGGACCGGACGCCGGAGCAGGCCGAGGCGCACCTGCGCGAGGTCTTCGCCGGCTTCGAGCTGGCCGTGACCGACCAGGCGGCCGGCGCGCCACCCGGCCTGACGGCCGCGCCCGCGCGGGAGTTCCTGGAAGCGGTGGGCGCGGCCCCGATCGGCAAGCTGGGCTGGACCGACGTGGCCCGGTTCGCGGCCCTGGGCATCCCGGCACTGAACTTCGGCCCGGGCGACCCGAACCTGGCCCACCACCCCGACGAACACGTCGAGCTGACGAAGATCCGCGATGGGGCGGCCACCCTGCACCGGTGGCTCGCCTCCGTCTGAGCCCGGAGATGCGATCGGGGGGCCCGCGTCGGTGACGCGGGCCCCCCGAGGTCGTGCCGGCGGACCGTCAGATGGTCGTCGTCAGCGAGGCGTCCGTCTCGGCGGAATCGCCGGTGAGGTCCGGGTGGTGGGCCTCCATCATGCGGGCACGGCGGCGCTCGGCCACCACGTCGCGGATCCGCCGCTGCATCTGCCGGCGGATCCGGGTCCTCTCGGTGCTGTTGATCAACGCTGGCTCCTCCCCCGAAAGCACGCGCCGGGGCATACCCCGTATGTGAATAGTAAGACGTACGGGCGACAGATTTAGTTGCCCAAGATCGCCAAGAATTTTTCCCGCTCGCCGGCCGGCGCACCCGGCAGCCGTGGCTCCACTACGGTGGCTCCATGAACCAGAGCGACGGGCGGCAGTCCGACCGCGGCCCGAGCGCGGTGCGGCACCGAGGCGCCGTCACGCTGCGCAATCGAGCCATCCCGACCAGTACCGCCGACCAGCGGCTGCTGGACTCCCGGGGCCGCGGCGACTGGAAGACCAAGGACGCCTGGCGGGCGCTGCGCATCCTGTCGGAGTTCGTCGAGGGCTTCGACACCCTGGCCGACCTGCCGCCCGCGGTCAGCGTCTTCGGCTCGGCCCGCAGCAGCCCGGAGAGCCGCGAGTGCCGGATGGCCGAGGAGTTGGGCGGCGCGCTGGCCCGGGCCGGGTTCGCGGTGATCACCGGCGGCGGCCCGGGCGTGATGGAGGCGGCCAACCGGGGAGCCAGCGAGGCGGGCGGGCTCTCCGTCGGGCTCGGCATCGAGCTGCCGTTCGAGCAGGGCCTCAACGACTGGGTCGACCTGGCCATCGACTTCCGCTACTTCTTCGCCCGCAAGACCATGTTCGTCAAGTACGCCCAGGCGTTCGTCGTGCTGCCCGGCGGTTTCGGCACCATGGACGAGCTCTTCGAGGCGCTCACCCTGGTGCAGACCGGCAAGGTCACCCGCTTCCCGGTGGTGCTGATGGGCGTCGACTACTGGCGGGGTCTGCTCGACTGGTTGCGGGACACCATGGCCGCCGAGGGCAAGATCGGCCCGAACGACCTGGATCTGATCTGCCTCACCGACGACGTCGACGAGGCGGTCCGGCACATCGTGAATGCCGAGGCGGTCCTGTCCGCCGAGCAGGAGGCGATTCGCGAGGAGGCGGTCGCTCGGCGCGTCGCCGACCAGCAGGCCGCCGAGGCCGCGTCCGAAGGGCCGGCGTCCGAGCGGCCCGGGTCGCGCCCGGCGGGGCAGGGCTGACGTGGCCGCGATCTGCGTCTTCTGCGCCTCCTCCCGTACTCTCGACGCCCGCTGGCTCGAGCTGGCGGCCGAGACCGGCGCGGAGCTCGCCCGGCGGGGGCACGTGCTGGTCAGCGGCGGTGGCTGCGTGGGGATGATGGGCGCGGTGGCGGACGGGGCGCGGGCGGCCGGCGGTCGCACGCTGGGGGTGATCCCGCAGGCTCTGGTCGACCTGGAGGTCGCCGATCTGGCCGCCGACGAGCTGCTGATCACCGACGGGATGGCCAGCCGCAAGACGCTGATGATCGCGCGGTCGGACGCGTTCGTCGCCCTGCCCGGGGGGCTCGGCACGCTCGACGAGTTGTTCGAGGTGTGGACCACCGCCACCCTGGCCATGCACACCAAGCCGATGGTGCTGGTCGACGCGGACGGCTTCTACCGCCCCCTGCTCGACTGGCTGCGTACCCTCGCCGACCGCCACTTCCTCAAGCCGGCGGGCCTGGACCTTCTCCTGATCGCCAAGACCGTCCCCGAGGCCCTCGACCTCCTCGACGCCCGCCTTCCCTGACCCCGGCCGCTTGGTCATGATGTCGCCCTCCGCGTCGGCGTGCCGCGACGACAACTTCGTGATCGACGTGAGCTGGGCGGCAGGGGGGCGGTGCGGGTGTCGTACCGGGATGGTGGGATGAGGTGGTGCAGGCGTACCGGTTGGTGCGTCGGCCTGCCGGGGCGGCGACGGGGGTCTCCCGCACCGGCGGGGCGGGGCAGGGGGGCGGTCGTGACGCGGCCGGGACGGAGCCGCGATCCGGGGGGTCGGCGGGCGATGCCGCACACCCGCCGCCGCATCGGCCCGACCCGGTGCAGGCCGAGGTCGTCGCGCACACCGACGGGCCGATGCTGGTCGTCGGCGGGCCGGGCACCGGCAAGACCAGCACGCTGATCGAGGCGGTCGCCGCGCGGGTGGCCGAGGGCGTCGACCCCGAGCGCATCCTGGTGCTCACCTTCGGCCGGCGCGGCGCCACCGACCTGCGCCACCGGATCGAGGCGCGGATCGCCGGCGCGGGCAGCCTCCACCAGAGCGGGCGGGCAGCCAGCAGCCCGCCGGCGGCGAGCAGCACCGCGACCCGGCCCGCCCGGGTGGTCCGCGAGCCGCTGGTACGCACCTTCCCGGCGTACGCCTTCGGCCTGCTCCGCCGGGCCGCCGCCGAGCGGGGCGAGCCGTCGCCCCGGCTGCTCACCGGCCCCGAGCAGGACCTGATCATCCGCGAGCTGCTCGACGTGGTCGGCGAGGAGCCGGGGGACGACCCGGTCGGCTGGCCGGAGGACCTGCGGCCGGCGTTGCGCACCCGGGCGTTCGCCGCCCAGCTCCGCGACCTGCTGATGCGCGCCGCCGAGCGGGGCGTCGGCCCGGTCGAGCTGGCCCGGCTGGGGGAGAAGCTGGGCCGCGACGACTGGCCCGCCGCCGCCCGTTTCCTCCGCGAGTACGTCGCCGTCCTCGCGCTGCGCGACGTGAGCAACCGCGGCTCGATCGCGTACGACCCGGCCGAGCTGGTCCGGGCCGCCACCGGCATGCTGCTCGACGATCCGGAGCTGCTGGCGGCCGAGCGCCGCCGGTTGGCCCACGTCTACGTCGACGAGCTGCCCGACACCGACCCCGCCCAGCTCGACCTGCTCGCCGTCATCGCCGGCGGGGGCAGGTCCCTGGTCGCGTTCGCCGACCCCGACTCATCCACGTACGCCTTCCGCGGCGCCGACCCGGCGGGCGTGACCACCTTCCCGCACCGGTTCCGTACCGCCTCCGGGGCGCCCGCCGCGCAGGTCGTGCTGACCACGTCCTACCGGACCGGAGCGGCGCTGCTGGCGGCGACCGCCCGGCTGGCCCGCCGGCTGCGCGGCCCGGCGGCGCACCGGCGGCTGCGCCCGCTGCCCGACACGCCGCCCGGTGCGGTCGAGGTACGCACCTTCCGCTCGGCCACCAGCGAGTCCGCCTGGCTGGCCCACGCCCTGCGCGAGGCGCACCTGCTCGACGGGGTGCCCTGGTCCCGGATGGCGGTGCTGGTCCGCTCCACCGGACGGCAGCTGCCGTCGTTGCAACGCGCCCTGCACACCGCCGGCGTACCGACCGTGGTGCACGGCGAGGACCTGCCGCTGCACCTCCAGCCGGGGGTGGCTCCGCTGCTGCTCCTGCTCCGGTGCGCGCTGGAACCCGACCGGCTGGACGAGGAGGCGGCGGTCTCGCTGCTGCACTCGCCGCTGGGTGGCGCCGACCCGCTCGCCGAGCGGCGGCTGCGGCAGGGGCTTCGCGCCCTCGCGCTGGCCGCCGGTGACCGTCGCCCCTCCGGTGAGCTGATCGTCGAGGCGCTGCGCGATCCGGCCGAACTGGCCGCCATCGAACGGCGCTGGGCGGCCCCCGCCCAGGCGGTGGCGCACCTGCTGGCGACCGCCCGGCAGGCCGCTGCCACCCCCGGGACCACTGCCGAGGAGGTGCTCTGGGCGGTGTGGCGGGAGAGCGGGCTGGCCGAACGCTGGGCCGGGGCGATCGCCCGGGGCCGGGCGGCCACCGGGGAGCACGAGACCGCCCAGCGCTGGCGGGCCGAGGCCGCCGACCGGGACCTCGACGCGGTGCTGGTGCTCTTCGACGCGGCGGCCCGGTTCACCGACCGGCTGCCCGGCGCGCGCACCGAGGTCTTCCTCGACCACGTGCTCGGGCAGGACCTGCCGGCGGACACCCTGGCCGCCAGCGCCGACCGGGGCGAGGCGGTACGCCTGCTCACCGCGCACGCCGCCAAGGGCCTGGAGTGGGACCTGGTCGCGGTGGCCGGGGTGCAGGAGGGCGTCTGGCCGGACCTGCGGCTGCGCGGCAGCCTGCTCGGCTCGGAACGGCTGGTCGACGTGCTCGCCGGCCGGGCCGACGGCACCGGTGTCCGGGCCAGCATGGTCGGGCAGACCTCGGCGCTGCTCGACGAGGAGCGCCGGCTGTTCCACGTCGCGATCAGCCGGGCCCGGCGTCGGCTGCTGGTCACCGCGGTCGCGTCGGCGGCGGTCGGCGGCGACGACCACGAGGAGCAACCCAGCCGGTTCCTGCTCGAGCTGGGTGCCACCGAGCCGCCCGCGACCGGCGGCGGCGCAGCCCCGACCGGCCCGGATCCGAGGCCGCGGCCGACCGAGGCCGCTCCGGCCGGCGTCCCGCCCGCGGCCGGCAACACCAGCCCGCCCGCGCCGTCGGACGGGCCGGTGCCGACCGTCGACGAGGATGCGCAGGACGAGCCGCCCGGAGCGCTCCCGGTCACCCTGCCGCCGCGCGGGCTCACCCTGTCCGCGCTGGTGGCGGAGCTGCGTACCGCGGTGACCGATCCGGCGGCGCCACCCATCCGGCGGCGCGCGGCGGCGGCCGAGCTGGCCCGGCTGGCCGCCGCCGGGGTGCCCGGCGCACACCCCGACGACTGGTGGGGGCTGCGCGGCCTCTCCGACGACCGGCCGCTGGTCGACGAGGGGGAGCCGGTGCGGGTCACCCCGTCGGCGATGGAGAGCGCGCTGCGCTGCAGCCTGCGCTGGCTGCTGGAGCGCCACGGTGGCAGCGCCCCGGCCAGCGCCGCACAGGGCGTCGGCAACCTGGTGCACGCCGCCGCGATGCTGGCCGAGGACGCCAGCGTCGACCGCTCCGCCCTGCTGGAGTACGTGGCCGCCCGGTTCGACGCGATCGAACTGGCCGCCCGCTGGATGGTCGGCCCGGAACACGCCCGGGCCGAGGCGATGGTGGACAAGCTGCTGCGCTGGCTGGCCGGCAATCCGCGCCGGCTGCTGGCCATCGAGCACGAGTTCGCGGTCCGGCTCGACGACCCGCATCGGCCCGTCGAGCTGACCGGCCGGGTGGACCGGCTGGAGGTGGACGCCGAGGGCCGGCTCGTGGTGATCGACCTGAAGACCGGCAAGTCCACCGCGGTCACCGAGCGGGAGCTGGCCGAGCACCCGCAGCTCGGGGCCTACCAGGCAGCCGTGGAGGCGGGGGCGTTCGCCGAGTTCGGCGACGAGACCGGGGGCGCCGCACTGGTCCAGCTCGGCACCGGCACCAAGGACGCCAAGGAGCAGACCCAGGCCGCCGCCGGGGAGGGACCCGAGGCCGGCTGGGCCACCGCCCTGGTGCGCCGTACCGCCGACACGATGGCCGCCGCCACCTTTGCCGCGGTCGCCAACTCGAAGTGCCGGGTCTGTCCGGTCCGGACGAGCTGCCCGGTGTCCGGGCAGGGACGCCAGGTCGTCGAGCCGCCGACGGAGCACCCATGACGACCCAACCGGCCCTGTTCGGCAGCACGACCCCGGCACCCCGGGCCGCCGACTCCGGGCCCCGCTACACCCCGGTCGAGCTGGCCCGGCTGCTCCGGCTGCCGGCACCGACCCGGGAGCAGGCCGCGATCATCGCGGCGCCGGTGGAACCGCTGCTGGTGGTCGCGGGCGCCGGGTCCGGCAAGACCGAGACGATGGCGGCCCGGGTGGTCTGGCTGGTCGCCAACCAGTACGTGCGACCGGAGCAGATCCTCGGCCTCACCTTCACCCGCAAGGCCGCCGGTGAGCTGGCGCACCGGGTGCGTACCCGGCTCGACCAGCTCATCCGACGGCTGGGCCGGCAGGGCCGGGACTCGCACGACGACCCGCTCGCCGGTGAGCCGACCGTGTCCACCTATCACTCGTACGCCGGCCGGATCGTCACCGAGCACGGGCTGCGCGCCGGGTACGAGCCGACCACCCGGCTGCTCACCGAGGCGTCCCGCTGGCAGCTCGTCGACCTGCTGGTCCGCAACTACGACGGCGACATGTCCGACGTGGACCGGATGCCGAGCACCATCACCGACGCGGTGCTGGCCCTCGCCGGCGAGCTGGACGAGCACCTGGTCGACCCGGACGAGCTGGCCGCCTGGACCGGCCGCTTCTTCGCCGACGTGCAGTCCCGACCCGGCCGGGTCTACGCCGACGTGCGCAAGGCGCTCCAGCTCCAGCGGACCCGGCTGAAGCTGCTCCCGCTGGTCCGGGCGTACGCCCGGCGCAAGGACGACTTCGAGGCGATGGACTTCGCCGACCAGCTCGCCCGGGCCGCCCGGGTCGCCCGGGACCACCCCGGCGTCGGGGTGATCGAGCGGGACCGGTTCCGGGTGGTGCTGCTCGACGAGTACCAGGACACCAGCCACGCCCAGGTGGTGCTGCTCAACGCGCTCTTCGGCGGCGGCCACCCGGTCACCGCCGTCGGCGACCCCTGCCAGTCCATCTACGGCTGGCGGGGCGCCAGCGCCGGCACGCTGGACCGGTTCCCCACCGAGTTCGCCCGCGCCGGCGGCGACCCGGCCGGGGTGCTCGGCCTCAGCACGAGCTGGCGCAACCGGCCGGAGATCCTCGGCGTGGCCAACGCGCTGTCGGTGCCGCTGCGCGCGGCCGGTGCCCGGGTGCCCGAGCTGCACGCCGCGCTCAGCGTCCGCGAGCCGATCCCGCACCGCAGCCCCCGCGGGCAGGCCGCCGGCACCGTGCACTGCGCGCTCCTCGAGACGTACGCCGACGAGGCCGAGTGGATCGCGGACAGCGTGCTCGCCGCCTGGCGCGGGGCGGCCGGGATGCCGGACGCGCTGCCCGAGCACATTCCCGTGCCCCGGCGCCCCACCACCGCCGTGCTGGTCCGGCTGCGCAGCCAGATCCCCGCGATCGAGTCGGCGCTGCGCGCCCGTGGTCTGCCGGTCGAGGTGGTCGGGCTGGGCGGCCTGCTGGACACTCCCGAGGTCCGGGACGTGGTCTGCACGCTGCGCGTGCTCGCCGACCCGACCGACGGAGCGGCGCTGCTGCGGCTGCTCACCGGGGCGCGCTGGCGGATCGGGCCGCGCGACCTGGTGGCCCTGCACCGGCGGGCGAAGGGCATCGCGAGGTCCCGCCGGGAGCTGGCCGGCGACGACGGGCCGGAGATCACCGTGGACGCGCTCGACGAGGCCACCCTGGTCGAGGCGCTGGCCGACCCGGGGCCGGCGCAGGCCTACTCGGCGGAGGGATACGCGCGGCTGCGGTCGTACGGGATGGAGTTGGCGCTGCTGCGCTACCGGCTGGACCAGTCGCTGCCGGAGCTGATCGCGGACATCGAGCGGACCATCGGCCTGGACGTGGAGGTGGCGGTCCGGGCCGGCCGGGACGGCACCGGCGATGCCGGCCTGGCCCGTGGCCACCTGGACGCGCTCGGCGACGTCGCGGCCCGGTTCAGCGGTGAGACGCCCGGCGCCACCCTCGCCGGCTTCCTCGCCTACCTGGCCGCCGCCGAGGACGAGGAGCGCGGCCTCACCCCGGGCGAGGTCGAGGTGGTGGAGGGTGCGGTGCAGATCCTCACCGCGCACGCCGCCAAGGGTCTGGAGTGGGACGTGGTGGCGGTCGCCGGCCTCACCCGGGGCGTCTGGCCGGGGCCGGTGCGCAACTCCGACCACTGGCTGGGCGGGCTGGGCGTGCTGCCGTTCCCGCTGCGCGGCGACGCCGACGGGCTGCCCGAGCTGAGCCTGGCCGGGGCGGCGGACCAGCGCGGGACGGCCCGGGTGCTGGAGGAGTTCACCGACGCCTGGCGGGCGCACGACGAGCGGGAGGAGCGCCGGCTCACCTACGTGGCGGTGACCCGGCCCCGCCGGCTGCTGCTCTGTTCCGGCTACTGGTGGGGGGAGGGGACGAAGCGGTTCCGTGGCCCTTCGGTCTTCTTGCGTGAGGTGCACGACGCCTGTCTGGACGGCGCGGCCGGGCACCTGGTCGACGAGTGGGCGCCCGAACCGGCCGGGGACGCGGTGAACCCGACCACGGAGATGGTGCTCCGGGCCGAGTGGCCGGCCGATCCGCTCGGCGCCCGCCGGCCGGCGCTGGCCGAGGCCGCCGCGCTGGTCCGCCGCTACCTCGCCGACCCGGCGGCGGCCCGCCGCGAGGAGGCCCTGCCCGCGGCAGGCCGGTCGCGGACCGCCGGTGACGGCCCGGAGCCGGGCGCTACCGGCGTGGGTCGGGACGGCGCGTCCGAGACGGCCCCGGTCGACGCGGCGGGCGGCGCCGACGGGCTCGCGGACGACCCGGAGGTGGCCCGCTGGCGGCGGGAGGCCGACCTGCTGCTCGCCGAGCGGGCGGAGCTGGCCCGCCGGGCGGAGGCGGTCGAGGTCGAGCTGCCCGGGCACCTGTCGGTGACCCAGCTGGTGGCGCTGCGCCGGGACCCGCAGGCCCTGGCCCGGGCGCTGCGCCGGCCGATGCCCGCCGAGCCCAATCCGTACGCCCGGCGCGGCACCGCCTTCCACACCTGGCTGGAGCAGCGCTTCGGCGCCGACCGGCTGCTGGATGTGGACGAACTGCCCGGCGCGGCGGACGACGACGCCGCCCCGGACGAGGCGCTCACCGAGCTCCAGGAGCGCTTCCTGGCCAGCGAGTGGGCCGACCGGGTGCCGGTGGAGGTCGAGGTGCCGTTCGCCACCGCGCTCGGCGGCGTGGTGCTCCGGGGGCGGATGGACGCCGTCTTCGCCCGCCCCGGTGGCCGGTACGACGTGGTCGACTGGAAGACCGGCCGGCAGCCCACCGGGCGGGAGGCCGAGGCGGCGGCCGTCCAGCTCGCGGTCTACCGGCTGGCCTGGGCCGAGCTGGCCGGCGTGCCGGTCGAGCGGGTGGGTGCCGCGTTCCACTATGTCCGGGACGGGGTCACCGTCCGGCCGGCCGACCTGCTCGACGCCGACGGGCTGGCCACGTTGCTCGCCGGCGTGCCGGAAATCCCGGCGGATCCCACGGTGCCCGGTTATCCGTGATACGTTGGGCAGCGTTGCAGTTTTGGTTTCCAGAGGCTCTGTGTGCGCCTGGCGGATTGTGGCCCCAGGCGCTCTTTGTTGTGTCCGGAGTTCTCCGGGCGGGGCGACCAGCAGCGACAGGCACGCCGTGCAGCCCGCGCGGTGTGCTCTTCTCTTCGGTCCGCAACAGGTGCGGGTCCGAACCGTTCCGTCAAGGAGACGAAACACATGGCTATTGGCACCGTCAAGTGGTTCAACGCTGACAAGGGCTTCGGCTTCATCACCCCGGACGGCGGCGGCGCCGACGTCTTCGCCCACTTCTCGGCGATCCAGTCCTCCGGCTACCGGAGCCTGGACGAGAACCAGCGGGTCGAGTTCGAGGTGACCCAGGGCCAGAAGGGCCCGCAGGCGGAGAACATCCGCCCGCTCTGATCTTCGGATCACCCTGCACCACCCGCCGCGCCCTCGGGGCGCGGCGACGGGACCGGCCGCCGCGCCGCCCCCGCTCCGGCGGGCGGCGCGCTGCGGCGGGCCGGCCCGTACCCCTTCGGTTCGTGCTTGTGACCACCGGCGACGCCGGTGACGCGCCGCTCCCGGCGCCCCTTCCTCGACACGTGCCGCGTCGAGGAAGGCAGTTCCGCATGACCATGACCGTTCCCACCTTCGCGGCCACCGGCCTGGCCCCCGCGCTGGTCACCGAGCTGGCCGCGCAGGGCATCACCGAACCGTTTCCGATCCAGGCGGCCACCCTGCCGGACTCGCTCGCCGGCCGCGACGTGCTCGGCCGCGGACGTACCGGCTCGGGCAAGACACTCGCCTTCGGGCTGCCGCTGCTGCACCGTACGGCCGGCCGCCGGGCCCGCCCCGGCCGCCCGCTCGCGCTGGTGCTGGTGCCCACCCGCGAGCTGGCCCAACAGGTCACCACCGCGCTCGACCCGTACGCCCGCGCGGTCGGGCTGCGCTGCGCCACCGTGGTCGGCGGGCTGTCCCTCCAGCGGCAGGCGGCCGCGCTGCGCGCCGGCGCCGAGGTGCTGGTGGCCACGCCCGGCCGGCTGCAGGACCTGATCGACCGCGACGACGCCCGACTGGATCACGTGGCGGTCACGGTGCTGGACGAGGCCGACCAGATGGCCGACATGGGCTTCCTGCCGCAGGTGACGAGGCTGCTGGAGCGGGTCGCCCCGGACGGGCAGCGGATGCTCTTCTCCGCCACCTTGGACCGAGGCGTGGACAAGCTGGTCCGCCGCTTCCTCACCGACCCGGTCTCGCACTCGGTCGACCCGGGCACCGCCACGGTGGCCGCGATGACCCACCACGTGCTGCACGTCGAGGCGGCCGACAAACCTGCCGCGCTCGCCCATATCGCCGCCCGCGAGGGGCGGACCATCCTGTTCATGGCGACCAAGCACCGTGCCGACCGGGTCGCCCGCCAACTGCTCGCCGGGGGCATCCGCGCCGCGGCCCTGCACGGCGGCAAGAGCCAGCCGCAGCGCACCCGGATCCTGGAGCAGTTCCGTACCGGCCACGTCAGCACACTGGTGGCCACCGACGTGGCGGCCCGAGGCATCCACGTGGACGGGCTCGACCTGGTGGTCAACGCCGACCCGCCCACCGAGGCGAAGGACTACCTGCACCGGGGTGGGCGGACCGCCCGGGCGGGGGAGTCCGGCACCGTGGTCACGCTGGTCCTGCCTGAGCAGCGCCGGGATGTCGCCCGGCTGATGAGCGTCGCCGGCATCACGCCCCGGACCGCCCGGGTCCGTCCCGGGGACGAGGAGCTGAGCCGGGTGACCGGGGCCCGGAAGCCGTCCGGCGTGCCGGTGAGCCTCGCCCCGCCGCAGTCGGCGCCGGCCCGGGCCCGCCGCACGGCCGGCGATGACGGCTCTCCGGCCGGGATCGCGACCGGCGCCACCGGCCCGCGTGCGGCGCACCGCACCTCGAGCCGTCGCCGCCCTCGCCGTCCGCGTACCACCTGACCCCGGCCATTCGGGCTGCCGGAAGTTCCGGGAGCCATCTACTCTCGGGATCTTGAGCGGTCCGCTCCGCCGAGTCGGGGATCAGTGCGGGGCGGGTCGGATGGGCGACAGTTGCCGCACCGTTGTTCGGCAATGCTGGCGTCGGGGGACGCGGTCGGGCTGCCGGCCGGGCACGGGAGGGGCGACCATGGCGAGCGAGGCCGGCTCGGGGGCGGCGCGCGAGTTGCTGCTGGTCCTGGCGGTCGCGGCGCTGGGTCTGGCGCTCGCCATGGTGGCCGCGTTCGGGCCCTGGCATCCGACCGCCGACGATCCCGCGCGCGTCGGGCTCGTCGAGCTGCACAGCCCGCCCGAGCCGACGGTCGAGGCGACCGCGGGCTGAGGCCGCACCCGGACCGGCCCTCGGGCGAACACCAGGCCGAGGTCGCGCCCGGCCGGGCCCCCGGGCAGGTCAGGCCGTCGGCGCGCGGTCGGCCAGCAGGTCGGCGAGGGCGGTCCGGTCGACCACCAGCGCGATCGCACCGTCCACCGCCAGCCAGACGTCCCGCAGCCCGCTGGCCACGCCGTGGTAGTCGGCCCGGTCCACCGGGACACCCCGGACGCTGGTCAGTGCTCCGCCGGCGGCGCGCAGGACGTCACCGACGCTGATCTCCGCCGACGGGCGGGTGAGCGCGTAGCCGCCCTCGGTGCCGCGGTGGCTGTGCAACAGCCCGGCCCGGCGCAGGTCGAGCAGGATGCCCTGGAGAAAGCTCAGCGGAATGTCCTGGCTGTCGGCCAGGCTTGCCGCCTTGACCAGCTCGCCGCCGTACTCCCCGTCGCCGGGGGACCCGGCGGCGTCGGCGACGGCGAGCATGGCCCGGAGCGCGTAGTCGGCGCGGGCGGAGACGTACACGGCGTCAGTTGCCGGTCTGGTCGAGCACGCCCCACCGGCGGCGGATCGCCTTGTCGGCCGCGCCGAACGCCGCGTCCACCCCCAGGCCCACCACGAGGATGACGATCATGATCGCCATCAGCCGGGGCGCGTCGGAGAAGTCCCGGGCGTAGGTGAGCTGGGCCCCGATGGAGGTCCGCTCGGCGATGACCACCAGCAGCTCGCCGGCCATCAGGCTGCGCCAGGCGAACGCCCAGCCCTGCTTGAGCCCGGCCACGATGGCAGGCAGCGCGGCCGGCGCGATGACATACCGGTACAGGTGGAGACCGCGGGCGCCGATGTTGCGGCCGGCCCGGATCAGCAGCGGCGGTACATAGTCGACGCCGTGGATGACGCCGTTGGCCACGGACGGGGCGGCGCCGAGCACCACCACGAAGAAGATCGCCTGCTCGCTGAGCTGGAACAGCAGGATGGCCAGTGGGAACCAGGCGATCGACGGCATGGTCTGCAACGCGGTGATCATCGAGCCGAGCGCGGCCCGGAGCACCCGGATCCGGGCCACGGCCAGGCCGAGCAGCAGCCCGACGGCGACCGCGGCGGCGAAGCCGACCAGGGCCCGCCGGCCGGTGGTGGCCAGTCCCTCCCAGAGCGCGGGGCTGACCAGGTAGTGGCCGAGGTCCTCGAAGACCACCACCGGCCCGGGCAGCGCCCACGGGTCCTTCCAGCCGGTCCAGACCACGGCCTGCCAGACGGCGACGGCCAGCGCGAGGGCGGCCAGCTTCGGCCAGGTGGCGGCCCAGATCCGGACGGCCCGGGACGGTGCCTTCTCCCGGCCCGCGATCTCCAGCGCGTCCAGCCCGGAGATCTCCGCGTCGGTACGCGGTGTCCCGGCGAGCGTGTCACTGGCCATGGCGGCCCACCTCCGTACGCAGCCGGTCGGTGACCTCGGCGGCGATGGTCGCGATCTCCGGGGAGTCGATCCGCCGCGGCCGGGGCACGTCGACCCGGGTGGACCAGATGATCCGGCCGGGGCGGCTGGAGAGCAGGATGATCCGGTCGGCGAGGCGGGCCGCCTCCCGGACGTTGTGGGTCACGAAGAGCACGGTGAGCTTCCGCTCGGACCAGATCCGCTCCAGCTCGTCGTGGAGGATGTCCCGGGTCATCGCGTCGAGCGCGCCGAACGGCTCGTCCATCAGCAGGACCGGGGTGTCCAGGGCGAGCGTGCGGGCGAGCGCGACGCGTTGCCGCATGCCGCCGGAGAGCTGGTGCGGACGCTTGCGGCCGAAGTCGGCCAGATGGACCGTACGCAGCAGCTCGGCGACCCGCGCACGGCGCTCGTCCCGGGGCAACCCGCGCAGCTTGAGCGGCACCTCGACGTTGGCCTCGACGGTGAGCCACGGGAGGAGCGCCGCCTCCTGGAACATCAGGCCGGGGTTGACCCCCTCGTCCAGCTCGATCCGGCCGCCGCTGGTCCGGTCCAGCCCGGCGACCAGGTTGAGCAAAGTGCTCTTGCCGCAGCCGGACGCGCCGACCAGACAGACGAACTCGCCGGGGGCGACGTCCAGCGACACCCCGTCCAGGGCCAGGACCGCGTGCTCGCCCTGGCCGTACACCTTGGTCACGCCGCGTAGCGCGACCGAGCCGGTCGCGCTACGCGGGGTCGTCGTGATCGACGTCATGGCTGGGTGACCTCGGCCTTGCCCTGCGCCTTCAGCACCGCGTTGAGGTACTTCAGGTCGTACAGGCCGGTGAGGTCCACGGGCTGGGTCAGCTCGACGGCGACCGCGTGGTCCAGGCCGGTCTTCAGCGAGGACGCGATCGGGTCGTTGGTGAACTCCAGGGTGGGCCAGGCCTGCTTGATCAGTTTCACGTCCAGTGGCTTGCCGGTGATCTTGCCGATGTGGTCGGAGACGGCCTGCTGCGCCTCGTCCGGCCGGGTGTTGACGAAGTCGTTCGCCGCGACCTGCCCCTCGACCAGCTTCTGCACCACGTCCGGGTGGGCCTTGAGGAACTTGGTGCTGACGATCAGGTTGGTGATCACGAACTTCTTGTCCGGCCAGAGGTCGCGCTCGTCGACCAGGACCTTGCCGCCGGCGTTGACCAGCCGGGAGACGAAGGGTTCCGGCACCCACGCGCCGTCGATGGTGTCGCTGCTGAAGGTCTCGACCGTCTGCGCGTTCTCCTGCGGGATGACCCTGACGTCGCCGCCGCCCTCCTTGGTGGTGGCCAGGCCCTTCTCCTTGAGCCAGTAGCGCAGCGCCACGTCCTGGGTGTTGCCCAGCTGAGGCGTGGCGATCTTCTTGCCGCGTAGCTGCTCGACCGAGGTGATCTCCGGCTTCACCACCAGGGCGACGCCGCCGGAGGCGGCGCCGGAGACGACCCGGACCGCCTCGCCCTTGGACTTGGAGAACGCGTTCACGGTCGGGTTCGGACCGATGTACGTGGCGTCGAGCGCGCCGGAGAAGATCGCCTCGATGGCCGCCGGCCCGGCGTTGAAGGTCTTCGTGTCCAGCTTGACGTCGGCGCCGAGCTTCTCGGCGAAGATGCCCTTCTCGACGCCGACCACGGCCGGCGCGTGGGTGATGTTCGGGAAGTAGCCGAGGCGCAGCGTCACCGGACCGGACCGGCCGGCGCCGTCGGAGTCGTCGCCGCAGGCCGCCGTGGTGCCCAGGGCGGCCACGCCGACCACGGCGAGGGCGGCCAGCGAGACGAGCCGGCGGAAGGGGAGGCGTCTCATCGCGAATCCAATCCACAGTATTCCTACTTAGTTGGTAGGAAGAGTGGGGCATGGGGGGAGCGGCGTCAAGACCCATCCACGATCCGGGACGGCCGGCCGGGAAATTCTCGGCAATTCCCACCTGTTCGGTGGAGATAGCCGCGCCGGTCGGCCCATCGGTGGAACGGCCGTCCGGGGCGCCGGGCCACACCGGGAGTGCGGACGGTGCGGACGCGTTAGGGTCGTTGTCGTGCCGACGCGGAGAGCGAGAATTCCAGCGACGAAGTACCCGGTCGAGCGGTTCACCCTCGACAACGGCCTGCGGGTGGTGCTCACCCCCGACCGCAGTGCCCCGGTGATCGGGGTGGCGGTGATCTATGACGTCGGCATCCGGTCCGAGCCGGAGGGCCGCACCGGCTTCGCCCACCTCTTCGAGCACCTGATGTTCCAGGGCTCGGAAAACCTGGAGAAGCTGGCCCACTTCCGGCACATCCAGGGGGCAGGGGGCACCTTCAACGGCTCCACTCACCTGGACTACACCGACTACTTCGAGACGCTGCCGAGCAACGCCCTGGAACGGGCGCTGTTCCTGGAGGCCGACCGGATGCGTGGCCCCCGGCTGACCGAGGAGAACCTGCGCAACCAGGTCGACGTGGTCAAGGAGGAGATCCGGGTCAACGTGCTCAACCGGCCGTACGGCGGGTTCCCCTGGCTGACCCTGCCGCCGGTCATGTTCGACACCTTCCCCAACGCGCACGACGGCTACGGCTCCTTCGACGACCTGGAGTCGGCCACCGTCGCCGACGCGGCCGACTTCTTCCGGCGCTACTACGCCAGCGGCAATGCCGTCCTCGCGGTCAGCGGGGATGTCGACGTGGCCGAGGCGACCGCGCTGATCGAGCGGCACTTCGGGGACGTGCCGGCGCGGCCCGCCCCGCAGCGGCCAGACTTCGCCGAGCCCGACCTGGCCGCCGAGCGGCGCACGTCCTACACCGACAAGCTGGCCCCGCTGCCGGCGGTAGCCGGGGCCTGGCGGGTGCCCGACCCGGTGACCGACTTCGCCGGCTACCTGCCGTACGTGGTGCTGGCCGAGGTGCTCACCGACGGGGACGCGTCGCGGCTGGTCGAGCGGCTGGTCCAGCGGGACCGCACGGTCACCAGCCTCGGCGGGTACCTCGGCTTCATGGGCGACCCGTTCGACGTGCGCGACCCCACCGCGCTGCTGCTCCAGGCGCACCTGCCGCCCGGCGGGGACGTGGAGAAGGTGCTGCGCACGATCGACGAGGAGCTGGACCGGCTCGCCACCGACGGGCTGACCGACGGGGAGTTGGCGCGTACCCAGGCCAGGATGGCCACCCACCTGCTGCGGGACACCGACGCGGTGCTCGGGCGGGCGCTGCGGATGGCCGTCCTCGAACAGCAGCGCGGCGAGCCGGGCCTGCTCAACGAGCTGCCCCGGCTGGTCGGCGAGGTGACCGAGGAGCAGATCCGCGCCGCCGCCGCCACCCTGCGGCCGGAGCGCCGCGCGTCCATCGAGGTCATCGCCGGAGGTGCCCAATGACGGTAACCGTGGAGACCGGGGCCCGGTCGTTGCCGCCGCTGGGCCCCAACCGCAGGCTCAAGGTGCCGAAGGAGGCCGAGCGTACGCTCGCCAACGGGCTCACCGTGATCGCCGTACGCCGCAACGCCGTGCCGTTGGTCGAGCTGCGGCTCTGGATGCCGTTCGGGCGTACCCACCTGGCGCGCGGCGCGATGCTGGCGCAGACCATCCTCTCCGGCACCGAGACCCTCACCGCCACCCAGATCGCCGCCGAGCTGCAGAAGGTGGGCGGAGGGCTCTCCGCCGGGATCGACCCGGACCGGCTGATGCTGTCCGGGGCGAGCCTGGTCACCGGCCTGGACCGGATGCTGGAGATTCTCGCCGACGTGCTGACCGGGGCCACCTACCCCGGCGAGTGGGTGGAGACCGAGCGGGACCGGTTGGTCGACCGGATCCAGGTTGCCCAGAGCCAGCCGGCGCACCTGGCCCGGACCGCGCTGCTCAAGCGGGTCTACGGCCGGCACCCGTACGCGGTGCAGACTCCCGAGCCGGACCAGGTCCGTGCGGTCCGCCCGCCCGTCCTGCGCCGGCTGCACGCCGAGCGGGTTCACCCGGCCGGCGCGGTACTTGTGCTGGTCGGTGACGTGCAGCCGGAGCGGGCCCTGGACGCCGCCGAGCAGGCGCTGTCCGGTTGGCGGGGGGACGGGCACGTCGCCGAGCTGCCGCCCGCCCCGCCGCTGGAGCCCGGCCCGCTGCTGCTGGTGGACCGGCCCGGCTCGGTCCAGTCCTCGTTGCGGATCGCCCTGCCGGCGGTGCCCCGTACCCACCCCGACCACGCCGCGCTGCAACTGGCCAACCTGGTCTTCGGTGGCTACTTCTCCTCCCGTTGGGTGGAGAACATCCGCGAGGACAAGGGCTACACGTACGGGCCGCACTCGTTGATCGAGCACTCGGTGGCCGGGTCGGTGCTGGTCGCCGCCGCCGAGGTGGCCACCGAGGTGACCGCCCCCGCGCTGCTGGAGACCACGTACGAGCTGGGTCGCCTCGCCGCCCTGCCGCCCAAGCCGGAGGAGCTGGAGCAGGCCCGCCAGTACGCCCTCGGCACGCTCCAGCTCGGCATGTCCACTCAGGCCGGGCTGGCGTCGCTGACCAGCGCGTACGCCGGCAACGGACTGCGCCTGGACTTCCTCGCCGAGCACGCTGCCCGGCTGGCGAAGGCGACCGTGGACGACGTGGCCGAGGCGGCGGCGCGCTACCTCGCCCCGGCGAACGCGGTCACCGTGGTGCTCGGTGACGCCGAGCGGGTCGCGGAGCCGCTGGCCGCACTCACCTCGGTACGGAAGGAGTCGCCGTGAACGGCGAGACGACCCCGCCGCTGGCCCGGTCCACGCTGGACCGGGCGGCGCACCGGCGTACCGACCCGGGCTGGCTCGCCGAGGCGTGGGAGCGGGCCCGGGTGCTGGTGCTGGACTCGGCCGACGACGGTCGGGCCCTGGTTCGCGGCGCGGCGGCCCCGCCGGAGCTGGTGCTGGTCGGCCCGGACGAGCTGCCCGAGGTGCCCCGGTCGGTGCCGATGTTCCTCGGCGTCGAGCCGGACGGCGTACCGGTCTTCGCGGTGGACGCGCCGCTGCCGGAGCTGCCCGGTACCCGCCGGGCCAACCTGCGCGAGGTGGGTCACCTCCTGGTCGATCGGGACGCCGGCATCTTCACCACCGCGCTCGCCCTGCTGAACTGGCACGTCCGGCACGGCTACTCGTCGGTGAGCGGGCACTCCACGCAGGTCGACGAGGCCGGCTGGTCGCGGGTCGACGCGCTCGGCGAGCGGGTCTGGCCGCACACCGATCCCGCCATGATCGTGCTGGTCCACGACGGGGTGCCCGGCCCGGAGGGCGGCTGCCTGCTCGGCAGCAACGCCACCTGGGTGTGCACCCCGGGGGAGCGCCGCTACTCCTGCCTCGCCGGCTACGTCGAGCCCGGGGAGTCGGCCGAGGCCGCCGTGCTCCGCGAGGTCCGCGAGGAGGTCGGCGTCGGGGTCGAGGAGATCGCGTACGCGGGCAGCCAGTCCTGGCCGTTCCCCGGCTCGCTGATGCTCGGCTACCTGGCCCGCGCCGACGCCGACGAGCCGATCCGGGTGGACCCGACCGAGATCGCCCACGCCCGCTGGTTCACCCGGCGGGAGATCGGCGCCGCGCTGGCCGGGGAGGCGGTCGACGTCGGCGGGGACCGGCTCGCCCTCCCGCCGCCCTCCTCGATCGCCCTGTTCCTCATCCACCGCTGGCTCGACGGCCACTGCTGAACCCGCCGCCCGGGTCCGCGGGCCGTACGCGATTTCCGCCGCGCCGGGCGAGGCACCGCCAGGTCGGGGATCTGGGCGTTGACCGAGACGGCGACCGCCGGGGCCGGACACGGCCCCGGCCCGCGACCGTCGTTGCCGCGGCGGTCACGGGCCGGGAACACGGACCGTCGTGGCCGGATGAGACAAGGAACGCGGCGGGCGAGCCGGTCCGGCCACGACGGACGTCAGATGCGGGTCAGCTGCCGCCCCAGCGGTACAGCTGACCGGGGTTCGGCTCCTCGACGGGGAGCACCTTCACCCGGTGCCGGCCGGCCCGTACTGCCCCCACGGACGCCAGCGCCCGGGCCAACAGCAGGGCTGCGTCCCGGTCCTCGGCGTGAACGACCTGGCGGCGCGGCTCCGGCGTGGTGGTCTCGTCCCGCAGCTGGCCGCCACCGGCCCAGGCGGCCGCGATGTCGGTGTCGGCGGCGGTACGGATCTCGGTGCGGACAATCAGGAACCGCATGGGTTTCCCCCGGGACGGACGGATACGCACTGGAACTTCCACGTCACTCTTTCGACATGTTACGCCCGGTGGTTGTCCCAGCAAGTGAAACCCGACGATCGTTCGAGGGGCTCGACCGATCGGAGGAGCCGAGGTCAGCGCCGTTGTCGAGGGTGGACATGCGACGGGGCCGCCGACGCGACGCCGACGGCCCCGGTTTCGGCGGATCAGCTCCGGTCGAACTGCCCGGTCTTCGTGCCGGCGATGAAGTCCAGCCATCCGGCCCGGTTGAACAGCAGCACGGGTCCGCCCGGGTCCTTGCTGTCCCGGAGCGCCACCGTCGCCGGCCCGGCACGCAGTACCGCGACCTCCACACAGTTCGAGGTCTGGCTGCGGGTGCTCTTGCGCCAGTCGGCGCCGGCGAGCCGCTGCGCGAGATCGGACGAGCTGTTGCGGATCTCGTTCATGGTTCTGCTCCTGATCTGGAGTGTTCCGATGAGGACGAGTGACGCCGCGCAGGCCGGACGGCCAGGTCCAGGTGGATCACCGGTCTGTCGTCAGGCGCCCCGAGTCGCGGCGGCGCTGGGTCGGCGCCGCCGCCGGCCCGAACGCCGCTGTGGACTCGACTGTCGTGCCGGTCGGCCGTCCCGTCCCCTCGATGAGCCAGGAGAGGGTGTCCGACGCGGAGAGCGCCGCCGAGCATAGCCACTCAAACACCACTTTATAGCGGTTTAGGGTGTTTACCTCGGTTGACATGACGTCGGTGAACCCACCTTCGATGGCCAACGTCTCCGGATCGAGCGGATCGGCGAACCGGTAGACAGAGAAGGCGGTCGGGGGGAGGTACCAGTCGCCGATCCGGGTGTCCCGCAGCAGCAGATGCAGCGTCACGTTTGGCAGCATGGCCAGCTCGCAGAGCTGGACGACCTGCTCGTGCAGCACCTCGGGCGGGCCGGACCGCAGGCCGAGGGCCGCCTCCTCCAGCACCGCCGTGTAGCGCGGCGCGTCGGGGGAGCGGGTCAGCAGCGACTGGCGGGCCTGGCGGGCGCGTACCTCGGTCTCCGGGTCCTCGGTCTCCGGGTCGCCGGCCTGCTCCGCCATGCCGGACGCGGAGATGATCCGGTGCCGGGCGTACCCGGGGGTCTGCAGCAGCCCGGGGACCAGCACCGGGTTGTACTCCGAGATCTCGGCGCAGCCCGCCTCCAGTTCGGCGAAGCCGCGCTGCTGCTGGGTCATCACCGGGAAGTTGCGCAGCCAGCCGCGCATGTCGCCGGCCTCCAGGGTGATCCCCAGCAACTCCTCGCGCAGTTCGTCGTCCGCGCGGTAGAGCGTCAGCAGGACTCCGACGTCGTCCGGGTCCGGGCGGCTGCGCCCGTTCTCCAGTCGGGACAGCTTGGACGCGGAGGCCCAGCCGATCCGCTCGATGACCTGGTCGCCGGTGAGACCGGCCTGCTCGCGCAGCCGGCGCAACTCGGTGCCGAGCCTGCGACGGCGCAGGATCGGGCCTGGTGCGGCAGGAGGCACGGTGTCCTCTTTCCGTCGACCGTCTCGCGACGGTAACTGTCTGAAATACGCCCCCAACGGCCAGTATGGATGGCGCGACCGGCGCCGGAGGTCTCAGCGAGGGCGTGTCTCGACACAAAAAGAGGACTAAAGAGGGTGTTTCGGACCCGGTCGGCTGTCCCGGTGGGTGGTGCAGACGCGCAAGAGCGGCCGGGCCCGGTGGGGTCGGCCGCTCTTGCGGAGTGGGTGGGGTCAGCTGGGGAGGCTGGCGAGGTGCTGCTTGACCTGGGTGATCGAGGGGTTGGTGAGGGCGCTGCCGTCGGCGAAGCGCAGGGTCGGCACCGTCTGGTTGCCGCCGTTGACGCTCATCACGAACTCCGCGGCCTTCGGGTCCTGCTCGATGTCGACCACCTCGTACGCGATGCTCTCCCGGTCGAGCTGCGACTTCAGCCGGTGGCAGTAGCCGCACCACGGGGTGGAATACATCGTCAACATGGTCAGGTCCTCCAAGGGGGATGGCTCGCGCCCGGTCCGATCAGGTCAGGCTAACCGCTGCAACGTTGTCGGAGGCTGGGATGATTCCTGGCTGTGGCGGTTCACTCAGGGGCGGAACGGGTGCTGGCCGGACTGGATCCGGAGCAGCGGTCCGCGGTGACCGCCCCGGCCGGCCCGGTCTGCATCCTGGCCGGCGCCGGGACCGGCAAGACCCGCGCGGTGACCTCCCGGATCGCCCACCGCGCGCTCACCGGTGCCATCTCCGCCCGGCACGTGCTGGCGGTCACCTTCACCGCCCGCGCCGCCGCCGAGATGAGGGCCCGTCTCACCGCGCTCGGCGTACAAGGTGTCCAGGCCCGCACCTTCCACGCGGCGGCGCTGCGCCAGGTTCGCTACTTCGCGCCGCGGCTGCTGGAGGGGCGCGCCATGCCGGAACTGCTGGACAGCAAGGTCCGGGTGGTCACCCTGGCCGCCGCCAGGGTCGGCCTGCGCGCCGACCGGGCCGCCGCCCGCGACCTCGCCGGCGAGATCGAGTGGGCCAAGTCGTCCCTGGTCGAGCCGTCGGAGTACGCGGTGGCCGCGGCCAAGGCGCTGCGCGAGACCCCGTACGAACCGGCGAAGGTGGCCGAGGTCTTCGCCGCGTACGAGCGCCTCAAGCGCGGCAACGGGGTGATCGACTTCGAGGACATGCTGCGCGCCGCCGTCTGGGGCATCGAGGAACACTCCGACGTCGCCGAGCAGGTACGCGGCCAGTACCGGCACTTCGTCGTCGACGAGTACCAGGACGTCAACCCGCTCCAGCAGCGGCTGCTGGCGGCATGGCTCGGCGGCCGGGACGACCTCACCGTGGTCGGTGACGCCAGCCAGACGATCTATTCGTTCACCGGGGCGACCTCGTCGTACCTGGTCGACTTCCCGCGCCGCTACCGCACCGCCACCGTGGTCCGGCTGGTCCGCGACTACCGCTCCACCCCGCAGGTGGTCGGGCTGGCCAACGCGGTGATCTCGCAGGCCCGCGGCACCGAGGCCCGGCTGCGGCTGGAGCTGCATGGCCAGCGCCCGCCCGGGCCCGAACCCGAGTTGCGGATCTTCACCGACGAGCCGGCCGAGGCCAACGCGGTCGCCGCCCGCTGTCGGGCGCTGGTCGACGGCGGCACCCCGGCCCGGGAGATCGCGGTGCTGTTCCGCACCAACGCGCAGTCCGAGGCGTACGAGAAGGCGCTGACCGAGGCCCAGGTCCCGTACGTGGTGCAGGGGGCGGAGCGGTTCTTCGAGCGGCCCGAGGTCCGGCAGGCGATGGTGGCGCTGCGCGCCGCCACGCGGTCGATCCCGGGGGAGATCCCGCTGCCGGCCGCCGTGGTCGAAGGGCTCACCGCGGTCGGCTGGGCGCCCGACGCGCCTCCGGCCGGCGGCGCCGCCCGCGAGCGGTGGGAGGCGCTCGCCGCCCTGGTCCAGCTCGCCGAGGAGTACGCGGCCACCCCGCCGGTGGTGCCGATCGGCGAGGCCGCCGCGATCGAGCGCCCGGTGACGCTGGCCGACTTCAACGAGGAACTGGCCCGCCGGGCGGCCCAGCAGCACGTACCCACGGTGGAGGGGGTGACCCTGGCCTCGCTGCACTCCGCGAAGGGCCTGGAGTGGGACGCCGTCTTCCTGGTCGGCCTCGCCGAGGGCACCCTGCCCACCACGTACGCGAAGACCCCGGAGCAGGTCGAGGAGGAGCGGCGGCTGCTCTACGTCGGGATCACCCGAGCGCGGGAGTGGCTCTGGCTGTCGTACGCCGGGGCCCGCTCGCCGGGCGGACGGGCCCGGCGCCCGTCCCGCTTCCTGCCGCAGCTCGACCGCTCGGGCGGCACCGAGCGGGCCGGCGCCGGAGCGGCCCGGCGGACCGAGCGGCGCCGGACCCAGGTGGTCTCGTGCCGGATCTGCGGCGCCACCCTGCTCGCCGGGGCGGACCGCAAGCTGGGGCGCTGCCCGACCTGCCCGTCCGACCTCGACGAGGAGCTGTACGAGCGGCTGCGCGAGTGGCGGCAGCGGGTAGCCGAGGCGCAGAAGGTGCCGGCGTACGTGGTCTTCACCGACGCCACGCTCACCGCGCTGGCCGAGCGGCAGCCGGGACGTAGCGAGGAACTCATCGCGATCGCCGGCATCGGCCCCCGCAAACTGGGACTTTACGGCGATACCGTGCTGGCCCTGGTGGCGGGCGCGGCGGTGGACGATGTCTGCTCGCAGAAAAGTTTCGAAATCTAGCCGTAAATCGTTTGCCCTCCCCCCGAGGCGAGGAATAGCCTCAGGACACACCTCGCGAGCGGCGCCATTCGGGCTGCTCACGGGGGACGAGTCCATGGTCGGCACGAGGAAAGTCAGGGAGGTGGCACCAATGGAGATCTACATCAACGAGCGTCCGGCGGCGATGCCAGCTGCCTGCGCTCCGCTGCCGTCCGTCCGGGTGGCCCTTGCCGCTCGACCGTCGCTCCCGCAGGTGCACCAGGTCCAGGTTCAGGCCGAGCTGAACCTGACCGTGGCGCCGCTGGCTGGGATCGAGGGGACCAGTGGCTTCACGGGCATGGGCATCGGCGGCGCCAACAAGCGCACGGATGTCCGCGGTGTTCCACCTCGAGGTAGACCGGTCTGATCTACAGACCACCGGCTCACCTCGAGGCCGCGGAACCCGCATACCGGGATCCGCGGCCTCAGTTTTTTTGCACCGCGGTAGTGCCAGAAGTACGTCGAAATGCGATCCACGAGATCGAAGTGAGAGAGAGGTGACCGGAGGATGAGTCTGGCGTTGGCCCCGCTCGACGTGAGTGTCGAGGTGGAGGCGAACCTGCCCTGCCGGAAGTTCGACCCCGACCTGTGGTTCTCCGACTCGCCCACCGAGCTCGAGCTGGCCAAGTCGCTCTGCGGGGACTGCCCGCTGCGCGTCGAGTGCCTCGCCGGTGCGGTGGAGCGGGCCGAGCCGTGGGGGGTCTGGGGCGGCGAGATCTTCGAGCGTGGCGCGGTCGTCCCGCGCAAGCGGCCCCGTGGCCGCCCGCGCAAGGAGGACCTCGCCCGCGACGCCCAGCTCCGGGTCGAGGCCGAGGCGCGACTGGCGGCCAGTGGGCTGTCCGAGTCGCGCAGTGCGGTCCGGCTGGCAGCCTGACACGTTTCCGATCCACACGTCCCCGCCGGTGTCCCACCGGCCGCGAGAAAGCCGAAACCGATGATGCACCTGCCGAATGGAACCGAGATGCAACTACTTCACGAAGCGTTGTCCCGGGCTCGAATGCCCCGGCCTCAGGCCGGTCGCACCACCACGAGCACTGAGGCAACCCGTTCCGCCCGTACCGTCGCGATGAAGAGCCGGACCCAGTCGGCTCGTGACCTGGGCGTTCTCTAGATCCCAAACAGCACGACGGGGGCGGCGGCCGGACGGCCGCCGCCCCCGTGGCACAACAGCGCCCGCGCCCACCGGTGTGGCGTTCGGGTGGGTGGTGCTCAGCTCACCGGGGCGAAGCCGGGCAGCCAGCGTTCGAGGATCGCCCGGTACGGCGCTTTCGCCTCCAACTGGCACAGCACCCCGATCGAGCCCAGCGTCACCCTGTGGATCATCAGGTATGACGGGGGGAGGTTGAGCTGCCGGCTGAGCTGGAACGCGGGCGACCGGGGACTGGCCAGCCGGGTGGCCTCTGCGCGCAGCCAGGCCCGGGTGAACCGGAACTCGTCCTCGGCGACCGGGGTCAGCATCGGCTGGAGCCACTCCAGCAGCGCCTGCGCGTCGATCGGCTCGGTCTGGCTGACGAAGCCCTCGTCGCGCAGCCCGTTCACCACCCCGTCCGCGTCGCCGCGGATCGCCAGCCCGGCGATCCGGCCGATCGGCTCCGGGGTGCCCTCCGGCATCCGGGCCACCGCGCCGAAGTCGATCACGCCGAGCCGGCCGTCCGGGAGCAGCCGGAAGTTGCCCGGGTGCGGGTCGGCGTGCAGTAGCCCGGCGCGCATCGGCGCGGACAGGTGCAGCTCGGCCATCAGACGCCCGGCCTCGTCGCGCTGCTCCTCGGTGCCGTTCCGGATGATCTCCGCGAGCGGAATGCCCTCGACCCACTCGGTGATCAGCACCCGTGGCGAGGCGTCCAGCACCTCCGGGATGAAGATCTCCGGATCGTCGGCGTACGCCGCGGCGAAGGCCCGCTGCGACTCGGCCTCCAGCTCGTAGTCCAGCTCCTCGGTGACCCGCTCGCGCAGCTCGGCCAGGAGCGGCTTGACGTCCAGCCCGGGCTGGATCGCACGGAACATGCCGCCCAGCCGGGACAGCTGCTTCAGGTCGGCCAACAGCGCGTCCCCGGCACCCGGGTACTGGATCTTCACGGCGACGTCCCGGTGGTGCGGGCCGCCGTTCGGGCCGTATCCCGGGTCCCGCCAGACCGCGCGGTGCACCTGCCCGATGCTGGCGGCGGCGGCCGGGGTGTCGTTGAACTCCACGAACCGGTCCCGCCAGTCCGGCCCGAGTTGCTCGGCGAGCACCTTGTGCACGGTCGCCGCGGGCAGCGGCGGGGCGGCCTCCTGGAGCTTGGTGAGCGCCTGACGGTAGGGGCCGGCGATCTCCTCGGGCAGCGCCGCCTCGAAGACCGACAGCGCCTGGCCGAACTTCATCGCCCCGCCCTTGAGCTGTCCCAGCACGCTGAACAGCTGCTCGGCGGTGCGCTGCTGAATCTCGGCGGAGATGACGTCGGACGCGAGCCCGGTAACCCGCTTGCCCATGCCGAGGACGGTCCGACCGGCGAAGCCGAGCGGCAGAGCGGCGAGCTTGGCGGTCCGGGACACGGCCCGGCGCGGGATGTCGGTCACCCGGTCATTGTTACCGACTCCGAGGGTCCGCTGCTGCTGCGAAGCCGGGAGCGGGTAGGGCCGACCCGGATCGGGCGACGTCCGGAGCACCCGCAGGACGGGTGCGGCGGCCACTGGCGGCGGCGGATCCGGCCCGCCGCGCCGATCTCGACGGCGCAGCCGAGGGTCTCCGGGGCGTCGCCGTCGAGGTGGGCCAGCGCCTCCGCCACCGCGTACGCCACCGCCGCCAGCCGGGTGGTGACGGCGCACGGGCGCTCGGTGTCGTCGGCCGCGAGCTGGGCGGCGAGCGCCGGCCAGTCCGGATCACGGTCCACCCGATGCAGGTCGAGGCAGTTCAGGCAGGGGCCCGCCGGTGGGCGGACCAGCGGGCCCACTACCGGCACGCCACCGCGCAGGTCGACCAGGAGGTGGGGCTGGCGACGTTGCGCGTACCGGGCGGCGAGCAGGGGCGCGGGTCGGTCCGTGCCGAGCTGGACCACCAGGTCGACGCGGTGCTGCCGGAGCGGCCCGGTCTCCGTGCCCGGCGCGGATCGGTCGAGCGCGCCACGGATCGCCGGGGCCAGCGGCCGACCCATCTCCGCGGCGGTGAGGCCGGTCCCCACCAGGTCGCCCGGGCGGACCGGGCCGGCCAGGTCGGGCGCCACGTGGCCGACGCCCGCCTGGGCCAGCGCGACGGCGATCGCCCCACCGAGGCGGCTGGCGCCGGTGACGAGCACGCGGGCCGCCCGGCGGCGGCGCAGCACCTGAGCCGGCGTGCCGGGCAGGCCGGCCGTGGCCAGGGCCAGGGAGTCGGCCTCACCGGCCAGCCGGGCCCGGAGCGGCCCGGCGAGGTCCGGTGGGAGCAGGCTCTGTGCCGGTACGACGAGGCCGGCGGCCCGGAGCGTGTCCAGCAGGACGCGGACCTCGTCCGGCGCCACCTGGGCCGTGGCCGCGGACGCGAGGACGGCGCGCTCGCTGCGGGTGCCGTCCAGCAGGTCGAGGAGGCGGGCGGCCCGGGGACTGGCCAACTCCAGCAGAACGGCCCGCCCGGGCTCGACCCCGAGCTGAAGGGTGTGCCGGTCCCGCCAGAGCCGGGTCAGGCCGGGCAGCAGCGTCGGACGGGCGAGGGGCGCGGGGGGAGCCATGTCACGAATCGTGACCGTGTCCGCGCTTTCCGTCGGTCGTTGTCCACAGGTGCGCCCGACCACATCCAGGGTTGTCCACAGGAAAAGCCCGCTTTTCCACAACCGGTCGGTAGCCGGTGTCGGTCAGCCGACAGTCAGGGCCGGACACGACCCGGGGGAGAGTTGACCGCAGGCCATCCCTCCCCCGTTCGATCCGTACGGGTCAGACCTTGGCCTTGCCGAGGATGCGGTTCACTGTTGTGCCGCACACCGGGCACTTGCCCTTGGCCATGTTCATGCCGGTCTTCGAGACCTCCACGCGGCCCTCGAAGTCCCGCTTCTCCTTGCACTTCACGCAGTAACCGTTGTAGGTCTGGGCCTGGTCGGCCACGGTAGCCCTCCTCGTCTCGTCCGCCGGACACGTCCGGCGGGGTTCCCTGCGCGGGCCACGCGTGGCGCCGGCGCCGGGCGGTTCTCCACGGTCACGCGCGTGACCGCTGGTTGGCGGACCCTACCCAGCTCTGGGCGGTTCCATGTCAGCTGTGCGTCGACTCTGTGAGCAAGCCGACGACGAGAGTGTGCATGCCGAGTTACGTCGGATAAGTCAGTTTCGCGGGGACACGCCGGGTGAACACGCTCAGATCCCCCTTCAGGCGGCCCCCGCGCCATGCTCCGTCCGTAGATCACTTAACGTGTGCGGGGGTCGGCGGGTGACGGCCGGCGGGCCGGTCCGGGCCGCCACGAAGGGTGACCGGAGGCGGTTGAGTCGCCACCGCAAAGAAAATTTTCAGGACTCCCCACGACCAACCACCACTTTCCGGGCGCGTGTCGTCGTGTTGACTCTTGCGGACCCCTGGTCAGTACGCATTAGCTTTCCCTCGTGACAGTCAGCCGAGGCTGCGCGGACCAGTGATGGCCGGGACGCGGAAGCCTGTCGTCGAGGTACGGCGCAGCCAGCGCCGGCGACGGACAGTGTCCGCGTACCGGGACGGTGAACGAGTGGTCGTGCTCATCCCCGACCAGTTCTCCCGCGCCGAGGAGAGCGAGTGGGTCGACCGGATGCTGGCGCGGCTCGCCGCCCGGGAGGACCGCCTCGCCCGCACCGATGCGGAGCTGCTGGCCCGGGCCGCCCGGCTGATCAACCTCTACCTGCCCGAGCACGGCGTCGCGGCCACCCCGGCGAGCGTCCGCTGGGTCACCAACCAGAACGGCCGCTGGGGCTCCTGCACCCCGGCCGACCGCACCATCCGGATCTCCCACCGGATCCAGGACATGCCCGACTGGGTGATCGACTACGTGCTGCTGCACGAGTTGGCGCACCTGATCGTGCCCAGCCACAACGCCGCGTTCTGGGCCCTGGTCGGGCGGTACCCGAAGACCGAGCGGGCCCGAGGCTACCTGGAGGGCGTCGCCGCCACCTCAGGCGCCGACTGACCCTGTGGCCCTCCGGCCTGCCGTAGCCGGCCGGGCCTCGTCGATCCGTAGGTGCCGTCGCGGTCGGGCCGTGGGCCGTCGCCGCGCCCCTCGTCCGGTCCGGTCACGGCCGGGCTCGATGACCGGGGCACACCGCGTCGGCCGGCCGGGGGCGGTCCGGGTGGCGGGTAGGGTCGGGGCGTGGCCCGACGTGTGGTGGTGGCGTTGCTCGCTCCGGTGGCGTGGACGCCGCCGGGGATCGACCCGACGCGGTGGCGTACCGCGCTCGCCGAGGACGTCGTGGACCTGCTCGCCACGCTCAACGAGGTGGAGACCGCGGTGGCCGTGACGCCCGAGGACCGCTGGCTCGCCGACGCCGTGGTGTGGCCGGGCACGGCCGTCCACGAGGTGCCGGAGCCGACGATCAACGCGGTCCTCGCCGCGCTGTCCGGCAACGGCAAGGCCGCGCCCAGCGACCTCGACGCCGCCGGGCCGCCCGGATACGACCAGGCGGCCGTGGTGGTCGCCGACGCCCCGGACGTGCCGGGGCTCACCCTGGGGAAGCTGCTCCGGCCACTGTCCAGCCGTCCGGTGGCGGTCGCCCCGGTGGAGGGGAGCGGCCCAGGTCTGCTCGGCGTGGCGTCCCGGCTGCCCGTACCGGAGTGGCTGCCGGTGCTGGACCTGGACACGGCCGCGCCGGCGGACGTGCGCGCGGCCGCCCCGCGACCGGGGGACGTGGCCGTCACCGCCGGCTGGCGCCGCCTGCGCGGCCCGGCCGACCTGGCGACCCTCGATCCGGCCTTCGAAGGCTGGGACGCGACCCGGGCGCTCCTCTCCGGCCAGCCAGGCTGACCACACGGCGCGCCCGGGCCGGCGCGTCAGGATCTGCCGTCGCCCTCGCTCGGGGGCTGCTCCTCCGGCGCACCTGGGGCGGTGAAGTCGAAGGTGGCCAGTTCGTCGTCCAGGTCGCTGCTCGTCGCGGCGAACGCCTCCGGGTTGGCGAAGTCGTCGTCCGAGGGAAGCAGGTCGGGGTGGCCCCAGACCGCGTCCCGGCCGGCGATGCCACGGTGCTCGGTCAGCGCCGCCCAGAGCGCGGTGGCCTCGCGCAGTCGCCGCGGCCGCAGCTCCAGGCCGACCAGTGCGGCGAAGGTCTGCTCAGCCGGACCACCCGCGGCGCGGCGCCGGCGGAACGCCTCGCCGAGGCGTACGACGTTGGGCAGGCGCTCGCCGGCGGCGCTGTCGACCACGTGGCACACCCAGCCCTCCACCAGGGCGAGCACGGTCTCCAGCCGGGCCAGGGAGGCCTTCTGCGCCGGAGTGTCCTCGGGAGTGAAGATGCCCTCCAGGGCGATTGCCTGCATCGACTCCGGATCGGTCGGGTCGACCCGGCCCATCGCCTCCTCGATCGCCTCCCGGTTGACCCGGATGCCCGCGGCGTAGTTCTCCACCGCGGTGAACACGTGCCCGCGCAGCCACGGCACGTGTTGGAAGAGCCGCTGGTGGGCGGCCTCACGCAGGGCGACGTAGAGGCGTACCTCGTCCTCGGGCAGCTCCAGGCCCTCGCCGTAGGCCCGGATGTTGGCCGGGATGAGCGCGGCGGTGCCGGCCGGGCCGAGCGGCAGGCCGATGTCACCGGCCGAGAGCACCTCGGCGGCGAGCGAGCCGAGCGCCTGGCCGAGCTGGCCCCCGAAGAGGGCACCGCCCAGCGTGGCGACCATCGACTGCATCGGGCCGAGCTGGGCCCGGGCCTCCGGCGGGACCAGGTCGCCCATCGCGCCGACCATTCGGCTGGCCACCGGGTCGCAGAGCTTGCGCCACACGTCGAGGGTCTTGTAGATCCACTCGTTGCGGTTCCAGGCGACCGAGGTCCGGATGCCGGAGGGCCACGAGGTGGCCGGCTCTAGCCAGAGGTCGGCGATGCGCAGCGCCTCCTCCACCGCGTTGCGTTCGAACGGCGAGACCGCCGGGTCGCCGGCGGCGGCGAGCTGGCTCGCGGCCACCTGCCGGGCGAGGTCCCAGTTGACCGGCCCGCTGCCGGGCGCGGAGAGCAGGTGCTGCAGCTGCGCCATGAACTGCTGCATCTGCGCGGGGTCGTTGGGGTCTGGTGGTTGCCCACCCGGGAGCGCGAAGCCGAACGGAATATCAGGCACGACGTCTACGGTACGCGTGCCCCGCCGCAGGTCGCGCCGCTGGCGTTGCGCTGAGGGCGAAGTCCGCCGGTCACCGTGCCGGGCCAACCTGCCCGGATCGGTACGCTCTGCCGCATGAGACGTCGCGGCGTGACCGTACTCCTCGGTGCACTGCTCACCGCCCTGCTCAGCATCGGTGCGCTGAGCGTGCCCCTCCCGTACGTGGTGCTCGGTCCCGGCCCGACGGTCAACACCCTCGGCACCTCGGACGGTAAGGAGATCATCCAGGTCACCGGCCGGGCGACGTCCACCTCCGCCGGGCAGTTGCGGCTCACCACGGTCGGCGTGCAGCCGACCGTCCGGCTCCGCTCGGCGCTGGCCGGCTGGTTCTCCAAGGACGAGGCGGTGGTGCCGCGCGAGCTGGTCTACCCGCCGGGAGAGTCGCAGCAGGAGGTCGAGAAGCGCAACGCCGAGGACTTCCAGAACTCGCAGACCAGCGCGGAGACGGCGGCCCTGCGTGAGCTGGGCTACCCGATCCAGGTGGTGGTGAAGGCGGTCACCGCGGGCGGGCCGTCGGTGAACGCGCTCAAGCCCGGTGACCTGATCACCTCGGTCGACGGCCAGCAGGTGACCAGTGCCGCCAAGCTCACCGAGCTGATCCGGGCCAAGCCGGCCGGCACCGCGCTGAAGATCGGGTACACCCGCGACGGGCAGTCCGCCACCGCGACGGTGACCAGCCGGGAGCAGGACGGCCGGCCGCGGATCGGCGTCGAGATCGATCAGCAGCAGCCGCACCCGTTCACCCTCAAGATCGACCTCGGCGACATCGGCGGGCCGAGCGCCGGGCTGATGTTCGCCCTGGGCATCATCGACAAGCTGGAGCCGGCCGACCTGACCGGCGGGAAGATCATCGCCGGCACCGGCACCATCGACGACGACGGTCAGGTCGGCCCGATCGGTGGCATCGCGCAGAAACTGGTCGGCGCCAAGGAGGCCGGGGCGAAGGTGTTCCTGGTGCCCGCCGACAACTGCGCCGAGGCGGTCCGCAACCCGCAGCCCGACCTGCCGTTGCTCAAGGTGGCGTCGCTGGACGACGCGCTGAAGACGCTGGAGACGCTGCGCGCCGGAGGCCAGCCGACCCGCTGCTGAGCCGGCTGTGGCGGCCGTGCGCGAGGATCGTGACGTGACCTTGACCCGACGTGTCCAGGAACACCCCGTACTCTGGGTCCCTGGTCGGAGCCGATCACATCGAGCGTGCGGAGCCAACAGTGGTCATGCGTAGCAGTCCCCTGCCGAGGATGAGCCGGCGCGGACGCGTCACCATCGGAGTCCTGGTCGGGGTGTTCCTGCTCTTCACCCTGATCGGGTGGGGCGTCAACGTGTGGACCGACTGGCTGTGGTTCGACGAGGTCCACTACACCCAGGTCTTCACCGGCGTCCTCGCCACCCGGCTGACGCTGTTCCTCCTGGTCGGGGCCGGCCTGGCGGCGATTGTCGGCGGCAACCTCTGGCTGGCGTACCGGCTGCGACCCCAGCTGCGCCCGCGCTCGGCCGAGCAGGCCACCCTGGAGCGGTACCGGATGCTGCTGAGCCCCCGGCTCGGCACCTGGATCGCCCTGGTCTCCGCCGTCCTCGGGCTCTTCGCCGGGCTGTCGGCGCAGGGCCGGTGGAGCCAGTGGCTGTTGTTCCGCAACGGCGGGAGCTTCGGCGTGAAGGACCCGGAGTTCGGGATCGACGTCGGGTTCTACGTCTTCCAACTGCCGTTCTGGCGCTACCTGCTCGGCGTCGGTTTCACCGCGGTAGTGCTGTCCCTGCTCGGCGCGCTGGCCGTGCACTACATCTACGGCGGGGTGCGGCTGCAGGGCATCGGTGACCGGATGACCAACGCTGCCCGCGCCCACCTGAGTACGTTGGTCGCGGTCTTCGTCCTGCTCAAGGCGATCGCGTACGTGCTGGACCAGCGGGCGATGCTGCTGGAGTACAACGAGGGCGCCAAGCTCTACGGCGCCGGCTACGCCGATGTGAACGCGCTGCTCCCGGCAAAGGAGATCCTGGCGTACATCGCGGTCGTGGTGGCCATCGCGATCATCGTGTTCTCCAACGCGGTGATGCGGAACCTGGTCTGGCCCGGCATCGCGCTCGCCCTGCTCGGCGTCTCGGCGGTGGCGATCGGCGGCATCTACCCGTGGGCGGTGCAGACCTTCGAGGTGAAGCCGAGCGCCCGGGACAAGGAGGCGCCGTACATCCAGCGGAGCATCGACGCGACCCGGGCCGCGTACGGGCTGACCGCCACGAAGCCCACCGGGTACGCGGCGAGCAACCTCGTCCCGCCGCCCAGCCTGGCCACCGACACCTCGGTGGTGCAGAACGTCCGGCTGCTCGACCCGCAGCTGGTCTCCCAGACGTACACCCAGCTCCAGCAGGTGCGCAGCTTCTACGACTTCGGCGCGAAGCTGGACATCGACCGGTACGCGGTGGACGGCAAGACCTCCGACTACGTGGTCGGCCTCCGAGAGATCAACTACCGCGAGCTGACCTCGCAGCAGAGCAACTGGATCAACCGGCACACCGTCTACACCCACGGGTACGGGCTGGTGGCCGCGCCGGCCAACCAGGTCTGCAACGGCCTGCCGTACTTCGTCTCGGGCTTCCTGGGTGAGGCGGCGAAGGAGACGCAGGGCTGCTCGTCGCCGACCGAGGAGATCCCGGCCGAGCAGCCGCGCATCTACTACGGCGAGCGGATGTCGGACAACGACTACGCGATCGTCGGCCAGACCGGCGACCGTAACGTCGAGTTCGATCGCCCGATCTCGACCGGGGGCGAGCAGTACTACACGTACACCGGCGAGGGCGGCGTCAAGATCGGCTCGTTCACCCGGCGGCTGCTCTACGCGATCAAGGAGCAGGAGTCGAACTTCCTGCTCTCCGAGCAGTTGAACAAGGACTCCAAGCTGCTCTACGTGCGCAACCCGCGGGACCGGGTGGAGAAGGTCGCGCCGTTCCTCACCCTGGACGGCGACCCGTACCCGGCGGTGGTGAACGGCCGGGTCCTGTGGATCATCGACGGCTACACCACGGCCGCGACCTACCCCTACGCCGACCGGGTCAACCTCCAAGCCGAGACGGCCGACGAGCTGACCGGGCGGGGCACCTTCCAGCTCGCCCGGGAGAACGTCAACTACATCCGCAACTCCGTCAAGGCGACCGTCGACGCGTACGACGGCACGGTCAGGCTGTACGCGTTCGACGACACCGACCCGGTGCTCAAGGCGTGGAACAAGGCGTTCGGCGGTGATCTGGTGCTGCCCAAGGGGGCGATCCCGCCGGAGCTGTCCGCGCACTTCCGCTACCCGGCGGACCTGTTCAAGGTGCAGCGCAACCTGCTCACCCGGTTCCATGTCACCGATCCGGGCGACTTCTACTCGGGTCAGGACTTCTGGCAGGTGCCCAACGTGCCGGACGCGCCGGACAGCGGAGAGAAGCAGCCGCCGTACTACCTGTTCACCCAGTTCCCAGGGCAGCAGGAGGGGCCGCGCTTCCAGCTGACCGCCGCGGTCACCCCGAACGGCCGGCAGAACCTCGCCGCGCTGATCTCCGGCTCGTACGTGAACGGAGAGCCGACGCTGGAGGTGCGGGAGCTGCCGGACCAGACCCGGACCGGCGGCCCCGTCCAGGTGCACCAGCAGATGACCAACGACGCCGACATCCGTCAGCAGCTCAACCTGCTCTCGTCGAACCAGGCCCAGGTGCAGTACGGCAACCTGCTCTCGCTGCCCTTCGGCGACGGCATGCTCTACGTCGAGCCGGTGTATGTGAAGAGCAACCAGCAGGACGCGTTCCCGCTGCTGCAGAAGGTGCTGCTCTCCTACGGTGACGGCAGCTCGTACGTGGTGCTGGCGAACAACATCAGCGACGGCATCAAGCAGCTCGTCGAGAAGGGTAAACGGGCGCCGGCCGGCAACCCGCCGCCCGAGCCGGGCGGCACCCCGCCGACCGGCGGCACCCCGCCGACCGGCGGCACCCCGCCGACCGGCGGCACCACCCAGCCGGTGCTCACCGGCGAGCTGGCCCAGGCCGCCGACAAGGTGCAGAGCGCCATCGCCGAGGTCAAGGCCGCCCAGGCGTCCGGTGACTTTGAGCGGTACGGCCGGGCCCTGAAGACGCTGGACGAGGCGATGACCGCGTTCCAGCAGGCGCAGGAGGCGGCCAACCGGTCGCCCAGCGGCAACCCGTCCGCGTCGCCTCCCGCCGCCTCGACCTCGCCCTCACCGAACGGCTGACGCCAGCCCGACCGCGGAGCCCGTGGCCGCAGACCCGTAGCGGTCTGCGGCCACGGGCTCGTGTCGTCTCCCCGACAGAACGCCCGCAACCCGGCACCCGGTTCCCCCGTCAACAGTGCAGGTGGACGGAGGGAGGCGAGGTCTGGCGATGAGGGATGCGAACAGCTTCGACGACTTCTACCGGAGCACGTCGGCGCGGACGCTGCGGTACGGCTACGCGGTGGCGGACGACCCCGGCGAGGCGCAGGACCTCGTCCAGGAGGCGTACGCCCGGGCCTGGCGGCAGTGGGGGAAGGTGGCCGCCCACCCGGCGCCCGAAGCCTGGCTGCGGCTGGTGGTCAGCCGGCTGGCCACGGACCGGTGGCGGCGGTTGCGCGGCTGGCGGCTGGCGGCCAGCCGCAGCGGTCCACCGGACGCCGTCGGCCCACCCGGCGAGGACACCGTGCTGCTGGTCGGCGCGCTCCGGCAGCTGCCGGCCCGGCACCGGCAGGCCCTCGCCCTGCACTACCTGTTCGACATGTCGGTGGCCGAGATCGCCCGGGAGGCCGGGGTCCCCACGGGCACCGTGAAGTCCTGGCTGTCCCGGGGCCGGGCCCGCCTGGCCGAGCTGCTGCCCGGCACCGCCACCGAGGAGCTGGAGGTCAACGATGTCGCGTGAACTGACCCGCCGCTACCGGGCGTTGGCCGCCGACATCGACGAGCGGGCGCTGCCGGCCCCGGACCAGGTGCGCCGGCGGGCCGACCGCCGGGCCCGCAACCGAGCCGCGCTGGGTGCCTTGGCCGCCGCCGTACTCGTCGCCGGCACGGCCGTCGGCACGCAGATCGTGCTCGCCGCCGGCCCGGACGCCCCGCCCGGGCCACCCGCGGGCACCACCACCATCAGCCCGTCGGCCCCGCCCGGCTCCGGCACGCCGTCGCCGAGCCGTACCGCCCCGGCCCCGTCCCGTACGCCCGGCGTTCCGACGACGAGCAACCAACCGCCGGCCAGCACCCCGACGAGTGTCCCGGACCGGGCCTTCTTCGTCCTGCCCGCCGTCAACGACGCCGGTACCGGCAACCAGTTCCTCCCCGGGCCGGTGCTGCCGGCGCTGTGCGGTGCCCGGCCCGGTGAGACGCAGATCGTGGCGCGCCGAGCGCGGACGCTGGCGTTCAAGCTGACGGGAGCGTCGGCCGAGGCCGTGCCGGATGGCAGCTACCGGCACAGCGTCACCGTCTACCGGCCAGGCCGGGCCAACGACGCGCTGCGGGAGCTGCGGCAGGCGGTCCGGAACTGCCCGCGGCAGGACGCGCCGAACGCGCCGGGCGTGACCGCCACCCAGCGCCTGCTGGACGGCGCCGGGTACGGCGAGGAGTCGGTGCTGTTCGAGATCCGGACGCCGTACCGGGACGTCAACGGGGACCCGACGGGCGGCGACGAGGTCCACCTGGTCCGGGCGGTACGCGTCGGTGACGTGGTCACCGTGCTGTGGGAGCAGGGCTGGGAGGACAGCTCCACCGATCGGACGCAGTTCGACGCGGACAGCCGGCGGGCGACCGAGGCGATCAAGAGGTGGCTGTCCTGACGGTCGTTTTGCGCCTCGTGGGGTCGGTGCGCTACGGTTGACGGACCGACGCGGGGTGGAGCAGCTCGGTAGCTCGCTGGGCTCATAACCCAGAGGTCGCAGGTTCAAATCCTGTCCCCGCTACCACGCCGGAACGGCCCCGAGGATCCGATCCTCGGGGCCGTTCCGTTTCTCCGCCCCCGTGTCGCTTTCTCCCGCTCCCCGGGGTCGCAGCGGCGGCGATCGGGGACCCGGCTGATCTCCACGGCGGAGATGCGATAAGCTGTACGAGCCGACGCGGGGTGGAGCAGCTCGGTAGCTCGCTGGGCTCATAACCCAGAGGTCGCAGGTTCAAATCCTGTCCCCGCTACTCGTCACGACAGGCCCCGGAGTCCGCTCCGGGGCCTGTCGCCGTTCTCAGGCGGCTTCGCCCACCCTGCCCGGCGGGCCGGTTGCGCTGCTCGGCAAGGATGAGGCCATGTCTGCTTGGAACAGGTGGTGGGGCCGGCTCGGCGCGGTCCTCGGTGCGGTCGTGCTCTCGGTGTTCGTACCGGTCGCGGCGTGGGCGTCCACGGGGACCGGCGAGCTGGTGGTGGAGGCCGCCCGGCGGCGGTCCCGGGGCGGTGGCTTCGGGGCCCTCGGGCTGCTCTGCTGTCTGGTGGTGGTCGGGGGGATCGTGCTGCTGGTGCTGCTGCTGATGCGGGGCCGGCGGGGCGGCCCGCGGCGCTGACCATCGCGCGCGCCGGGCCCGGCCCGGCGCGCGCAGGCACTCATGGTTCTGCGGTCACTCGGCCAGGGCCGCGTTCGCCTCGGCCATGAACCGGGAGGTCGCCGTCCGGGCACCCGTCCGCTTGGTGCGGACGCGCTCGGCCGTGGCGACGAGCAGGGTGCGTACCCGCGCGTGTCCCTTCGGCGGCGGCGCGGGCGCCGGTCCCATCAGATCGTCCAGGTCGGTGCCGAGGGCCACCAACCGCTTTCCCGGCCGGTCGGTGACGCCCTGCTCGACGAACCGCCGGACCGGGACGCTGGCGTTCAGCCCGCGCTCGGTACCGAGGGCGCGACCGGCCGCCACATTGACGGTCAGGAAGTTGATCACATCGACGACCAACCCGGGGTGCCGAGTGCCCCGAAAGGCGGCCCAGTACATCGACGCCCGGGGCCACTGCGCGGCCGGGGTGCCCGGAAGGATCGTCATGCCCAGCTCGTCGTCGGTGTGGCGCTGGAGTTCCGGGAGCTGGTGCGACCAGGCGAAGGACGCGGCGGTCTGACCGGTCACCACGAGATGACGGGCCGGCTCGCCGGTGTCCGCCAGCTCCACCAGCGGGTTGACCGCCAAGGCGCGGTCGAGCCGGGCGACCTCCCAGAACTCGAACCAGTCGATCAGCTCGTCGGAGCTGAAGCCGAGCTGCCGCCCCTGGTAGAACTCGCTGCCCCGGCCCCGCAGCCAGAGCCAGAGCGCCCGGTAGTCGCCGGAGGGATCCACCGTGCCGGCCACCCGGTTCCCGGACGCCCGGGTGACCCGGGCGGCCCACTGCGCGTACTCCTTCCACGGCATTCCGGTGCGCGGCTCGGGCTGTCGTAGGCGGCGCAGCAGGTCGCGGTTGTAGACGAGCGCGGCGTTGGTCTGCGCGGCGGGGACCGCCCTGGTCCTGCCTTCCACCTGGCCGTACCGGGCCAGGTGCTCCGGTAGGTCGCCCAGGTCGAGGCGGTTGTCCGCGACGTACCGGCTGAGGTCGAGGACGATCTCCCGCCGGGCGTACTCGGTGAGCACGGTGTCGTCGATCTGGAACAGGTCGGGCACGTTGCCCCCGACGGCCTGGGTGGCCAGCCGGTCGTAGTAGCCGGTGAGGCCCTGCCAGGTGACTCGGAACCGGACCTGCGGGTTCTGCTGGGAGTAGAGGCGCAGCGCATGCTCGGTGGCCTCGGCCCGGGCGGCCTCGCCCCACCAGAACACCGACAGCTCGACGGGCCCGTCGTCGACGCGGGCCTCCTCCTCCGGCCGGCAGCCGGCCAGCCCGCCGACGAGCAGCGGCAGCCCGGTCAGCGCACCGAGGAGCCGCCGCCGGTCGACGCCGGGGCGGGGTACGGACTGCGGAGCGCGCACGAGGTTCTCCTGGGCCGCGGGCGGCTGCTGCGGACGGATCATTTACCCAGGGACGGGCCGAGGGTGTCAACGCCGGCGTCGTACCCGCAGGCCCGGGCGCCGGCGGGACGGCCGGTGGTCGCACGGGCGGCCGGCCCGTCCCGTGGTGTACTAGGCGCCGTGGAACTTCTGCACTCGGGCAAGGTACGGGACGTCTACGCCGACGGGGACGACCTGATCCTGGTCGCCTCCGACCGCATCTCCATCTACGACGTGGCGCTGCCGACCCCGATCCCGGACAAGGGCCGGCTGCTCACCGCCCTGTCGCTGTGGTGGTTCGAGCAGCTCTCCGACCTGGTGCCGAACCATGTGATCTCCGCCACCGACGTGCCGCCGGAGTTCGCCGGCCGGGCGATCCGCTGCCGACGGCTGGACATGGTCCCGGTCGAGTGCGTGGCCCGGGGCTACCTCACCGGCGGCGGCTTCGCGGAATACCAGCACAGCGGCGCGGTCTCCGGCGTCGAGCTGCCCAGGGGCCTGGTGGAGGCGTCGATCCTGCCCGAGCCGATCTTCACCCCGTCGACCAAGGCACCCAAGGGCGAGCACGACGAGCCGATCACGTACGCGCAGGTGGCCGACAAGCTCGGCGCGGAGACCGCCGAGCGGCTGCGGCAGATCACCATCGACGTCTACCGGCGCGGCGCGGAGATCGCCGCCGACCGGGGCATCCTGGTCGCCGACACCAAGATCGAGCTGGGTTGGGCGCCGGACGGCACCCTGGTCCTCGCCGACGAGCTGCTCACCTCCGACTCGTCCCGATTCTGGCCGGCGGAGTCGTACCAGCCGGGCCGCGCCCAGTTCTCCTACGACAAGCAGTACGTCCGGGACTGGGCCACCGGGAGCGGCTGGGACCGGCAGCCGCCGGCCCCCGAGGTGCCGGCCGAGGTGGTCGAGGCGACCCGGGCCCGCTACGTCGACGTCTACGAGAAGCTCACCGGCAACCGCTGGGACTGATCACCGCCCCGCTCACTCCACCCAGTCGAGGGTGCGCTGCACGGCCTTGCGCCAGTTGCGCAGCTCCCGCTCGCGCAGCGCCGGGTCCATCTCCGGGGCCCACTGCGCGTCGGCGCGCCACTGCTCCCGCAGGGTGGCCAGGTCCGGCCAGAAGCCGACCGCCAGGCCGGCCGCGTACGCGGCGCCCAGGCAGGTGGTCTCGGTGATCCGGGGGCGGATCACCGGCACGTCGAGCACGTCGGCGAGGAACTGCATCAGCAGTTCGTTGCCGGTCATGCCGCCGTCCACCCGCAGCCGGCGCAGCGCCACGTCGGAGTCCGCGTTCATCGCGTCGACCACCTCACGGGTCTGCCAGCCGGACGCCTCCAGCACGGCCCGGGCCAGGTGCCCCTTGGTGATGTAGCCGGTCAGCCCGGCGATCACGCCCCGGGCGTCGCTTCGCCAGTGCGGCGCGAAGAGCCCGGAGAAGGCCGGCACCACGTAGCAGCCGCCGTTGTCGTCGACCGTGCGGGCCAGCTCCTCGATCTGCGGGGCGCTGGAGATCAGGCCGAGGTTGTCCCGCAGCCACTGGACCAGCGAGCCGGTGACCGCGATCGCGCCCTCCAGGGCGTACACGGCCGGCTGGCCGTCGATCCGGTAGGCCACTGTGGTGAGCAGGCCGTGCCGGGAGGCGACCGGGCTGGCGCCGGTGTTGAGCAGCAGGAAGCTGCCGGTGCCGTAGGTGCACTTGGCCTCGCCGGGCTGGAAGCAGGTCTGTCCGAAGAGGGCGGCCTGCTGGTCGCCGAGCGCGCTGGCCACCGGCACTCCGGCGAGCACCCCGTCGGCGGTGCCGTAGACCTCGGCCGAGGAGCGGATCTCCGGCAGCATCGCCGCCGGCACCCGCATCGCGTCGAGCAGCTCCGGGTCCCAGTCCAGGGTCTCCAGGTCCATCAGCATGGTCCGGCCGGCGTTGGTCACGTCGGTGACGTGCCGGCCGGTCAGCTTCCAGATCAGCCAGCTGTCGACCGTGCCGAAGAGGACCTCGCCCCGCTCGGCCCGCTCGCGCAGCCCGTCGACATGGTCGAGCAGCCAGCGCAGCTTCGGCCCGGCGAAGTAGGTTGCCAGGGTCAGGCCGGTGCGGGCGCGTAGCCGCTCCTCGTCGTACGCCTCGGCCAGCTCGCGCAGCAGCGGGGCGGTGCGGGTGTCCTGCCAGACGATGGCGTTGGCGACCGGGCGCCCGGTGGCCCGGTCCCAGACCACGGTGGTCTCCCGCTGGTTGGTGATGCCGACGGCGGCGAGCCCGTCCGGCCCGGTGCCGGCGGCGGCGAGGGCCTCCCGCACCACCTGCTGGACGTTCGCCCAGATCTCCTCGGCGTCGTGCTCGACCCAGCCGGGCTGCGGGAAGATCTGCCGGTGCTCGCGCTGGGCGACGGAGACGATCTCCCCGGCCCGGTCGAAGACGATGCACCGCGACGAGGTGGTGCCCTGGTCGATGGCGGCGACGAACTCTCCGGTCACGGCAGCACGGTACCCGCCGGGATCGTCCGTCGCCTGCCCCGCGCCGACCCGTACGATCGGCAGGCGTGCGTGACATTGCCGTCTTCAGCGGGACCGCCCACCCCGACCTCGCCGCCGAGATCTGCGCCCACCTCGACGTACCGCTGCACCCGGTCCGGGTGTCCCGGTTCGCCAACGACTGCCTGGAGGTGCAGTTGCAGGCGAACTGCCGGGAACGTGACGTCTTCCTGATCCAGCCGCTGGTGCCACCCGTGCAGGAGCACCTGGTCGAGCTGCTGCTCATGATCGACGCGGCCCGGGGCGCGTCGGCCGGCCGGATCACCGTGGTGCTGCCGCACTACGCGTACGCCCGGTCGGACAAGAAGGACGCACCGCGGATCTCCATCGGCGGCCGGCTGGTGGCCGACCTGCTCACCTCGGCCGGGGCGCACCGGGTGCTGGCGATGACCCTGCACTCGCCGCAGGTGCACGGCTTCTTCAGTGTCCCGGTGGACCACCTGCACGCGCTGCGCGAGCTGGCCACCCACTTCAAGGGCCAGGACCTGAGCAACACCGTGGTGGTCTCGCCGGACCTGGGCAACGCCAAGGAGGCCGCGGCATTCGCCCGGATGCTCGGCACGCCGGTCGCGGCCGGCGCGAAGCAGCGGTTCAGCGACGACCGCGTGAAGATCAGCACGGTGATCGGCGACGTGGCGGACCGGGACGTCATCGTGCTCGACGACGAGATCGCGAAGGGCAGCACGGTGATCGAGCTGATGGCCCATCTGCGCGAGCGGAAGGTCCGGTCGATCCGGCTGGCCTGCACCCACGGCCTCTTCTCCAGCGACGCGCTGCGGCGACTGAGCGAGCAGGACGGAGTGCTGGAGATCGTCTGCACCAACACGGTGCCGATCCCGGCGGAAAAGCGGGTGCCGAAGCTGGAGGTCCTGTCGGTGGCGCCGGCCCTGGCCGAGGCGATGCGGCGGATCCACAACGGCGAGTCGGTGAGCGCGCTCTTCGCCTGAGCGGCCCGGCCGCGCCGTGCGGACCGGTCCGCGCCCTTGTGGAGCGGGCCGGTCAGCCGTCGCCGGGGCGGGCGGCGGGCTGCCGGGAGATCAGCGCGGCGGTGATCCGTACGGTCGTGCCCGCGTCGCTGCTGTCGACCGCCATGGTGTCGCTCAGTTCCCGGGCCAGCCAGAGGCCCCAGCCGCCGGCGGTGTCCGCGGCCGGCCGGTTGCGGTCGCTGAGCCGCTGGGCGCTGATCCCGCGACCGTGGTCGGCGACCTCGCAGACCAGTTTCCCCGGCTGGCGCCACAGCCGCAGCCAGCCCCGGCCGCCGCCGTGCCGGACAGCATTCGTGATCAGCTCGTTGACCGCCAGCACGAAATCGTCCAGCCGCTGACCGCTCAGCCCCGCGGCGCGCGCGCGAGAGGTGACCGAGTGCCGTAGCTCGGTCACCTGGGCCTGGTCGAAGGCCTCGGCGATGAGGAGGGAAGGTTCGATGGGCACAACCGTACGCGGTGCGGGGGGTTCTGCGTTCGTCATGGCCCCGTCCCCGTGGTGGATCTCGGCGAACTTCGCGGCTTTTCCACCGTACGTCAGGGTTTCCCGAGCCGCACCCGCCATCCCGCCCGCCACCGGCTGTGGCATGGTGTCGCGCATGCCGTCGTCCCTGGGTGGCCTGGAGGTCCCACTCTGGCGCTCCATCGCGGTGTTCCGGTTCGCCTCGCTGGCGTACGTCGGCCTGCTGGTTCTCCGCGACGCCCACCGATACGCGCACCCGGTCGCCGCCGGCGGCGTACTCCTGGTGATGCTTGCCTGGACCGTGGCGACCGCGGCCGGGTACGCGCGCCCGGCCGGACGGCGCTGGCCGCTGCTCCTGGCCGACCTCGGCGTGGTCCTGGCGATCATGCTGGCCAACCCTTGGGTGGTGGGGCGCTCGGCGCTGGCGGCCGGTGTGCCCACCCTGACCGTCGCCTGGCTGGCCGGCCCGGTGCTGGCCTGGGCCGTGTCCGGCGGCCGGCGGCGCGGCGCGGTCGCCGCGCTGGCGCTCGGCGGGATCGACCTGGCCACGCGGGAACGGATCAGCCACTCCTCGTTCACCGGGGTGATCCTGATGCTGCTCGCCGGGGTGGTGGTCGGGCACGTCGCCCGGCTGGCGGTCACCGCCGAGGAGCGGCTGCAGCGGGCGGTGGAGCTGGAGGCGGCCACCCGGGAGCGGGAGCGGCTGGCCCGGGACATCCACGACTCGGTGCTCCAGGTGCTGGCGCTGGTGCAGCGGCGCGGCGCCCAGCTGGACGGCGAGGCGGGAGAGCTGGCCCGGCTGGCCGGTGAACAGGAGGCCGCACTGCGCGCCCTGATCGGTCGTGCGAGCGCCGCGCCGGTCGATCAGGGGGACGACCGCGACCTGCGTGACCTGCTCGACCGGTACGCCTCGGCGGCGGTCGACGTCGCCGCACCGGCCACCCCGGTGCGGCTGCCCGCGCAGGTGGCCGGCGAACTGGCCGCCGCGGTCGGGGCGGCACTGGACAACGTGGCCCGGCACGCCGGTGGGCGGGCCTGGGTGCTGATCGAGGATGAGGGGGAGACGGTGACCGTCTCGGTACGCGACGAGGGCCCGGGGATCCCGGAGGGACGGCTGGTCGAGGCCGCGGCGCAGGGCCGGCTCGGGGTGGCGCAGTCGATCCGCGGCCGGGTCGCCGACCTGGGCGGCGAGGTGCGGATCGTCTCCGCCGCCGGTGCCGGCACGGAGATCGAGCTGACCGTCCCGAGGAGCGGCCGGTGAGCATCCGGGTGATGGTGGTCGACGACCACCCGATGTGGCGGGAGGGGGTGGCCCGCGACCTCACCGAGGCCGGGCACCTGGTGGTGGCGACCAGCGGGGAGGGGCGGCAGGCGCTCCGGGTGGCCCCGGCGGCCCGCCCGGATGTGGTCGTGCTCGACCTGCAACTTCCCGACATCCCCGGCGTCGAGGTGATCCTCGGGCTGCGTGCCGCGCTGCCCGAGGTGCGGGTGCTGATGCTGTCCGCCAGCGGCGAGCCGCAGAGCGTGCTGGACGCGGTGAAGGCCGGCGCCACGGGCTACCTGGTCAAGTCGACCGCGCCGGCCGAGTTCCTGGACGCGGTGCGCCGGACCGCGGCCGGCGAGCCGGTCTTCACGCCGGGCCTGGCCGGGCTGGTGCTGGGGGAGTACCGGCGGCTGGCGGCCGAGCCGGCGACCTCACGCGACGCGGCACCCCGGCTCACCGAGCGGGAGACCGAGGTGCTGCGCCTGGTGGCCAAGGGGCTGTCGTACAAGCAGATCGCCGAGCGGCTCGGGCTCTCGCACCGGACGGTGCAGAACCACGTGCAGAACACGCTCGGCAAACTCCAGCTCCACAACCGGGTCGAGCTGACCCGCTACGCCATCGAGCGCGGCCTGGACGATTGAGGCGGTCAGTGCGACTCCGGGGGGCGGGTCTCGTGGATGGCCAGTTCCTCCGCGGTCGCCCCGCCGCCGGCCGAGCCCGCGTCGTACGCGATGTTGTCGGTCTCCTGGTCGGTGTGCGCCCCCTCGTCCGGTTCGACCAGCCGGCCCATCTCGTGGTCGGCGATGCTGCCGAGCTGGCCGTGGTCGTAGAGCGAGACCGCCGAGTGCGGGTCGGAGGTCGGGCCCGGGTCGATCACGTCCGCGTCGAACTGGGCCTGCGCGGCGGCCTCCTCGCTGTCCGCCTCGGCGGCGATGCCCGGGTCGACCGGACCGGCGAGCGGGTCGTCGACGGGCCGCTCGTACGCCTCCCGATGAAGCTTGTAGTCCAGCGACTCGCCGTCGAGCTGCTCCTCGGCGGTGGTCCCGTACCGGTCCACGGCCACCGGGTCGCGGTCGCCGGGGAGCTGGGCCGGCTCGGGCCCGTCCGCGTCGCGTCCGGTCAGGACGTCGTCTCTGGCCGTCGAGTCGTCGTCGGCGGTGTCGGGCAGGCCCTCCGCCTCCGGGTCGGACACGGGGGTGGGGTACTCGTCGTCGCGCATGACCGGTCACTACCCGCCGAGCTGACCGCACTAACCGGCTCCGGCGGTGTGGATCGGGAGGAACGGGCGGAAACCGGCAAGGTCAGCTGCGGATCGCGGCTTCGTCCTCGGCGTGCAGCACGCACCAGACGACCTTGCCGTCCGCCAGCGGGGTGCTGCCCCAGCGCCTCGTGACCGTGTCGATGAGCAGCAGCCCGCGCCCGCCGGTCGAGGTGAGCGGGGCCGGCCCGGCGTACGCGGGCCACCGGGCGGACCGGTCGCGGACGGCCAGGTGCAGGGCGCCGCCCCGGGCGGCCACCCGGACGGTCATCGGCGTGCCGGCGTGGGCGACCACGTTGTTCACCATCTCGGTGACCGCGATGCAGGCCGGCTCGACCAGGTCCGGCACGTCCCACCGGGCGCAGCCGTCGGCGACCAGCGCCCGGGCCTCCCGGGCCGAGGCCGCCACGGGCGAAAGATCCGCGGCCAGTACGGCCGCCGGCGGCATACCGGCCAGCGCGGCCTGCGCCTGGTCGAGGGACGGATGGACGGGGACGCCGGGGCCGGCGGAACCGGACGGGTCCAGCACCAGCAGCCCGGCAGCGGGCCAGTCGGCCACCGTGTGGTGCACGTCGTCGACGACGGCGCGGGCCGCGGGGTCGGCGATCCGAACCCCGGACAGGTCGACGATCACCGGACCCGGCCGCTGCCACAGCCGGGCCAGAAGCGCGAGGCGGACGCCGTCGACGCCGGCCTGGTCGAGCACGCCGGTCAGCCTGACGACTGCGGACGATTCGTCCGCCTCCACCAGGCACCGTACGTCCGTCGGCATGATCGTCCCATTGTGCATGCCAGGTTCCAGCCCCGCATCCGGCCGATCGGTGCTGTTCATCGGTGTCCCGCCCGCGCTCGCCGGGCGATCGCGGCCACGGTGCCCACGGCGGTGCCCGCCGCCAGCCCGAACGCGGTCGCCCGGGTCAGTTGCCGGCGGCGGCCGGGCCAGCCACCGCCCAGCTCCGCCGCCGCGTCGGGCGTGAACACCTTGCCGGTGGCGTCCAGACGCGCTCGGGGGCCGAACTGGGTGCGGGCGGTGTACCAGCCCAGCACCCGCTCGGCCAGCGCCGGGGCCAGCCGCCACTGGAGTCCGATCAGCCGGGCCGGACCGCCGGCGTACGCCTCCCGTCGGGGCCGGCGGAGCAGCCGGACGATCGTCTCGGCCACCAGCTCGGGCGGGTGGACCGGTGGGGGCGGGGCCAGCTCGTGGCCGCTGTGGTTGGCGGTGTGCCGGAAGAACGGGGTGTCCACCGTCGCCGGCAGCACGGTGCAGAGGGAGATGTTGCCCCGGCCGGTGACCCGCAGTTCCTGCCGGATCGTGTCGGCCAGGCCGCGGATGCCGTGCTTGGTCGCGTTGTACGCCGACTGGTACGGCATCGCCACCTCGGCCAGCACGGAGGCGTTGTTGACCAGGACCCCGCCGCCGGCCGCGTCGAGCCAGGGCAGCGCGGCCTTCGTCCCGTACACCGTCCCGAGCAGGTTCACCGCCACCACCCGGCGGAACTCGGTCACCGGGATCTCGTCGAAGAGTCCCACCGCGCTCACCGCGGCGTTGTTGATCCAGGCGTCGATCCGGCCGAACTCCGCCGCCGCCCGCGCCGCGAGCCGCCCCACCGCCTCCGGGTCCGTCACGTCGGTGGGTACGACCAGCGCCCGCCCGCCCAACTGCCGGCAGCGTTCGGCGACCTGGTGCAGCGCCTCCGCGGTCCGGGCCGCCAGCACCACGTCGGCACCCCGGCGGGCCAGCGCGTACGCGGTCGCCGCCCCGATGCCGCTCGAAGCGCCGGTGATAACGACGGTGGCGTCGCCGAGGTTGCGGGTGAGAGGCATTCTTCGCCGGTACCCCCGGCCCGGGCCGGTCATGCCGCCGTGCTCGCCCGATCTGCCAGGTTTCGGCGCACCGGGGCCGGGTTAATGGGACCCTCTGACCGGAGGACCACCGCTGGATAGAACGCGTGGAGGTGCACCATGCGCGTCGGCCTTGTGTGCGCGCACGCCGGATCGTCCGTCGAAGGTCCCACCGTCGGTACGCACCAGCACATCGTGCGGGTGGCGGCCGAACTCGCCGCACGGGGTCACGACGTCCGGATCCACGAGCGGCGCGACGAGCCGAGCCAGCCCGAGTCGGTCGAGCTGGACGGCTATCGGCTGGAGCGGGTGCCGGTCGGCCCGCCCGTCCCGCTGCCCACCGCCGAGCTGGTGCCCTACGTGGCCGAGGTGGGCCGCTGGCTGGCACAGCGGTGGTCCGGGGACTGGACGCCGGAGGTGGTGCACGGGCACTACTGGGTCGGTGGCCTGGCCGCCGCCCACGCCGTACGCCAGACCGACATTCCGGTCGTGCAGACCTTCCACTCGCTCGGGGTCGAGCAACTGCGCCACCTCGGCCAGCGGTACGACGGACCGGGGGAGCGGATCCCGCTGGAGCGGGCCCTGATCCGGGCGGTGGACATCGCGGTCGCCCAGTGCAACGACGAGGTCGACGAGCTGACCCGGATGGGGCTGCAGCGCACCTCGGTGGCGATGGTGCCGACGGGGGTGGACACCGAGCAGTTCCATCCGGACGGCGAGGCGGCCCCCCGGGACCAGCGGGCCCGCATCCTCTCCGTCGGCGGGCTCGCGGCCGGGCACGGCCAGGAGGACGTGATCCGGGCGATGCGGCTGGTCGGCGACGCCGAGCTGGTGATCGCCGGCGGTCCGCCCGCCGCACAGCTCGCCCGGCACGCCGAGGCGCGCCGGCTGCGCGAGCTGGCCGAACGGACCGGGGTGGCCGACCAGGTGACGCTGGTCGGCGCGGTCCCGCACGACCAGATGGCGACCTGGTACCGCTCCGCCGACGTGGTCTCCTGCACGCCCCACTACTCCTCCGCCGGACGGGTGTCGCTGGAGGCGATGGCCTGCGGCGTGCCGGTGGTCGGCTACGCGATGGGCGGCCTCGCCGACGCGGTGGTCGACGAGGTGACCGGGAAGCTCGTCCCGCCCGGGGACGTCCGCGCCCTCGGGGTGGCCCTGCGTCGGCTGCTGGCCGACAACGCCGGGCGGTTCGCGTACGGGCACGCCGCGGTGGACCGGGTCCGGTGCAGCTACACGTGGGAACGGACGGCCGGCGCCCTGGAACGCCTCTACGAGCGGGTGGTCAGCCGGCGCAAGCCGGTCGAGGCGGTCTAGCAGGGATCAGCGGCGCGGTTGGACGGCCGGGCCGGCGCCGACCATCTGGCGCTCCCGATCGCGGGCGACCGCGTGGTGGTGCTGTGGCTCGGCGTACCGGGTCAGGCCGATCACCGAGACCAGCGTGGCCAGGAAGCCGATGCCGGCCAGCCACTCCCGCCCGGGCCAGATCCGGTCGTTGAGCAGGAGCAGGCCGATGATCGCCGCGGGGACCGCCCCGGCGGCGTCCATCGCGGCCACCGCCGCCGTGGTGGAACCGCGCTGCATCGCCAGGCCGAGCAGCAACTGCCCGACGACCGAGTGGGCGATCAGCAGGTAGAGGAGCGGGTCGCGAACGAACGCCTCCGCCGAGTCGGCCGAGGCGAGCGGGCGGGCGGCCACCGCCGCGGCGGAGAACGCCATCCCGGCCAGCGATCCGAGCGCCACCGAGCCGGGCGCGCCTCGCAGCCGGACGGTGAAGAAGCCGAGCACGGAGATCACGGCGAGGGCCGCCGCCAGGCCGGCCAGCCCCGCGGTGCCGAGCTGCCGGGACGGCGCGGGCTCGGCGGCGAGCACCAGCGCGGTGATCCCGGCGAAGAGGAGCGCGAGCAGCGCCACCTCGGCGGCCGGGAGCCGCCATTTGAGCACCAGCACGCCGAGCACGGCGGTCACTCCGAGCCCGGCCGCCACGCTGGCCTGGACCAGGAACAGCGGCAGATCGCGGCGGGCCATGAAGGCCAGGACGAAGCCGACGACCTGACACGACAGCCCGACCAGGTAGGTGCGGTGGCTGGCCAGCCGGAGCAGCAGCCCCGGGTCGAAGCTGTGGTGCACGGTGGTCCGCGCGGCGGCCACCGACTGGAGCAGGTTGGCGAAGCCGTACGCGACGATCATCGCCGCCAGGAAGCACCAACCGGAGGACACCACCTGGCGAGGATAGAGGCTGCCGTCGGATCAGTGCGCGGCCGGTGGCTCGAGCCGGGCCAGGATGTCGTCGTGCAGCGGGCCGTTGGTGGCGACGGCGCTGATCTCGTGGGCGCTGGCCCCGGTCGGGGCGGGCCGCCCGGCCAGGTCGGTGACGGTGCCGCCCGCCTCGGTGATGATCGGGACCAGGGCGGCGATGTCCCAGAGGGACAGCTCCGGCTCCACCATCACGTCCAGTGCCCCCTCGGCCAGCAGCATGTAGCCGTAGAAGTCGCCGTACGCCCGGCTGCGCCAGGTGTCGCGCATGATCTGGAGCACGGCGTCCAGCCGGCCCGCCTCCTCCCAGCCGCTCAGCGAGGAGTAGCAGAAGCTCGCGTCGGCCAGGTCCGTGACGCCGGAGACCCGGATCGGCGTGCCGGCGGAGAGGTCCGGTCCGGCGTAGGCGCCCGTGCCCAGGGCCGCCCACCAGCGCCGGCCGAGCGCCGGGGCGGAGGCGAGGCCGAGGACCGGGCGGTCGCCCTCCAGCAGGGCGATCAGGGTGCCCCAGACCGGTACGCCCCGGACGAAGTTCTTGGTGCCGTCGATCGGGTCGACCACCCAGCGCCGCCCGCCCGGCCCGGCGGCGGGCTGCTCGCCGTACTCCTCGCCGAGCAGGCCGTCGTCCGGCCGGTGCTCGGCCAGCAGCGCGCGGATCGACCGCTCGACGGCGGTGTCCGCGTCGGAGACCGGGGTCAGGTCGGGCTTCGACTCGACCCGCAGGTCCAGGGCGCGGAACCGGGCCGTGGAGACGGCGTCGGCGGCGTCGGCGAGCAGGTGGGCCAGGGCGAGGTCCTCGGCGTAGCCGGTCATGCCGGACACGGTAGCGACGCCACGGTGGCCGCGGCCGCGGGGCGCGCCGGTGTTCCGCCGGTCAGGAACCGGCGAGCGGATCGCCGGGGTTCCGGTCGGGCTCCCGGGGGTCGGTCTCGCCGGACCGGGAGGCCAGCAGCCGGCGGTACGACGCGAGCCGGCGCGGGTCGGCCTTGCCGGCGGCCACCCAGGCGTCCAGCGCACAGTCCGCCTCCTCGGCGGTGTGCTGGCAGTTCGCCGGGCAGTCGACCGTCCCCTCCACCAGGTCGGGGAAGCCGTGCAGCAGGCTGTCCGCGGAGACGTGGGCCAGCCCGAAGCTGCGTACCCCCGGAGTGTCGATGATCCAGCCGGCGGCGGCTCCAGGTCGCGGCGCGGCGCCAGACGCGCCGAGCTGGAGTTGCCGGAGGTCGCCGTCGGACGGCGGCTCCAGGTCGCTGCGCGGTGCCGGACGCGCCGAGCTGGAGTCGCCGGAGGGCAGCGGGGGCAGCCGCAGCGCCACCGCGCTGGTCGAGGTGTGCCGGCCCCGGCCGATCGCGCTGACCGTGCCGACCGCCCGGTCGGCCTCCGGGACGAGGCGGTTGACCAGCGTCGACTTGCCCACCCCCGAGTGCCCGACCAGCACCGACACCCGCCCGGCGAGAAGCGCCCGCAGCGCGTCCAGCGCCGAGTCCGGCCGGATCAGCACGTACGGCAGCTCCAGCTCGGTGTAGTAGTCGAGGACCGCCTCCGGTCCGGCCAGGTCGGCCTTGGTCAGGCAGAGCAACGGCTCGATGTCGGCGTCGTACGCGGCCACCAGGCAGCGGTCGATGAACCCGGTGCGCGGCGGCGGGTCGGCCAGCGCGCTGACGATCACCAACTGGTCGGCGTTGGCCACCACGACCCGCTCCAGTCGCCCCTCGGCGGTGGTCGCGTCGTCCTCGGCCGTGCGCCGCAGCACGGAGGTGCGCTCGGCGATCCGGACGATCCGGGCCAGCGCGCCGGGCGCGCCCGAGGTGTCGCCGACCAGCCCGACCCGGTCACCCACCACCACCGACTTGCGGCCCAGCTCACGGGCGCGCATCGCGGTGACGGTCGGGGCGTCCGGCTCGGCGTCGGGGAGCACGCAGGTGTAGCGGCCCCGATCGACGGCGATGACGAACCCGTCGACCGCGTTCTCGTGCCGGGGTCGGGTGCGCGTACGTGGGCGCGAGGACTTCCCGGGCCGGACCCGGACGTCGTCCTCGTCGTATTCCCGCCTCCTGGTCGCCAGGACGTCCCCCCGTCGCGTCAGCTCTTGCCGGTCACCATCCCCGACCATAGTGCCGGGAACTCCGGCATGGTCTTCGAGGTGCACGCCACGTCGTCCACCTCGATGCCCGGGACGGCCAGCCCGGCGACCGCCGCGGCGTGCGCCATCCGGTGGTCGGCGTACGTCCGGAACGTCCCGCCGCGCAGCGGGCGGGGCCGGATCTCCAGCCCGTCGGTGGACTCGGTGATGTCTGCGCCCAGCCCGGTGAACTCCTTGGCCAGCGCGGCGATCCGGTCGGTCTCGTGCCCCCGGATGTGCCCGACCCCGGTCAGCCGGGACGGTGAGTCGGCGAGCATCGCCAGCGCGGTCAGCGCGGGGGTCAGCTCGCTCACGTCGGACAGGTCGGCGTCCAGGCCGTGCACCCTGCCGGTGCCGCGGACGGTCAGCCCGGCGGTGGTCAGTGTCACCTCGCCGCCCATCCGGGTCAGCAGGGAGCGGAGCTGCTCGACCGGCTGCATGCTGCTGCGCGACCAGCCCTGGAGGGTCACCTCGCCGCCGGTGACCAGCGCGGCGGCGAAGAACGGCACCGCGCCGGAGAGGTCCGGCTCGATCTCCCAGCCGCGCCCGGCCAGCGGGCCCGGCTCGACCACCCAGACGTCGGGCGTGGTGTCGTCGACCGCGGCCCCGGCGGCCCGGAGCATCTGCACGGTCATCCGCAGGTGCGGCGCGGACGGAACCGGTGGCCCCTCGTGCCGGACCACCACGCCCCGGTCGAAACGGGGCGCGGCCAGCAGCAGCCCGGAGACGAGCTGGCTGGAGGCGGAGGCGTCGATGATCACCTCGCCGCCGGTGACCCGGCCGGCGCCGAGGACCGCCAGCGGCAGGCTGCCGGTGGCCGGGGTGTCGATGCGGACGCCGAGCGAGCGCAGCGCCCCGATCAGCGGGCCGAGCGGGCGGACCCGGGCCTGCGGGTCGCCGTCGAACGTGACCCGGCCGTCGGCGAGGCCGGCGACCGGCGGCAGGAAGCGCATCACCGTGCCGGCCAGGCCGACGTCGACGTGGGCGGGGCCGACCAGCCGGTGCGGCCGGACCAGCCAGCGCTCGTCGTCGGAGACCGACATGTGGGCGCCCATCGCCCGCAGCCCGCCGGCCATCAGCTCGGTGTCCCGGGCGCGCAGCGGCCGGTCGAGCGTCGAGGGGCCGTTGGCCAGCGCGCCGAGCACCAGGGCCCGGGCGGTCATCGACTTGGACCCCGGCAGGCGCAGCGTGGCGGCGACCGGGTCGGTGGCGGTTGGTGCGGTCCACGGCTGCGGCGGCCGGGTCGCGGTCAGGTTCCCCACGCTCACATTCTGCCAACTCCCGCGGCCGGCGGAACCACGTGTCGTGCCGGCTCCCGGCTGGCGGGACAGCCGGAACGCCGGTGGCGCGTTAGCGTGTGCGCCATGTGCGGGAGGTACGCGACGAGCCGGAGTGCGGGCGACCTGAGCGCGCTGTTCGAGTCGTCCGACGAGACCGGCGGCGTCGACCCGGACTTCAACGTCGCCCCGACCGACCCGGTGCCACTGGTCCGGCTGGCGCCGGAGGGGCACCGACTGCTCTCCGCCGGCCGCTGGGGTCTGGTCCCGCACTGGTCCCGGACGCCCGCCGGCGCGGCCCGCATGATCAACGCGCGGGCGGAGACCGTCGCCACCAGCCGGGCGTACGCCCCGTCCTTCGCCCGCCGACGCTGTCTGGTCCCCGCCGACGGCTGGTACGAGTGGGTCCGGGAGCCGAACGGGCGGCGGCAGCCCTACTACATGACCCCGGTGGACGGGTCGGTGCTGGCCTTCGCCGGCATCTGGTCGGTCTGGGGGTCGGCGGACGCCGCCCTGCTCACCTTCAGCGTGCTGACCACGGCGGCGGTCGGCGAGCTGGCCGAGGTGCACGACCGGATGCCGCTGCTGCTGCCCGAGGAGCGGTGGGCTTCCTGGCTCGCCCCGACCGACGAGCCCGCCGCACTGCTGGCTCCGCCCGCTCCGGAGTGGCTCGCCGGGCTGGAGATCCGCCCGGTCTCCCCGGCGGTCGGCGACGTCCGCAACGACGGACCCGGGCTCACCGCGCGGGTTTCCGTGATGGGAGGCGGGGCCGCTGCGGAAATGACCCTGTTCTGATCACTGTCGGCGCATTGTCGTGTGCTGATTTGCCGGGTTGCGCCTGGAACGTCGCCCGCACGTTTAGCCATGTTTACAGCAGGGCCTTGTCCCGGTGTCCATAAGTGCGATAGAACACAGCGCCGGTGTTGGGCGTCTGTTCGCACGGGGCGGATGACACCCATCGATCTTCCATGATCATTTCTGCCGGTCCCACGGGGGAGGTGGGTGTATTGACACGGGCGCGAATGCCCCGTCCGCACGAGGTTGCCGCCGCACGACGAGATCCGCGACTGCTACGGGCGTTGCGTGAGCGGCGACAGGACGAAGCGTGGCGGACCAGAGGAACCTGTCAGAGTGTGGACCCGGAAACGTTCTTTCCGGCGCCCAACGAACCGGCCGACGCGGCCGTGGCGCTCTGTCGCAGCTGTGATGTCCAGGGATCCTGCCTGGCCTGGGCGCTGGATGTGGGCGACTGCCACGGCGTCTGGGGTGGCACCACGCCCCGCGAGCGGCGGGCGATGCTCGTCGCCTGGCGCAGCGAGGTGCAGCCGGATCCGGACGCGGCCGACGCCGCCGGTCCGCCGGTCCGCGACCGCCTGCTCACGTTGGTGCCGTTGAGCTGATCAACAGCCCCGCCGGCGGCGGACCGGCCCGCACCGCAAGCAGAATGGGCCGGTGCGGAACAGCGACGAGATCGAGACGCCCCGCGGGCCGGCCCGGATCGCCACCGATCTGCCGGCCGGCCCGCTGGGCGCCCTGCTGGTCCTCGGCCACGGTGCGGGCGGTGACGTGGACGCTCCGGACCTGTTGGCGGTCCGGGACGCGGTGCTCGGCGCCGGGGTGGGCGTGATCCGGGTGACCCAGCCGTACCGGGTCGCCGGGCGGCGCGCCCCGGCTCCGGCCGCGCAGCTCGACGAGGCGTGGACGGCGGTGCTGGCCACGCTCCGCGCCCGCCACCCCGATGTCTCGAGCTGGGTCGTGGGTGGCCGCTCCAGCGGCGCCCGGGTCGCCTGCCGTACGGCCACCGCGGCCGGGGCGGCCGGGATCGTCGCCCTGGCGTTCCCGCTGCACCCGCCGGGCCGCCCGGAGCGCTCGCGCGCCGACGAGCTGCGCACCGGCCTGCCCACCCTGGTCGTCAACGGCGACCGGGACCCGTTCGGGGTGCCGGAGCCGGGCCCCGGCGTCGAGGTGGCGACCCGCCCCGGGGAACGGCACGACCTGCGCCGCGACCCGGCCGGCACGGCCGCCGTGGTGCACGACTGGCTGTGCGCCCACGGCTGGACGATTCACTGACCGCCACCCAGGGCGTGGCCGCTCGGGTCACCACGGGTCGACCGCGATCTTGTCCGGGTTCGCGGCGCGGCGCGGTCGGGGCGTGACCGGGGGTGGCGGCGGGTCGTTGCATCGGATGGTGTCGGATGCGCGTTTCGGGCATCCGGGACCATCCTCCCAGGCCCTTCCTGGTCCCAGCGCCGGCCGCGACCGGCGCCGGGACCAGGAACGGCGGGTGGCGGCGGAATGAGCCGGCCCGCGCCGCGCGTTGCTACCCCTGGACGACATTTCCAGCCGAGGGGGGTGACCGGTGCCGACCGAGACACGGAGCCGGGAGCGGGACGAGCGGGACGAACGGGCGCTGAGGCGGCTGCTCGACGCGCCGGAGTGGCCCGCGGAGGCGGCGGCGGCGGTGAGTACCAGCACACCGGCCGGAAGTGAATCTACGGGCAGGTCCGTGCGCGTATCCTCGGCGGGGAAGCATCCGACGCGAGGGGATGTGCGGTTGACCACCGAGAAGACGGACGAGCGCAGGGCCCGCTTCGAGCGGGACGCGATGCCCTTCGTCGATCAGCTCTACGCCGCCGGGCTGCGGATGACGCGGAACCCGGCGGATGCCGAGGACCTGGTCCAGGAAACCTACCTGAAGGCGTACTCCGCCTTCCACCAGTTCGAGCAGGGCACCAACCTGAAGGCCTGGCTCTACCGGATCCTGACCAACACCTACATCAACTCCTACCGGAAACGGCAGCGCCAGCCCGTCCAGGCGCCCACGGACGAGATCACCGACTGGCAGCTCGCCGAGGCCGAGTCGCACACGTCCAGCGGGCTGCGCTCGGCGGAGACCGAGGCGCTCGACCGGCTGCCGGACAGCGACGTCAAGGAGGCCCTCCAGCAGTTGCCGGAGGAGTTCCGCCTGGCGGTCTACCTGACCGACGTCGAGGGCTTCTCCTACAAGGAGGTCGCCGACATCATGGGCACGCCGATCGGCACCGTGATGTCGCGGCTGCACCGCGGCCGCCGTAATCTGCGCAAGCTGCTCGAGCAGTACGCGGCGGAGCGGGGGTTCACCGCCGCGCCGTCGAAGGGTTCGACCGCTGCCGCCGGCCGGGAGGTGTGACCGTGAGCTGTGGAGAGCCGCACGAGACGGACTGCCGTGAGGTGATCGCGGAGGTCTACCTCTACCTGGACCTGGAGTGCGCCGAGGAGCGGCGCGTCCTGATCCGGCACCACCTGGACGAGTGCGGGCCCTGCCTGCGCGAGTACGGCATCGAGCAGGAGGTGAAGGCGCTGGTCGCCCGCTGCTGCGGCAACGAGACCGCGCCCGAGCAGCTGCGGGAACGGCTGCGCGTCCGGCTGGCCGAGCTGGTGGTCTTCGAGACCACCGACTCCCGCGAGCTCGCCGACTGAGCGGGACCGCGACGAGCTGAAGACACCGGTGGCCCGGGTCCGTTCGGACCCGGGCCACCGCCGCGTCCCGACGATCAGGAGTTGGGGCGCTTGCCGTGGTTCGCGCTGCTCTTCTTGCGGGCCTTCTTCTTGCGGGCCTTCTTCGCCATGCTCTGCCTCCTTGTGCTGGTCACGGTCCGGCCGCGGCGAGCGCGGCGGAGGTCGCGTACCGGTCCTCCGCAGCTGGGGACCGACCGCGCTGATGCTAGTGCCGGCGGCGGCCCCACGGGTCCGGCGGGGGCGGAACCGGCGAGCCGTCCGCTCTCTGCCCAGAGGTGACCGGGCTCATGATTGGATACCGTTCGCAGGAACACCGGTGGAGAGGGAGGGCCGTGAAGATGGCCGAGGAGATCCGCGCCGAGATGGTGGCGAACGTCTGGAAGGTCGTCGCGTCGGCCGGGGACAGTGTGTCCGAGGGGGACACGTTGGTGATCCTGGAGTCGATGAAGATGGAGATCCCGGTCGTCGCCGAGTCCGACGGCGTCGTGCGGCAGATCGCGGTCAACGAGGGCGACGTCGTGCAGGACGGCGACCTGATCGCGGTGATCGGTTGAGCGGCCTCCTCGTCCGCCGGGCGGAGCCGGCCGACCATCCGGCGGTGGCCCGCCTGACGGTCGCCGCCTACGAGGCGGACGGGCAGCTCAAGGGCGAGAACGGCTACGGTGTGGCGCTCGCCGACGTGGCCGGCCGCGCGGAGACCGGCGAGGTGCTGGTCGCCGTCGACGAGGCCACCGGCGAGATCCTCGGCGCCGTCCTGTTCGTGCTGCCCGGCACCCGGTACGCCGAACTCTCCGGCCCGGGCGAGGCCGAGTTCCGGATGCTCGCGGTCGACCCGGCCGCGCAGGGTCGGGGCGCCGGATCAGCCCTGGCCCGGGCCTGCGTGGCCCGGGCGGCCGAACTCGGCTGCTCGGCGGTGGTGATCTGCGTACGCGCCGGCATGGCCGCGGCGGCGCACCAGCTCTACGCGAGGCTGGGCTTCGTCCGGGTGCCGGAGAAGGACTGGTCGCCGCTGCCCGGCGTGGAGCTGCTGGGCCTGCGCCTGGACCTCGCCGCCCGCCGCTGACGACGGCCCGTCCACGCCGCCACGCTGCCCGCCCACGCGACCCGCGGACGGCTCAGTCGGTGGTGGCGATCTTCGCCAGCAGCTCGTCGGCCACCTCGAGGGCGATCTTCTTGCGTTCGTCGTCGGTGATGTCCGGGGTGCGGACCGCGAACCAGCTGCTGTGCACGGCGAACAGGGTCAGCGCGGCTCGCAGTTGGGCTGCCGCCGAGTCGTCGCCCCGGCACAGCTCGTTGGCGAGGCGCATCATCCGCTCCCGCATCTGCTGGCCGGCGGTGAGGCTCTTCAGCACGGTCTGGTTCTGTTCGAAGAAGCGCATGACCGCCGGCAGTTCGCCGGCGAACATCGTGTCCGCGTAACTGGCGATCAGCGCCCGGCGGGTGGCCAGGGTGGCGGGCTGGCCGTGCGCCCACTCGATCAGCTCGTCCATCCGGCGCAGCCGGTCCTCGACGAAGCTGTTGACGATCTCGTCCTTGCTCTTGAAGTGGTAGTAGAGGGCGGCCTTGGTCACTCCCAGCCGCTCGGCGATCTCCCGGAGCGAGGTCTTCTCGTACCCCTGCTCGGTGAAGAGCTCCAGCGCGACGGCTTGAATGCGTTCCCGCGTGCCGCCTGTGCTCTCCCTCACGCTTACCACCTATCTCGCTTGACGGTTTTCCGACCACCAACTTACCGTGCGGCTAGTAAGGTAACTAGCCGGGCGGCAAGTAAGTCGATCACACTTTCGGGGGAGCTTACCCATGACTCAGTCAGCTCAGGCCATAGCGCGACCCAACGTCCGGGTCGTGCTGTTCGGTCTGATGATCGCGATGATGCTCGCGATGCTCGACAACATGATCGTCAGCACCGCGCTGCCGCGGATCGTCTTCGAGTTCGGCGGGGCCGGCCACTTCACCTGGGTGGTCACCGCGTACGTGCTGGGCACCACGGTCTCCACCCCCATCTGGGGCAAGCTCGGTGACCTCTACGGCCGCAAGACCGTCTTCCTGACCTCGGTGGTCATCTTCCTGATCGGCTCCGCGCTCTGCGGCATGTCCGGTTCCAGTCTCCTCGGCGGCGTCGACCACGGCATGATCGAGCTGATCGCGTTCCGGGCCGTCCAGGGCCTCGGCGCCGGTGGCCTGATGGTCGGCGTGATGGCGATCATCGGTGATCTGGTGCCGCCCCGCGAGCGGGGCCGCTACCAGGGCATGATCGCCGGCATCATGGCCATCGCCATGGTGGCCGGCCCGCTGGTCGGCGGCTTCATCACCGACCACCTCTCGTGGCGCTGGGCGTTCTACGTCAACCTGCCGCTCGGCGGTGTCGCCCTGCTCGTCCTCGCCACCACCATGCACCTGCCGAAGTACCGCACCGAACACAAGATCGACTGGTTCGGCGCGGCGCTGCTCTCGGTCGGCATCACCGCGATCGTGCTGGTCACCACCTGGGGCGGCAACGAGTACGACTGGGTCTCCCCGCAGATCCTCGGCCTCACCGCCCTCGCCGCGGTCGCCCTGGTGACCTTCGGTTTCGTCGAGCGGCGCGCCGCCGAGCCGATCCTGCCGCTGGGCCTGTTCGCCAACCGGAACTTCGCCCTCATCTCGGTGATCGGCTTCCTGCTCGGCTTCGCGATGTTCGGCTCGATGAGCTTCCTGCCGCTCTATCAGCAGACCGTGCAGGGTGCGTCGGCCACCAACAGCGGCCTGCTGCTGCTCCCGCTGATGTTCGGCATGCTCGTCGTCTCGCTGGTGGTGGGTCGCACCATCACCAAGACCGGCCGCTATCGGGCCTTCCCGATCATCGGCGGTGTGGTGATGACCGTTGGCATGGGCCTGCTGACCCTGCTCGACCTGAACACCAGCAAGACCCAGTCCTCGCTCTACATGATCGTGCTCGGCGTCGGCATGGGCTTCCTCATGCAGACCTCGATGCTGATCGCGCAGAACAGCGTGGAGCAGAAGGACCTCGGCGCGGCCAGCGGCGCGGCGACCTTCTTCCGCTCGATCGGCGGCTCGTTCGGCGTCGCGCTCTTCGGTGCGATCTTCGCCAACCGCCTCGCCAGTTCGGCCGCGGGCGGCGCATTCTCCGGCGGACGAGGCGGCGAGGGCGGCGCCATGAACCTGGAGAAGCTCAAGGAGCTGACCGGCCCGGTCCGGCAGGCCGTCCTCGGCACCCTGGCCGACGCCATCTCCCACGTGTTCTTCTGGGCGGTGCTCTTCACCGTCGCGGTGCCGGTGCTCGCCTGGTTCATCAAGGAGGTTCCGCTCCGCTCGGCCAACGACACCCCGCCCACCGAGGCCACGCCGGAGGACCAGGCCGAGGTCGCCCTCGGCAGGGCCCCCACCGCCTGACCCGCAGTCTCCGCGGCCACGTCGACCCCGTTCCGGGGTACGGCGTGGCCGCGCCGCGTTCGGGCGCCGTCCGGCTCCAGGCCCCGGCGTGCCGGCTCGGTCAGGGGTGCCGGAAGAGGGCGGCGAGGTGGCGGCGGAGGCGCGCGAACAGACCCGGTCGGGACCGGTCGTCAACGGTGCCTCGGATCAGCTCCCGGGCCAGGTCTCGGGTGGTCGGGTCGAGGTCCGGGGTGGCCAGCGCCAGATGCGCCAGCGACACCACGATCGGCACCCGCCGCTCCCGGGCCACGGCCGCCGCGTCGGCGAGTCGCTCGGCCACCACCCCGGCCACGTCGGGGCGTGCGGCCGGGTCGACCCAGGCGGCGGTGACCAGGGCGAAGAGCGCGCACTCGGTGATCCAGTCCTCCACGCCCCAGACCAGCTCCAGCAGCACCCGCCGGCGGGTGGACTCCGCCCAGGGCTCGTCGGTGCGATGGTGCAGCAGGCCGAGGCAGGCCCAGACCTGCACGCAGCGCACCCACAGCGACGGGTCCTGGCCGGCGAGCACCCGGCCCAGCGCGGTGGCCGGGGCCTCGGGCGGGTGCACCAGCAGGCCGAGCAGGTCGGCCAACTCCAGGGTGGCCAGCCCGACCGCGGTGTCGTACGCGGCCGGTGGGTGCGGCCAGGCCGGGCGGGCGAGCTGACGGATCCGCTCGGCCGCCTCGGCCGAGGGCGCCGGCAGGGTGGGCGCGGCGACGGTGCCCTCGTACCGCCAGAGCGGGCGGGTGGTGGCCCGACGGGGTTCCCGCGGGTCCGGGTCGGCCACCGTGGCCACCTCGACGTCCAGCCCCGGCACGGCCGCCGCCACGGTACGCATGGCGCTGGGCGGTTCGAGCGCGTCGAGGCGTACGGCGGCTCGGGCACCGCCCTCGACCGCGAGCGCCCGGCGCAGCGCGTCCAACACCGGACCGCCGGCCGGGGTCACCTGCCCGAGCCAGGGGCGGCTGCGGCAGCACTCGGCCAGGTCGCCGTGCTCGTGGCTGTCGTCCGGGTGGTCCCGGGCGAAGTCGGCGAGGGCCACCAGGTGGGCCGGGTCCCCGTCGCGCTGGAAGCGCAGCCGGTGCGCGGTGTGCACCGCGCAGTCGAACGTGGGGTCCTTCGCCAGCGCCCGGTCGATCCAGTCCAGCGCCTCGTCGAGCCGGCCGTGGTCGGCGAGGGTGCCGGCGATGTCGGCGTAGACCGCGAGGTCGTCGGGGTCGAGCGCGACGGCCCGGCGGAGCGCGGTGAGGGCGTCCCGGGTCCGGCCGGCGCTGCGGTACGCGTATCCGAGCCAGACCTCGCCGAGCTTGCTGGGCTGTGCGCGTACCCCCCGGGCGGCCCAGGTGACCGCGAGGGTGGCCTCGCCGAGGCGCCGGGCCAGCGCGGACGCCGCGCCCAGCAGCAGCGGGTGGCCGGGGTGCACGGTGACCGCGTTGCGGGCCAGCGTGAGGTACGCCCGCAGCGGGTCGCGGAGACGGCGGGGCACCGGATCGGGCACCGCCGCGCAGAGCTGCATGAGGATCCGGGCGGTGCGGTCGGGGTCGAGCCGTTCGGGCAGCTCGGGGGCGGTCACCCAGGGCACGCCGGCCCAGTCCGCGCCGGGCGCGTGGCCGGTGGCCGCGGCCAGCAGGTCGAGCCCCTCGGCGGGACGCCCGGCGGCGGCGAGCAGGTGGGCGCGGGCCACCACCGCGCCGACGAAGGCGTGGTGACCGAGCGGGAAGAGTTCCAGGTCGCCCCCGCTGGCCGCGGCCACCCGGGCGAGCGTCTCGTGCACCTCGGGCAGCGTCGGGGCCTGGACGAGGGCGGTGGCGACGTGGTCGGCGGCGTGCGGCAGGTCCCCCTCGGCCAGCGCCAGCCGGGCCAGCGCGAGCTGTTCCGCCGCAGAGAGCGCAGGGTCGTCCTCGGGCACGTCGTCCTCTCGATGGTCGCTCCGTCAGCCGGGAAAGCCTAGGGGATCACCCGTCCGCATGGTGATCCACTGCGCACTACTGTTCGTTCCATTGCTCGTTCCGATTGAAAAGTGCAAGACTGAGCACCGATCGCGCGGCAATCGCGCAGGAGGAGGTCTCTCGTGACGCGTCCAGGGGCCGGCATGGCCGCCGACATCGACGAGCAGCCGGCCGGTTACGACCGCCTGCTCTCCGCCGAGCACGCCGCGGAAATCGCCCAGGTCGCGGCGGTGATCGCCGAGCGCCGGCCGCGGCACGTGGTCTTCACCGCCCGGGGCACCTCCGACCACGCGGCGCTCTACGCGGCGTACCTGGCCGAGATCCGCCTCGGCCTCCCCGCCGGTCTCGCCTCGCCGAGCGCCATCACCGTCTTCGGCGCCCGGCCCGACCTCTCCGACGCTCTCGTGATCGGGGTCAGCCAGAGCGGCGGCTCGCCCGACCTGGCCGAGGTGCTGCGGGTGGCCCGCGCCTCCGGCGCGCTCACCCTCGCCGTCACCAACAACCCCGACTCTCCGCTGGTGCGCACCGCGGAGCTGAGCGTCGACATCGCCGCCGGGCACGAGCGGGCGGTCGCCGCCACCAAGACGTACACCGCCGAGCTGCTCGCGCTGCTGATGCTCATCGAGGGGGTACGCGCCGGCGACGGCGTGCTGCCCGCCGAGGAACGGGCCGCCCTGGAGCGGCTGCCCGAGCTGGCCGAACGCACCCTGGCCGACGCCACCCCGGCGCAGCTCGCCCCGCGCTACCGGTTCGCCGCCCAGCTGGTCACCACCGGCCGGGGATACGCGTACCCGACGGCCCGGGAGGCGGCGCTGAAGCTGATGGAGACCTCGTACCTGCCGGCGCTCGCCTTCTCCGGCGCCGACCTGCTGCACGGCCCGCTCGCCATGACCGACCCGGACGTCCCGGTGCTCGCCGTGGTCGGGTCCGGCCCGGGCGGGCAGTCGATGCGTGAGGTGCTGCCCCGGCTCGGCGAGCGCCGCGCCGACGTGGTCGTCGTCGGCTCCGCCGAGGTCGACGCGAACGCCCGGATGGCCGTCCCCGAGGTCGACGAGCGGTACGCCCCGCTGCTGGACATCCTCCCGCTCCAGCGGCTCGCGCTCGCCCTGGCGCTGGCCCGGGGCGAGGACCCGGACTCGCCGCGCGGGTTGAAAAAGGTCACGGCGACGATGTGACGGTCGGCGTGGCACTCTGTTCAGCGTGTCCACGCTGCGCGACCTCGCCGAGGAGCACACCCAGCTCCGGCCGGCCGACATCGACCACCTGCACCGGATCGCCGGCGACTGGCAGATGCTCTCCGACCTGTCCTTCGCCGACCTGCTGCTGTGGGTGCCGGTGGACGGCGACGGCACGTTCCTCTGCGTGGCCCAGGTCCGCCCGACGACCGCGCCGACCGCGTACCTCGACGACCAGGTCGGCCGGATCGTCGGCGGGCCGGAGGTGGCGCACCTGGAGGTCGCCCACCGACAGGGCCGGATCTGGCGGGAGGGCGACCCGGTCTGGTACGGCGACGTGCCCGCCCGGCACGAGGCGATTCCGGTGCGGCTGCGCTCCGCCGACGGGGAGGCCGGCGAGGTCATCGCCGTGGTCGGCCGGGACACCAACCTGTCCACCGCGCGTACCCCGAGCCAGCTCGAGCTGAACTACCTGACCACCGCGGACGACCTGGCCCAGATGATCGCCGACGGCACCTTCCCGCCGCCGCGGCACCCGGGCGAGACCACCTCGGCGCCGCGGGTCGGCGACGGGCTCGTCCGGCTCGACGCCAACGGCAAGGTCACCTACGCCAGCCCGAACGCGCAGTCCGCGTACCGCCGGTTGGGCTACGCCTCCCACCTGGTGGGGGAGGACCTGGCCAAGCTGCACCGCCGGCTGGCCAGCGATCCCCTCGAAGGCACCGACGCCGGCAACGCGGTGCTGGCCGCGCTGCGCGGCGAGGCCCCGCCCCGGCGGGAGATCGACGCCCGGGGTGCCACCATGCTCACCCGGGCGCTGCCGCTGATGCCGGCCGGCGTGCCGATCGGCGCGCTGGTGCTGGTCCGCGACATCACCGAGGTGCGCCGCCGCGACCGCGCCCTGATCACCAAGGACGCCACCATCCGGGAGATCCACCACCGGGTGAAGAACAACCTGCAGACCGTCGCCGCGCTGCTCCGCCTCCAGGCCCGCCGGGTCTCGATGCCGGAGGCCCGGGTCGCCCTGGAGGAGTCCGTACGCCGGGTCGCCTCGATCGCGCTGGTGCACGAGACCCTCTCCCTGTCCAGCGACGAGGCGGTCGAGTTCGACGGCATCGTCGACCGGGTCGCCAGCGCGGCCACCGAGGTCGCGGCCACCGAGGTGACGGTCGGCATGCGCCGGCTGGGCAGCTTCGGCGTACTGCCCGCCGAGATCGCCACCTCGCTGGTGATGGTCCTCAACGAGCTGCTGCTCAACGCCGTCGAGCACGGCTTCCCGTCGGCCGGGGAGGAGGGTGCGGCCGGCCCGGCCGGCGCGGTGACGCCCGAGGTGGTGGTCTCCGCGCACCGGCTCCGCAAGCAGCTGCACGTCTCCGTGGCCGACAACGGGCGCGGCCTCCCCGAGCAGTTCGACGCCGAGCGCGGCGGCAACCTCGGCCTCCAGATCGTCCGGGCCCTGATCACCGGCGAGCTGCGCGGCACCATCGAGCTGCGCAACGGCGCTGCGGGCGGCACCGAGGCCGTGCTGGTCGTCCCACTCGCCCGCGGCACCACCGACCGCCTCACCATCAGCGGGTGAGCAGGGCGACGGTGATGCCGGAGCGGAGCCAGACCTGGCGGACGGTGAAGGCGTCCCGCAGGGCGGTGCCCTTCTCGCCGGGTACGGCGGCCAGCGGGTCGGTCCGTGAGCCGGCGACCACCAGCCAGAGCCGCTCGACGCCGGCCAGGCACTCCGCGGGGCGGTCGCACTCGTCGGCCCAGAGGTCCGCACGTTGGCGCTGATCCTGGACGACCAGCGCGTCGCGGGGTAGCCGTGACCCCAGCTGGTAGGCCATCCCCAGGTCGAGGAGGAGCCAACTGTCCCGGGGCGAGTACGCGATCGCGTCGCCCGGCTGCTCGTGCGCGGCGATCACCTGTGCCGCACCCCGGTAGTCGACGAGAACGCTGCGCGGCCACTCGTGCGTACGGCGCAGTGCCGCCTGGTCGGGCAGGCTGAGCAGCCCGGCCAGCGTCACCACGGCGAGCGCCGGTGCCAGGCGTACGCCGGGCAGTGCCGCGCCGGCCAGCAGGCACGCGAACGGGACGGTGAAGAGCAGGTACCGGGTCACCCAGAGCGGCACGAGCGCCCCGGCGGCGAAGAGCAGCAGCACCGGCAGCAGGACGGCGGCACCCGGCAGCAGCGCCCGCCGGCCGAGCCGGACCGCCCCCAGGGCGGCGAGGCCGAGCAGCAGCCCGCCCACCACCGCGCTCTGCGCCACCCCGACGGGCAGCGCCGCCAGGTCGGCGGGGCGCACGAGATGCACCCAGTCGAGCTGTCGGGAGCGCTGCGCCCGCGCGGCCAGTACCAGCGGGCCGACCAGCAGCGCGGTCGGCAGCAACGCGGCCACCCACCCCCAGGCCGGCCCAACGGAGGGCGCGGCTCTCCGGCTGCCCGTCGGCCGCGCGCCCACCCTCTGCAGCCCGGCCGCCGCCGGCCCCCGCACGGCGGTGAGCAGCACCGCGAGCCCGTGCGCGGCGAGCAGGGAGAGGGCGATCAGGTGGGTCAGCCCGAGGGCCGCCACGGCGAGGGCGTACCCGGTCCAGCGTCGCCACGTCGGCCGGCGTAGAGCCCCGACCAGCAGCAGGGTGGCGAGCACGGCGAGCAGCGTGGCGAGGGCGTACGGGCGGGCCTCCTGGCCGTACCGGGCGGTGCCGGGGAGGAGGGCGAAGAGCAGCCCGGCGAGCAGGCCGCCCCGGGGGCCGACCAGCCGTTCGCCGAGCCGGGCGGTGAGCCCGGCGGCGGCGGCCATGGCGAGCGCGGACGGCAGGCGCAGCGCGGCCGGCGAGGCCCCGAGCAGCGCCGTCCAGCCGTGCAGGAACAGGTAGTACGGCCCGGTCGCGGCGTCGATCGTGCCGGCCAGCCGGACCAGGTCGCCGACCGGGCGGGTGGCGGCGCTCCAGGTCGCCAGCTCGTCCCGCCACGGCTGCGCCCGGCCGATCCCGGCGAGGGTGATCGCCAGCGTGAGCAGCGCCGGCGGCGACCAGACCAGCCACCCCCGGCGGCCGCCGGTCGTCCCGCCCGGTCCGGGTTCCGAGGCTGCGGTCACATCCCGCAGCGTCACACAGCGGAACCGCCCGTCGGGCCGGTCCGCCGATCCGGGACGGTGGACCACGCCGGCCGGCGGCCTGCGCCGAGCACCACGACGCCGGCCAGCACGCGGCAGCGAACGACGCCGATGGATGGCGGTGGCCCGTGATGTGGGATCACCGCCGTGCATGGTGGCCGGGGCCCGACGGGTGTGGCAGCATATGGCGCATGACCGCCGCTGTCGTCCGCCGCTTCGTGGCCCGCCGCCACGTCGATTACGGCCGCGTGCGCAGCGCGATCTGTCCGGCCCACTGACGACGCCCGACCAATTTGTCTCGGGCGCGCTCGCGCCGGCCGTCTCCGACATCGCCGTCCACGGCCCTCCACCAGGGCCGGCCGTCGCGTCCGCGTATCCGTGGCACCGCAGACAACGGAGGACGCCGCGATGGCGGTCAGCAGCACCCCCACCCGGTCCGAGAACCCACCCGCAGCGCGGGCGCCTCGTCGCCCCCGGGGCGAGGGGCAGTGGGCGCTCGGGCACCGCGAGCCGCTCAACCCCAACGAGCGGATCAAGAAGGACGACGATCCGCTGAACGTGCGCGCCCGGATCGAGAACATCTACGCCCACCGGGGCTTCGCCTCGATCGATCCGCAGGACCTGCGCGGCCGGTTCCGCTGGTGGGGCCTCTACACGCAGCGCAAGGCGGGCATCGACGGCGGGCGCACGGCCGTGCTGGAGCCGCACGAGCTGGAGGACGAGTTCTTCATGCTCCGGGTCCGGGTGGACGGCGGTCAGCTCAACCTGGCACAGCTCCGGGTCATCGCGGACATCTCCCGGGAGTTCGCGCGGGACACCGCCGACATCACCGACCGGCAGAACATCCAGTTCCACTGGATCCGGGTCGAGGACGTGCCGGAGATCTGGCGCCGGCTGGAGGCGGTGGGCCTGCAGACCACCGAGGCGTGCGGCGACTGCCCCCGGGTGTTCTGCGGCAGCCCGGTCGCCGGGGTGGCCCGGGACGAGGTGCTCGACCCGACTCCGGCGCTCGACGAGATCGTCCGCCGGTACGTCGGTGACAAGGAGTTCTCCAACCTGCCCCGCAAGTTCAAGTCCTCGATCTCCTGGCTGGTGGACACCCCGTACGAGGCGAACGACATCGCCTTCCTCGGGGTGGAGCACCCGGAGCACGGCCCTGGCTTCGACCTCTGGGTCGGCGGTGGCCTCTCCACCAATCCGATGCTGGCCAAGCGCCTCGGCGTCTGGGTGCCGCTGGCCGAGGTGCCGGACGTCTGGGTCGGAGTGGTCGGCATCTTCCGCGACTACGGCTACCGCCGGCTGCGTAACCGGGCTCGGCTGAAGTTCCTGGTCGCCGACTGGGGCGTGGAGAAGTTCCGCGAGGTGCTGGAGAAGGAATACCTGGGCCGGACGCTGCTCGACGGCCCGGCCCCGGAGTTGCCGGCGAAGCCGGTCGACCACATCGGCGTGCACCCGCAGCGCGACGGCCGCAACTACGTCGGCGCGGCCCCGGTGGTGGGCCGGGTCTCCGGCCCGCAGCTCGCCCGGCTCGCCGACGTGGTCGAGGCGCACGGCAGCGACCGGGTACGCCTCACCCCGTACCAGAAGCTGCTGGTGCTGGACGTGGCGCCGGAGCGGACCGACTCGCTGGTGGCGGAGCTGCGCCGGATCGGCCTGGAGGCGCGGCCCTCGGCCTGGCGGCGCGGCACCATGGCCTGCACCGGCATCGAGTACTGCAAGCTCGCCATCGTCGAGACCAAGGCGCGCGGCGAGGAGTTGGTGGCCCGGCTGGAGGAGCGGCTGCGCGACTTCGACGCCGACATCTCCATCCACCTCAACGGCTGCCCGAACGCCTGCGCCCGCACCCAGGTCGCCGACATCGGGCTCAAGGGCCAGCTGGTGGTCGGCCCGGACGGCCGCCAGGTGGAGGGCTTCCAGGTGCACCTGGGCGGCGGCCTCGGCATGGCGCACGGGCAGACCGCCGGCTTCGGCCGCAAGCTGCGCGGCCTGAAGGCCACCGCCGAGGAGCTTCCGGAGTACGTGGAACGGCTGGCCCGCCGCTACCTGGCCGGCCGGACCGAGGGCGAGACCTTCGCCAACTGGGTGATCAGGGTCGACGAGGAGGAACTCCGATGAGCGACACCCGTTCCGTGCCGCTGTACTGCCCGTACTGCGGGGAGGAGGACCTGCGGCCGAGCGAGGCCGGCCACGGCGCCTGGGAGTGCCACGCCTGCGCGCGGGTCTTCACGGTGAAGTTCACCGGCCTGCTCACCCGGGCGGTGTCCCGGTGAGGGGCCTGCCGTCGGCGGCGAACCTGGGCCTGGTCGGCATCGGCGGTCCGGTCCCCGCCGACCCGCTGCGCCGCGACCCCGAGGAGTTGCGCGCGCTCGCCGAGGAGGCCGGCCGGGAGCTGGCCACCGCTCCCGCGCTGGAGATCGCCCGCTGGGCCGCCGAGACGTTCGGCGACCGGTTCTGCGTGACCAGCTCGATGGCCGACGGGGTGCTGGCTCACCTGGTCTCGCGGGTGGCGCCGGGCGTCGACGTGGTCTTCCTGGACACCGGGCTGCACTTCCCCGAGACGCTCAAGGTCCGCGACGAGGTGGCTCGGCGACTGCCGGTCAACGTGCGGTCGATCCGACCCCGGATGACCGTCGGGCAGCAGGACGGCCAGTACGGCCCCCGCCTGTTCAGCAAGTCCCCGGACGACTGCTGCCAGCTGCGCAAGGTCGAGCCGTTGGAGCGGGCGCTGACCGGATACGACGCCTGGGCCGCCGGGCTGCGCCGGGACGAGTCGCCGACCCGGGCCAACACACCGGTGGTGGCCTTCGACGCCCGACGCGGCAAGGTCAAGGTGAACCCGATCGCCGCCTGGACCCAGCGGGACGTCGACGCCTACGTCGCCCGCTACGACATCCCGGTCAACGAGCTGTTCAGCCGTGGCTACGGCTCGATCGGCTGCTGGCCCTGCACCCGCCGGACCCAGGCGGGGGAGGACCCGCGGGCGGGCCGGTGGGCCATGTTCGAGAAGACCGAGTGCGGCCTGCACAGCTGAGCCCCGACCCGCCGGTGGTGCTGGTCGCGCACGGTAGCCGTGACCCGCGGGCGGCCGAGGCGACCCGGGCGCTGGCCCGGGCCGTGGCGGCCGCCCGCCCCGGCAGCACGGTGCGGCCGAGCTGGCTGGACCACACCGAGCCCGGGCCGACCGGCGTGCTGCGGGACTTCGCCGCCGCCGGTCACCCCCGGGCGGTGCTGGTGCCGCTGCTGCTGACCGCCGCATACCACCGGAAGGTCGACATCCCCGCGGCGGTGGCTGCCGCCGGGGCGGGCGGGCCGCTGATCGACGTACGGGTCACCGACGTGCTCGGGCCGGCCGACGGGACGGTGGACGTCGGACTGCTGGCCGGGTTGCGCCGCCGGCTGGCCGAGGCCGCCCCGGCCGGGTACGACGCCCTGGTGCTGGCCGCGGCGGGTACCCGGGATCCGCGGGCGCGCGGCTCGGTGGGCCGGGTCGCGGCCGCTCTGGGCGCCGAGTCCGGTGTCCCCTGCCACGTGTCGTACGCCTCGGCGGCGTCCCCGGAGGCCGGCGTCGCGGTGGCGAAGCTGCGCGCGTCCGGGGCCCGGCGGGTGGCGGTGGCCGCCTACTTCCTGGCTCCGGGCCGGTTCCACGACGCGGTGGTGACGACGGCGGGTGCGGCCGGTGCGGTGGCCGTCGCAGGCCCCCTCGCCGACCTGCCCGAACTCACCGACCTGGTCCTGCGTCGCGTCGACGCTGCGACCAGGGGTGGGGCCGGGGCGGGTCAACTACGGTGACGAGCGTGGCCGGGGGGAGTCGTGGTCCGGGCAGCAAGACGCCCCGGCGGGTGACCCGACCGGGGCGTGCAGCTGTGGTGCGATCAGGCGGAGTGAGCGCGCAGCACCCGGAGACCGCCGCGGCGCTTCACCGCGCGGCGCTCCTCCTCGCTCATCCCGCCCCAGACGCCGGCGTCCTGACCGGACTCCAGCGCCCACTGCAGGCACTGGTCGGTCACCGGGCAGCGCCGGCAGACGGCCTTGGCCTGCTCCACCTGCAGGAGGGCCGGACCGGACGTCCCGATCGGGAAGAACAGCTCCGGGTCCTCGTCGCGGCAGACGGCATCGTGGCGCCAGTCCATGGCGGCAACACTCCTCATTCTGGATGGGTGGCGGATAACGCTTCGTTGCTTTTCCTATATGCATCCGCATTGCCGATTGGTGACGGTCAGCATCCATCAATTCGGCGCTGCGTGAGCAGGCTGCAAGCCTCCGGGCCTGCTGGAACAGCTCAACCTGCCGAGCATATCCAGGCAATGTCCCGGTAACACAAGTTCGCTTGTGAATACTTTCACGAACTGCGGCGATGTCAAGGGGTGGTGCTCGGAAAAACTCCGAGCAGTGAGCAGGCTCACCACCCTTTTGTCCGAGTTCCAGAGCGCTCTGGTTACCCGGGATACCACAGTCGAGGATCAATGTAGTACAGTCCGCGTGACATTGCTGACATTTCCGGCACCTCTTCATCGGTGTGGCGTCCCACCGCGGGGGGAGCGGTGGGCGGTGGCGTCAACCGACGGGAGTACCCGAGGCCTAGCAGATTACTCTCAGTGCGGCCGGAACGGATGCGAATCTAACTTTTTCCCGCTCACCCAGGTAGTCCCCGTCGAGCTGGAAAGCCAGCGGGCGGCCCGAGAGCAGGGTGAACTCCGAGACGTCGTGCAGTTGGAGCACCTGCCGGCCGTGCGGGCCGGGCCGACGGGAGAAGGACTGGGTCACCGTACGTGCCGTGCTGCCTACTCGCAGCTGCCGCATCGCGAGCACGTCCAGCCCGAGGTCGAACGATGCCTCCGGGTTCGGGTTGATCTCCCGCTCACCCAGGTAGGTCCAGGGCGCGGTGTTCTGGATGATGACCGTGGACAGCTCGGTCTCCACCGCCTCGCCCGGGCGCTCCAGCGTGATCGTCGGATGCCGGCGGTCCGAGGCGAGGAAGTACTGGCTCAGCGTCGAGCGTAGGTAGAGCGCCGGTGTGGACACCCGACCCCGCCGGCGAGCCTGTTCGACCCGGTGGATCACCGCCGCGTCGATGCCGAAGCCGGCGCAGAAGGTGAAGTAGCGGTCGTCCGCCCGGCCCAGGCCGATGGCGCGGGATCGGCCGAGGCGCAGCCCCTCCAAGATCATGCTGGTCCCGTCGGGCCACTCCCGTGGCAGGCCGAGCGCGCGGGCGAAGACGTTGGTCGAGCCGCCGGGGACGGTGGCCAACGCCGGTAGCCGCTCGGCCGGGGTATCCCCCGTGCGGAAGGTCGGCGGCTCGGCGGTCATCAGGCCGTTCACCACCTCGTTGACCGTGCCGTCGCCACCGAGCGTCACCACCAGGTCGACGCCCTCCTCGGCGGCCTCCCGGGCCAGGTCCATCGCGTGGCCTCGGCGGCGGGTGTACCGCACAGACAGGTCGACTTCGCTGCGCAGCGCCCGGACCAGTACGTCCCGGCTGCGTTCGCTGGTGGTGGTGGCCTTTGGGTTGACCACCAGGACGGCCTGCATGGGCGGCACTGTACCGCGCCTACCCACGGGTATCGTGTCGCGCGTGACGATCGACTCCGAGCTGGCCCCGATTACGCTCCGCTGGGCGGTCTGGCTGCTGCGCGCCGAGGCGGTCGCGCTCGGCCTGGTCGCGGCGTGGCTGATCTGGTCCGACCTGACCGCGCGTACCACCGACCTGACCTCGGCGTTGCTGGTGACCGCGTTCGCGGTGGGCGGGGCGGCCGCGCTCTGGGCCCTCGGCAGTGCGCTGGTACGCCGCAGGGCGGGCGCCCGAGCACCGGCCATCGTGCTGCAGCTCATGCTGCTGCCGGTCGGCTGGTACATGATCCAGGGCGGGCTGGGCTGGCTGGGGGTGCCGCTGATGGCGCTCGGGCTCGGGGTCACCGGGCTCCTGCTCAGCTCGCCCACCAATCGGGCGCTCGGCTTCGACTGACCCACCCGCGGGTGTCCGGGCGCGTTGGCTCCCGGCAGGGCGGCGGGCGCGTTCGGCCGCCGGAGATGGACGACCCGTCAGAAGCCGGAGGCGCGGCGGGTGAGCAGGGAGATGGTGGCCCGGCCGTCGGCGGCCCGGGCGGACGCCGCGGTGGTCAGCGCGGTGAGCACCTTCCAGGCGAAGGACGACTCGGCGGGGAGCGTGGCCCCTCGGACGGTCGGCACGGTCACCTCGACGGTGAGCGCGTCCTCGGTGACCGCGAACCGGCACTCCAGTTCGGCGTTGCGGGTGGCGATGGCGAGCAGCATGGCGCAGGCCTCGTCGACCGCGATGCGCAGGTCCTCGATCTCGTCGAGAGCGAACTGGAGCCGGGCCGCGAGGCCGGCCGTAGCGGTGCGGAGCACGCCGAGGTAGGCGCCGTCGGCGGGCACGGTGAGGTGCACGACATCGTCGTCGGTCGTCGGCTGGCCGGTCAGTTGAGTCACGCCTCATCCCCCCGGTGCGGGACTCTACCCGCTCAGGCGTCCGAGTGGGTTGGTGCGGCGGCCGCCTGGGCGGCGAGGTCGTGCAGGGCTGTTCCGGTCAGCCGGTACGGCACCCACTCGTCCATCGGGGTCGCGCCGATGGACGCGTAGAAGTGGGCCGCCGGGTTCCAGTGGATCATCCACCAGTCCAGCCGCCGGTAACCGCGCTCGACGCAGATCGCGGCCAGGGTGGCGAGCAGCCGGCGACCGGCGCCGGTGCCCCGGGCCGCTGGACGGACGTACAGGTCCTCCAGGTAGATGCCGTGCACGCCTTCCCAGGTGGAGAAGTTGAGAAACCAGAGGGCGAAGCCGATCGGCTGATCCGTCGCGTCCACCGCGACGTGCCCGAACAGCGCCGGCGTGGGGCTGAACAATGCGGCGGTCAGCTGCTCCTCGGTGAGGTGGCACTGCTCGGGGGCCCGCTCGTAGTCGGCGAGTTCGTGCACCATCGCGACGACGGCCGGCACGTCCTCGGGACGCGCCGGCCGGATCGTCGGTGCCTGGGCGGGCAGACTCACGCCTGCTTGGTCTCCCAGAAGATCTTCGAGATCTCGTCGATCTTCGACAGTAGCTCGTCGGCCTTGGCCGGGTCGGTCGCACCCTTGGCGCCGGCCGCGCCGGCCAGCTTGGTGGCCTCGTTGAAGAGCTGGTGCAGGTGCGGGTACTTCTCGAAGTGGGCCGGCTTGAAGTAGTCGGTCCAGAGCACCCAGAGGTGGTGCTTGACCAGCTCGGCGCGCTGCTCCTTGATGACGATGGCCCGGGTGCGGAACTCCGGATCGGTGTTGGACTGGTACTTCTCGCAGATCATTTTGACCGACTCGGCCTCGATCCGCGCCTGGGCCGGGTCGTAAACGCCGCACGGCAGGTCACAGTGGGCACTGGCCGTCACACGGGGCGAGAGGATGCGGGGAAGGCGCATCAGGGTCCTCCATGGGATGTTTGCGATGATCCAAGCCGACATTACTCCTGGACATGCTCCCCGGCGGGCGGGAGGTGAAACCCGGTGCGTGCGAACGATCCGGCCCGTGCCGCGCTCCGCCGTCCGCTGGCGGCCGTGCTGGTCACCGGCCCCTCCATGGCCCCGACGCTGCGGCACGGGGACGCGGTGCTGGTGCGCACCGGCGGTCGGCCGGTACGCCCCGGCGACGTGGTGATCGCGGTCTTCCGCAGCCGCCCCGACCTGCTCGTGGTCAAGCGCGCGGTCCGCCGCCAGGACGGCGGCTGGTGGCTACGCGGCGACAACGACCTGGTCAGGGACGACTCCCGGGCGTACGGGGTGGCGGACGTCGCAGGCCGGGTGGTGGCCCGGTACTGGCCGCGTCCCGGGCTGGTCAAACGTCGGCCGCACTGGATATGACCCCGCTCACACCCGGGTGACGGGCGCCTGACTATGCTCGGAAAGTGCCCGGGTGACCCCCCGCACCGCCGCCCCGCTGGCCGCTGACCATCGCGCGCCGAGCCGGCCGGTCCGTCTGCTCGACAGATCCTGGAGTCACCATGTCTACGTCCACCCTGGACCCCGCCGATCCTGTCTTCCGGCTGCACGCCGGCGGCAAGATGGCCGTCGCGTCGACCGTTCCGCTCACCAGCCGGGAGGACCTCTCCCTCGCGTACACCCCGGGGGTGGCCCGGGTGTGCGAGGCGATCGCGGCCGACCCCGACCTCGTCGACGAGTACACCTGGGTGTCGCACACCGTCGCCGTCGTCACGGACGGTTCCGCCGTGCTCGGCCTGGGCAACATCGGCCCGCGCGCGGCGCTGCCGGTGATGGAGGGCAAGGCGGTGCTGTTCAAGCAGTTCGCGGGCGTGGACGCGGTGCCGATCTGCCTGGACACCCAGGACGTCGACGAGATCGTGGCGACGGTCCGGGCGCTGGCCCCGTCGTTCGGCGGGATCAACCTGGAGGACATCAGCGCCCCGCGCTGCTTCGAGGTGGAACGCCGGCTGGACGAGGCGCTGTCGATCCCGGTCTTCCACGACGACCAGCACGGCACGGCGATCGTGGTGCTGGCCGCGCTGCGCAACGCGGCCACCCTGCTCAACCGCAAGCTCGGCGACCTGCGGGTGGCCGTGAGCGGGGCCGGCGCGGCCGGCGTCGCGGTGACGAAGATGCTGATCGCCGGGGGAGTGAACCCGGACCAGGTGGTGGTCTGCGACTCCAGGGGCATCATCGGCCGGCACCGGGAGCTGACCGGCACCAAGGCAGAGCTGGCCGAGACCACCAACGCCGAGGGCCGCCAGGGCGGCGTCACCGAGGCGTTGCGCGGGGCGGACGTGCTGGTCGGCGTCTCCGGCGGGCAGATCCCTGAGGAGGCGGTGGCCGGGATGACTCCGGGCGGCATCGTCTTCGCGCTGGCCAACCCCACCCCCGAGGTGCACCCCGAGGTGGCCGCCCGGCACGTCGCGGTGGTCGCCACCGGGCGCAGCGACTACCCCAACCAGATCAACAACGTGCTCGCCTTTCCCGGCGTGTTCCGGGGCGCACTGGACGCCCGCGCCACCCGGATCACCGACGGGATGAAGGTGGCCGCCGCCGACGCCATCGCCGGCGTGGTCGCCGAGACACTCACCGCGGAGGCCATCGTGCCCTCGCCGCTCGACCCGCGGGTCGCCCCGGCGGTCGCCGAGGCCGTCGCCGAGGCCGCCCGGCGCGACGGGGTCGCCCGCCGCTGACCGCGCGACGAACGGGCCCGGGGGCGGCTCCGGCCCGTTCGCCCTTCTTGACCCGCGCTCCGCTTGTTACCGTGCCGATCATGCGTGCCGCCTATGCCTCGGCCCTCGACGCCGACAACCCGCTCGCCGCCCTCACCGTCGGCGACCGTCCCGAGCCGACCCACCCCGAGCCGGACTGGGTCACCGTGCAGGTACGGGCCAGCTCGCTCAACCACCACGACCTCTGGTCGCTGCGTGGCGTGGGGCTCACCGCCGACCAGCTCCCGATGATCCTCGGCTGCGACGCCGTCGGCACCGACCCGGACGGCAACGAGGTGGTCATCTACCCCGTGGTGCCCACCCCGGGCGACCCGCGCGGGGTCTCCATTCTCTCCGAGCACTTCCCCGGCACCTTCGCCGAGCGGGTGGCCGTACCCCGGATGAACCTGCTGCCGCTCCCGGACGGCCTGTCGGCGACCGACGCGGCCTGCCTGCCCACGGCCTGGCTCACCGCGTGGCGGATGCTCACCACCAAGGGCCGGGTGGCCGACGGCGAGTCGGTGCTGGTGCAGGGGGCCGGCGGGGGTGTGGCCACCGCGGCGGTCGCGCTCGGCGTCGCGCTCGGCAAGCGGGTGTACGCGACCAGCCGCGACGCCGGCAAGCGGGAGCGGATCACCGAGCTGGGCGCGACCGCGCTGGCGCCCGGCGCCCGGCTGCCCGAGCGGGTCGACGTGGTGATCGAGACGGTCGGCGCGGCCACCTTCGACCACTCGCTGAAGTCGGCCGCGCCGATGGCCCGGATCGTGGTCTCCGGTGCCACCGCCGGGCACGAGCCCAAGATCAACCTGCGCCGGGTCTTCGCCATGCAGCTGGAGATCCTCGGCACCTCGATGGGCACTCCGGGCGAGCTCACCGAGCTGCTCGCGTTCTGCGCCGCGGAACAGATACGCCCGGTGGTCGACAGCGTGCTGCCGTTCAGCCGGATCGAGGACGCGTTCGCCCGCCTCGCCTCCGGCGGCGTCTTCGGCAAGGTGGTCGTCGACCACACCGCCTGACCGCTGGTCAGAGGTGGTCGTCGAGGTTGGCCAGGCCGCCCCGGGTGGCGTCGGCGGGGAGGCGCTTCTTCGCCGCCGCGTCGCCGTAGAGGGTCCAGCGCAGGAACTCGACGGTGGTGTCGGCGACCACCCGGAGCGCCCCGCCGTCGGTGAGCAGGGCCCGCCCGTGGTCGCCCTTCGGCAGGCTGAGCATCGCCTTCGGCCAGGGCACCGCGTCGTAGGCCGCCTTGCCGGCGGCGTAGTCCACCACCTCGTCGGCCTCGCCGTGCACGAAGAGCTGCGGCGCGGCCGCCCCGGCGAAGGCGGTGCCGACGCCGAGCGCCGTACCGGCGAAGACGATGCCGGCGTCCAGCCGCTCGTCCCGGCCGGCGGTGAAGAGCCCGATCGTGGTCACCCCGCCCGCGCTGTGCCCGGCCGCGGCCACCCGGTCGGGGTCGAGCCGGCCGCGCAGCGGGTCCCCCGCCTTCGCGTCGAGCGCGAGCACCTGGCTCAGCGCGTACGAGACGTCGGCCGGCTGGTTGAGCACGTCGAGCACGTTGCCGTCGCCGCCCGTGCCGGTGTGCGGGAACCGCGGCGCGGCCACCACGAACCCGGCCGCCGCCCAGCGGCTCAGCAGCAGCTGGTAGTCCTCCGGCCGGGCGCCCAGCCCGTGGCTGAACATCACCACCGGGAACCGCCCGTGCGCGGCCGGCGCGGACCGCTCAGGCGCCCCGCCGGCCGCGCCCTGGGCCGGATACCAGACGGTCACCGGGAGGGCGCGGTCGCCGTCGCGGTTCAGCGGCAGCTGGCGTACGCCGACCGCGAAGCTCTCGGTGGGGGCGTGCCCGGCGGCCACCGGCGGCGCCGACGTGCTCGCCGCCGGTGGCGAACTCGGGGCGGCGCGCCTGGCCGGGGCCGTCCCGCCGGAGCAGCCGGCCAGCCCCGCGGCGAGCAGAGTGGCGGTGACCAGAGCGGCACGGCGACGGAGCATGAGGACGATTCTGCCTCGCGATCCGGCCCGGCCGGCCGGCGTCGTACGCGGCATGACCCGATCGGCGCGGCCCGGTGGTCTCACCGCTCCCGTTGAGCGGGCAGGCTGCTCCGGAGGCGGGCCCGCCCGCCGGCCGTCGTCAGCGGGGCAGGGCGCGGGTGGTGAGGGTGGTGACGCCGGAGAGGGCCGCGTCGGTGGGGAGACGGTGCAGCGCGGCCGGATCGTCGTAGAGGGTCCAGCGGAGAAAGTCGGTGGTGGTGGCGAGGACCTGGGCGAAGCCCGGGCGACCCGGGGTCAGGTACTCGCCGTGGCCCTGACCGGGGAGGCTCAGGAAGGCGGCCGGCCCGAGCGCGCGGGCGTACCCGGCCCGGCCGACCGACTCCGGCACGATCGGGTCGGCGCCGCCGTGCACGAACAGCAGCGGCGCGACCGGTCCGGCGAAGCTGCCGGCCACCCCGCCAGCGGCGATCACGATCCCCGAACGCAGCCGCGTCGAGTGCCCCGAGGTGAACATGCCGGCCGTGGTGAAACCACCCGCCGAGTGCCCGGCGGCGGCGATGCGGGTGACGTCGAGGTGCCCGGCCAGCGGGTCGTCGGGGCGGGTGGTGAGGCGGACCAGGTGGCGGATCAGCCGCCAGCCGTCGGCGGGCTGGTTGCGGACGTCGACCCGGGTGAAGTCCCGGGCCCGCAGGTTCGTACGCGGAAAGGTCGGCGCGGCCACCACGAAGCCGGTGGCGGCCCAGCGGGTGGTCAGCGGGGCGTGCAGCTCGGGGAGGCTGCGCAGGCCGTGGCTGTAGATCACCACCGGAAACCTCCCGGCGGCCACCGGCGCCCCCGGCCGTACGACCGGGCCGGCCGACGTGGTGGCGGGTGCCGTCGGCGGGCCGCTCGGCGCGGCGGGCGTTGCCGGGGTGGTGGGCTCCACCGGATACCAGACGGTGACCGGGAGCGGTCGGGGGCCGCCGGGGTCGACGACGAACTGCCGCACGCCGACCGCGTACGTCCGCTGCGGGGCGTGCCGGGGGGCCGGTGGGGCCGGGTCGACGGTCGCGGCGGTGGCCGGACCGCAGCCGGCCAGCAGCGCCGTCACCAACGCGGCGACCAGCCGCTGAACCCCCACCCCTGCACGGTATGCGGCCGGGTGGGCGGCCAGGCCCGCCCGACCGGATTGGTTGCCACCGCCACCCGGCCGAAAGTCCTCCGCCGGCCGGATCGGGTTTCCGTCACCGGCCCGGCGGGACCCTGCCGGTTGACGGGCTTCGCTAGGGTCACGCGCATGTCTGAGAACTACACCGACCCGAGCGGCAACACCGCGCAGTTCCGCGCCTTCGTCGAGTCGCCCGACACCGCCGCCGCGGCGGAGGCCCCGTCCCGGCTGCCGCTGTTCGTCGGCATCGGCGTGGCCGTGGTGGTGGTCGCCCTGGTCGCCTGGTTGGCGCTCGGCTGACCGCCCGTCGTCGACGGCGCGATCAGCTCTTGGCGGCGAGCACGTCCCGGGTCTCCCGGGCGATCTCGCGCTCCTCGTCGGTGCCGACCACGCAGACCGCGACCTCGGCACCGTCCGGCGAGATCACCCGGTCGCCGCTGCCGTCGTTGCGGTCCGGGTCGACGGCGATCCCGAGCCGCTCCAGGCCGGCCAGCGACGCGGCCCGGACCGGCGCGGCGTGCTCGCCGACGCCGGCGGTGAAGGTGATCGCGTCGACCCGCCCGAGCAGGGCGTAGTACGCGCCCACGTACTCGGTGATCCGGCGGCGGTAGACGTCGAAGGCGAGCGCGGCGGCGGCCTCCCCGGCGTCCCGGCGGGCCAGCACCTCGCGCATGTCGTTGACCCCGGTCAGGCCGAGTAGGCCGCTGCGGTGGTTGAGCAGGTCGTCGATCTCGTCCACCCCCATCCCGGCCTCGCGGCGCAGGTGGAAGATGACCGTCGGGTCGAGGTCGCCGCTGCGGGTGCCCATGACCAGGCCCTGCAGCGGGGACATGCCCATCGACGTGGCCACGCTCCGCCCGCCGCGGACCGCGCAGGCGCTCGCCCCGTTGCCCAGGTGCAGGGTGATCGTGTTCAGCTCCGCGTACGGCCGGCCGAGCAGTTCCGCCGTGCGCCGTGAGACGTACGCGTGCGAGGTGCCGTGGAAGCCGTACCGGCGGATGCCGTACCGCTCGGCGAGATCCCGGTCGATGGCGTAGGTCTCGGCGGCCTCGGGCAGCGTGTGGTGGAACGCGGTGTCGAAGACGGCGACCTGCGGGGTGTCCGGCAACGCCTCCCGGGCCACCCGGATCCCGGCCAGGTTGGCCGGGTTGTGCAGCGGGGCGAGCGGCACCAGGTCCTCGATCGCGGCGATCACGGCGTCGTCGAGCAGCACCGGCTCGCTGAACTTCCGGCCGCCGTGCACCACCCGGTGCCCGACCCCGGCCAGCCCGTCCAGGTCGAGCCGGTCGATGATCTCCCGGACCGCGCTCTCGTGGTCGGCCGGCCCACCGCCCGGCTCGCCGACCCGCTCGACGGTGCCCTTGTCACGGACCTCCTCGCCGTCGTACAGCCGGTACTTCACCGACGACGACCCGCAGTTGAGGACCAGGATCCGGTCGGTCACGCGACCTCCTCCGACGACGCGGCGGCCTGGATGGCGGTGATCGCCACCGTGTTGACGATGTCCGGCACGGTGGCGCCCCGGGAGAGGTCGTTGACCGGGCGCCGCAGGCCCTGCATGACGGGGCCGACCGCCACCGCGCCGGCCGACCGCTGCACCGCCTTGTACGTGTTGTTGCCGGTGTTCAGGTCCGGGAAGATGAACACGGTCGCTCGCCCCGCCACCGGGCTGTCCGGCAGTTTGGTGGCCGCGACCTGCGGGTCGATCGCCGCGTCGTACTGGATCGGGCCCTCGACCAGCAGCTCCGGCCGGCGTTCCCGGACCAGCTCGGTGGCCACCGCGACCTTCTCCACGTCCGCTCCGAAGCCGGAGCCGCCGGTCGAGTACGACAGCATCGCCACCCGCGGCTCGACGCCGAACCGGGCCGCCGTGTCGGCCGACGAGATGGCGATGTCGGCGAGCTGGGCGGCGTCCGGGACCCGGTTCACCGCGCAGTCGCCGTAGACCAGCACCCGGTCGGCGAGCAGCATGAAAAAGACGCTGGAGGCCACCGAGACGCCCGGCACGGTCCGGATGATCTCGAAGGCCGGCCGGATGGTGGCCGCGGTGGTGTGGGTGGCGCCGGAGACCATGCCGTCGGCGTGCCCGGTCTGCACCATCATGGTGCCGAAGTAGTTGGGCTGGGCCACGATGTCGTAGGCCAGTTCGAGGCTCAGCCCCCGGTGCGCGCGGAGCTTCGCGTACTCGGCGGCGAACTCGTCCCGCCACTGGCTGGTCACCGGGTCGACCACCTGCGCGTCGCCGACGTCGATGCCCAGCTCCCGGGTGCGCCGGGCGATGTCGTCGGGGCGGCCGAGCAGGGTGAGGTCGGCGACGCCGCGGCGCAGCAGGATCTCCGCCGCACGCAGGATGCGCTCCTCCGCGCCCTCCGGCAGCACGAGCCGCCGGCGCTGTGCCCGGGCCCGGTCGATCAGGTCGTTCTCGAACATCAGCGGGGTGACCCGTTCGGAGCGGCTGACCCGCAGCCGGCGGGCCAGGTCGACGGTGTCCACGCAGCGTTCGAAGGCGCCGAGCGCGGCCTCCACCTTGCGCGGGTTCGCCACGCTGGGCCGGCCCTCGATGTGGCTGGACGCCTCGACCGTGTGGTAGCTGTCGCTGGTCACCGAGAGGACGGCCAGGCCGGTGCTCAGCCGCTCGACCAGCCGCATTGCCCGTGGGTCGGGTTGCTCGCCGAGGGTGAGCACCATGCCGGCCAGGGAGACCTGCCCGGCCACGTGCGCGGCGCCCGCGGCCACCAGCAGGTCGGCCCGGTCGCCGGGGGTGATCACCAGCGCCCCGTCGGTCAGGTGGTCCAGCAGGGTGGGCACGTGCGCCGCTCCCACCACGTAGTCGAGCACGTCCCGGTCGAGGGCGGCGTCGTCGCCGGAGAGCAGGGTGGCGCCGAGCGCCGCCGCCACCTCGGCCACCGTCGGCGCCGACACGGCCGGGACCTCCGGGATCGCGTACGCGGGGACGGGCAGTTCGGGCAGCGTCATCGATCCGGGCACCCGGTTGGCGACCACCGCCACCACGGTCGCGCCCAGGTCCCCCAGGTCGTGGTACGCCCCGCGTACCGCCGCCGCGATCGCCTCCGGCTGCTGGCCGAATCCGTCGACCACGGGCACCACCACGCTGCCGAACTCGGTGGCCAGCCGGGCGTTGAACGCCAGCTCGCGCGGGCCGGCGCCGTCCCCGTCGGCGAAGTCGCTGCCGACCACGACCACCGCCGGACAGCGCCGCTCCACCTCCCGGTAGCGGGCGACGATCCGGGAGATCAACTCCTCCCGCCGGCCGTCCGCGACCAACGCGGTGGCCTCGGCGTACGTCGAGCCGTACAGCTCGTCGACCGGCAGCTCCACCCGGTAGCGCTCGGTGAGCAGGGCGAGGATGGGGTCGGGGTCGGTGCCGGGAACCAGCGGCCGGAACACACCGATCCGCTCGACCTGCCGGGACAGCAGCTCGGCCAGCCCGAGCGCGACCGTCGACTTGCCCCCACCCGACCCCACGCTGGTGAGGTACACGCTGCGCGCCACGACCTCACGCTACAAGATCGCACCGCACCCCGCCCGGGTCCTTGGGCCCGGGGCCGACGGCCCGCTCGGCGGTCACGAGGGTGCCGGCACGGCCGGTCCGGTGGCCGGTTCGGACACCACGTCGGCCGGCTCCAGCTCCCGTTCGTACACCTGCCCGGTCAGGTCCGTGCCGAAGCTGTGGTGTGGTTCCTCCCGGACCAGGCAGAAGCCACGGGAGAGGTAGATCCGACGGGCGGCGACCAGGGGGTGATTGGTCCAGAGCCGCATCCGGGTGTAGCCCGCGCGCCGGGCGAAGGCGAGGCACTCGTCGACGAGCCGGCCGCCGAGGCGCCGTCCCCGGGCCGCGGGGTCGACCAGCAGGATCCGCAGCTGCGCCGTCCGGTCGTCCGCCGCCACGCAGAAGACGCAGCCCACCCGCTCACCGTCGAGCTCGGCGATCCACGCGGCCTCCCGTGCCGGGTCGTGGCCGGCCGCGTAGTCGGCGACGATCCGCGCCACGAGCGCCTCGAAGCTGGTGTCCCAGCCGAATTCGGCGGCGTACAGCTCGCCGTGGGCCAGCACCACCCAGCCGAGGTCACCGGGACGGTTCAGTGGACGAATGAGGATCTCCTCGCTCATCGGTACCCTCCCAACTGAAACAGTCGTTTCAGTGGCAGAGTAGCGCTGTGAGCCAGCGAGAGCGACCCCCCAGCGCCCGCCGCGAGGAACTGCTGGAGCGGGCGTACGGGTACGTGATGGAGCACGGGCTGGCGGAGCTGTCCCTCCGCCCGCTCGCGGCCGCCATCGGGTCCAGCCCCCGGGTCCTGCTGTTTCTCTTCGGCTCGAAGGAGGAGCTGATCCGGGCCCTGCTCGCGCGGGCCAGGTCCGACGAGCTGGCCGCGCTCCGGCAGATCCGCCCGGCGGGGGGCCCGGACGACTTCGCGGGGGCGGTGCGGACGACCTGGGGATGGCTCGTGGATCCGGCCCATCGTCCGATGCTGGTGCTGTGGGCCCAGGCGTACGCCCGCTCGCTCAGCGAGCCGGAGGGACCGTGGGCGGGATTCGCCCGGCAGACGGTGGCGGACTGGCTCCGGCTGCTCGCCGAGGTCCAGGGTGGGGGCGACGGCGGCCCCGGCGCCGGCGATCGGGATCCGGCCCTCGGCCTGGCGGTGCTGCGCGGTGCCCTGCTCGATCTGCTGGCCACCGGCGACGCCGAGCGCACGACGGCGGCCGTCGTGCGGTACCTGCGCCTGATCGGGGCCGCGGCCCACTGAACCCGGGCCGCGGTCACCGACCTACTCGTCGTCCTCGTCGTCCAGCCGGGCCAGCCAGGTGGCGAAGCGCTCGATCGGGGTCTCGAACTCGGGGTTCAGGTCGACGAAGTCGCGCAGCCGCTCGCCCAGCCACTCCAGGCTGACCTGCTCGTCGCCTCGGCGCTCGACCAGCTCCTCGATGCCACGGTCGGTGAAGTACATGGTCCGTCCTCTCAGGAAGTGGGGCCGCCACACGAGGCCGGGGCAGCGGCCGTCGTACGGTCGCTGCCCCGGTGCTGGCGGTGCGGTCAGGTCACGGGCGGGGGAGAGCCGCCTCGATCAGCGCGGCCTGCTCGACCTCGTGCATCTTCGCGGAGCCGACCGCCGGGGCGGCGGCGGCCGGGCGGGAGATGCGGCGCAGCCGCACGTCGCTGAGGTGCTCGAGCAGGTTGAGCGCGACGAACGACCAGGCACCCTGGTTGGCCGGCTCCTCCTGGACCCAGGCGAAGTCCTCGGCGTTCGGGTACTGCGCCAGGGCGGCCCGGATCTCCTCGACGGGCAGCGGGTAGAGCTGCTCCATCCGGATGATCGCGGTGTCCGTGACGCCCCGCTCCTGCCGGGCCTGGAACAGGTCGTAGTAGACCTTGCCCGAGCAGAGCAGCACCCGCTTCACCTGCTCCGGCGCGGGAGCGGCGGTGTCCCGCAGGACCGGCTCGAAGGTGCCCGAGGTGAAGTCCTCCACCGGCGACACGCAGAGCTTGTGCCGCAGCAGCGACTTCGGCGTGAACACCACCAGCGGCTTGCGCTTCGGCGACAGGGCCTGGCGACGCAGCAGGTGGAAGTAGTTCGCCGGGGTGGTCGGGATGGCCACCCGCATGTTGTCCTCGGCGCAGAGCTGCAGGAACCGCTCCGGGCGGCCGGAGGTGTGGTCCGGGCCCTGGCCCTCGTGGCCGTGCGGCAGCAGCAGGGTGACCGCGGAGCGCTGGCCCCACTTCACCTCGCCGGAGGAGATGAACTCGTCGATCACCGACTGGGCGCCGTTGACGAAGTCACCGAACTGTGCCTCCCAGCAGACCAGCGCGTTGACGTTCTCCACCGAGTAGCCGTACTCGAAGCCCATGGCGGCGTACTCGGACAGCAGCGAGTCGTGGACGAAGAAGCGGGACCGCTCGCCGTCGCCGGTGAGCGACGCCAGCGGAAGGTAGTCGTCGCCGGTCTTCGAGTCGACGATCGAGGCGTGCCGCTGGACGAAGGTGCCGCGGCGGGAGTCCTGCCCGGCGAGCCGGACGGTGACCCCGTCGTGCAGCAGCGCGCCGAACGCGATGATCTCGCCGAAGCCCCAGTCGATGCCGCCCTCGACGGACATCTTGGCCCGCCGGTCCAGCAGCTGCTGGATCCGCTTGTGCGGGGTGAAGCCCTCCGGCAGGTTGACGTGCGCCTCGCCGATCGCCTTGACCACGGCGGCATCGGTGGCGGTGTCGACCTGCGGCTCCGGCTCGTTCTCGCGGCGGGGCCGGCTGAGCTGGCGCGGCGTGGTGGCGGCGTCCCGGGTGGCCTTGAAGACCCGCTCCAGCTGCGCCTGGTAGTCGCGCAGCAGCTCCTCCGCGTCCTCCACGGTGATGTCACCCCGCCCGATGAGCTCCTCGGTGTAGAGCTTCCGGACCGACCGCTTCGAGTCGATGATCTTGTACATCTGCGGGTTGGACATCGACGGGTCGTCGCCCTCGTTGTGCCCGCGCCGGCGGTAGCAGACCATGTCGATCACGACGTCCTTGTTGAACGCCTGCCGGTACTCGACGGCGAGCCGGGCCACCCGGACGACGGCCTCGGGGTCGTCGCCGTTGACGTGGAAGATCGGCGCCTGGATCATCCGGGCGACGTCGGTGCTGTAGAGGCTGGACCGGCTGTATTCCGGGGCGGTGGTGAAGCCGACCTGGTTGTTGACCACCACGTGCACCGTGCCGCCGGTGCGGTATCCGCGCAGCTGGGACAGGTTGAGCGTCTCGGCGACCACACCCTGGCCGGCGAAGGCGGCGTCACCGTGCACCGCCAGCGGCAGCACGGTGTAGCCCTCCAGCTTGAGGTCTATCCGGTCCTGCTTGGCCCGGACGATGCCCTCCAGCACCGGGTCCACGGCCTCCAGGTGCGACGGGTTGGCCACCACCGACACCTTGACCGCGTGCTCGCCGTTCGGCGTGGTGAACTTGCCGTTCTGGCCGAGGTGGTACTTCACGTCGCCCGAACCCTGCGTGGAACGCGGGTCGAGGTGCCCCTCGAACTCGGAGAAGATCTTCTCGTACGGCTTGCCGACGATGTTGGCCAGCACGTTGAGCCGGCCGCGGTGGGCCATGCCGATGACGACCTCGTCCAGCCCGGCCTCGGCGGAGCCCTCCAGCACCTCGCCGAGCAGCGGGATCAGCGACTCGCCGCCCTCCAGCGAGAAGCGCTTCTGGCCGACGTACTTGGTCTGCAGGAAGGTCTCGAACGCCTCGGCGGCGTTGAGCCGGTTGAGCACGTGCTTCTGCTCGTCGGGGGTCGGCTTCTCGTACTTGCGCTCGATCCGCTCCTGGATCCAGCGCCGCTCCTCCGGGTCCTGGATGTGCATGTACTCGATGCCGACCCGGCGGCAGTACGAGTCGCGCAGCACGCCGAGGATCTCGCGCAGCTTCATCCGCTGCCTGCCGGCGAAGCCGTTGACCGGGAAGACCCGGTCAAGGTCCCACAGGGTCAGCCCGTGCTGGAGGACGTCCAGGTCCGGGTGCTTGCGGATCGTGAACTCCAGCGGGTCGGTGTCGGCCATCAGGTGGCCGCGCACCCGGTACGCGTGGATCAGCTCGTGCACCCGCGCGGTCTTGTTGATCTGGCCCTCGGAGCTGACGGCCACGTCCCGCATCCAGCGCACCGGCTCGTACGGGAGGCGCAGCGAGGTGAAGACCTCGTCGTAGAAGCCGCGCTCGCCGAGCAGCAGCTCGTGCATCACCTTGAGGAACTCGCCGGACTGCGCGCCCTGGATGATCCGGTGGTCGTACGTGCTGGTCAGCGTGATGACCTTGCTGACCGCCAGCTCGGCCAGGGTGGCCTCGCTCATGCCCTCGTACGGCGCCGGGTATTCCATGGCGCCGACGCCGATGATGGCGCTCTGGCCCTGCATCAGGCGCGGGATCGAGTGCACCGTGCCGATGCCGCCCGGGTTGGTCAGCGAGATGGTGGTGCCGGAGTAGTCGTCCATGGTCAGTTCGTTGCGGCGGGCGCGCCGGACCACGTCCTCGTACGCCTGCCAGAACTTCCGGAAGTCCATCTGCTCGCAGGCCTTGATGGAGGGCACCACCAGGGTGCGGCTGCCGTCCGGCTTGGCCAGGTCGATGGCGATGCCCAGGTTGACGTGCTCCGGGCGGACCATCGCCGGCTTGCCGTCGACCTCGGCGTAGGAGTTGTTCATCTCCGGGTGCTCGACCAGCGCCCGGACCATCGCGTACCCGATCAGGTGGGTGAAGCTCACCTTGCCGCCACGACCACGGGCAAGGTGGTTGTTGATGACGATGCGGTTGTCCACCAGCAGCTTCGCCGGGACCGCGCGGACGCTCGTGGCGGTCGGCACGGCGAGTGAGGCGTCCATGTTCTGCACGATCTTGGCGGCGACCCCGCGCAGCGGGGTGGTGCCGGCGGCGCTCACGGCCGGGGCCTTGGCGGCCGGCTTCGCCGGCGCGGCCGGCTTGGCGGCGGGCTTCTCCACCGGCTTGGGCGCCGGCTTCGCCGGGGCGGCCTTGGCGGCGGGGGCCGGCCTGGCCGGCTTCTCGGCGACGCTGGCAACGGCCTCCTGCTGCTCACCCGGCTCCGGGCGCACGGCCGGCGCGGCCTTGCCGTCGGGGCGCGGAGTCGCGGCACCCGGGCCCGGCCGGTAGTCGGCGAAGAAGTCGTGCCAGGCCGGGTCCACGCTCGAGGGGTCGGCGAGGTAGCGCTGGTACATCTCCTCGACGATCCACTCGTTCGGGCCGAAACCCGCCAGTGGGTTCTCCTGCGAAGTCTGCTGGGTCGACACGTCCGCTGATCGCCTCTTTCACGCGGGTTCGTAATGTCACGCGGTGTCCTCCGATGCCCGATTGCGGTGGGCGCGGAGGACGGCTCCCAGGCTACGCCGTGCGAATGTCGCAGGCATTCTCGCCTCCGGCTGGTGTTGCGTTTCACAGAAGATGCCAGAAGTGCCGCAACCGCCACGTGTTCCATCGAGACCTGCTATGGGACGAAAGGCCCCGGACAGTGACGAAACGCCACCGCCCGGGGCCCGGTCGGGGATGCGACTCAGGAGATGTCGCGTCGCCGGATGGTCAGCACCCCGATCACGCCGGTCACGACGGCGTACCCGATCAGCACCGCGGCCCCCGCCCAGCGGGGCGGGTTGCCAGGGATCTCGGCCCCGCTCACCATCAGGCTCGACGCCAGCGAGGGGACCAGCAGCTGGAGCTTGTTGATCCACTCGCCGAACTTCTGGGCCAGCAGGCTGATCGCGATGGCGGCGCCGATGGTGCCGCCCAGGTAGAGCAGGATGCCGGTCACCGTGGCGCCGATCTGGCTGCGGATGAGCACGCCGATCCCGACGCCCAGCACCGACCAGAGCAGGTAGGCCAGCCCGTTGAGGGCGATCGCCCGCCACACGGCCCCGCTCCCGAGGTGGGAGCCGACGTCCACCGCGTTCAGCACCAGCGGGGCGATGGCCAGGTTGAGCACCGTGGTAGCCAGCCAGAACAGCAGGGCCAGCACGCCGGCGGCGGCCAGCTTGGCCAGCATCACCGCGGTGCGGTGCGGCGCGGTGAGGAACGTCGTGGTCACCGTCTGGTGGAAGAACTCGCTGGTCACCACGACGATGCCGAGCAGCATCACGATGAGCAGGCCGAAGAACTGGCCGTTGGTGTAGAGGTTGGCGGCCAGGCTGTCCGCGGTGGAGACCGCCTGGACCTGGTCGGCCTGCTCGGCCGGCACATCGCCCAGGTTTCCGCTGGTCAGGGCTTCGGTCTGCAGCCAGTTGAAGAACAGGGCGAGGGCCCAGAGCGGCAGGGTGATCAGGCCGAAGATCCACCAGGTGCTGGTCGTACGGATCTTGAGCAGCTCGGAACGGACCAGGTTCATCGGATCTCCGCCTTTCCGGCCGTCAGCTCCAGGAAGACCCCCTCCAGGTCGGGGCGCTCGGTGGTCAGCTCGTGCAGCTCCACCTTGGTGGCCAGGGCAACCCGGCCGACGGTCGGCGCGTCCACCCCAGACACCAGCAGCGCGCCGTGACCGTCGGCGTCGACCGTGGCCGACTGCTCGCGCAGCGCCGTGGCCAGCTCCTCGGCCTGCGGGGTGCGTACCCGCACCCGGGTGCCGTGCGTCATCGAGCCGATCACCTGGTCCACCGGCCCCTGCCGGACCAGCTTGCCGGCCGCGATGATCACCACGTCGTCGGCGAGCAGCTGCATCTCGGAGAGCAGGTGGCTGGAGACCAGCACCGTCCGCCCCTCGGCGGCCAGCCCCTTGAGGAAGCCGCGCATCCAGCGGATGCCCTCCGGGTCGAGGCCGTTGGCCGGCTCGTCGAGGATCAGCACCTGCGGGTTGCCCAGCATCGCGGCGGCGATGCCGAGCCGCTGCTTCATACCCAGCGAGTAGCCCTTGAACTTGCGCTTCGCGGCCGGGGTGAGCCCGACCAGCGCGAGGGCCTCGTCGGCCCGCTGGCGGGGCAGGCCCGCCGCCGCGCAGATCACCCGCAGGTGGTTGATCCCGGTGCGGCCCTTGTGCGCGCTGGACGCCTCCAGCACCGCGCCCACCGACCGCAGCGGGTCGGCCAGGTCGGCGTACCGGTGGCCGCCGATGGTGGCCTGGCCGGCGGTCGGGGTGACCAGGTTGAGCAGCATGCGCAGGGTGGTCGTCTTGCCGGCGCCGTTCGGGCCGAGGAAGCCGGTCACCCGCCCCGGCTGGACGGTGAAGGACAGATTGTCGACCGCCCGGACGTTCTTGTACTGCTTCGTCAGTCCGGACACCACGATCTGACCGGTCCCGGCGCTGGGGCTCCACTGCCCGTCGGACATCTTTCTCCTCTCCTGGCACGGCGCGCGGGCGCGCCGGTGGGGACGCCGTTTGCGGCGGCGCCGTGGGACAGCCTGACAACCTCGCGCAACCCGGTCAATCGGGCGGGACGGGTACGCCCTTCTCCGTCGCTGGCAGGAGGCGATCGTCCTCAGGGAGGAGACGTCAGGCCGCAGGCAGCGCGATCCAGGTGGCCCGGGCGTATCCGAGCAGGGCACCGTCGGGGCCGTAGAGGCTCGAGTGGACCTCGGCCTTGCGCCCCTCACCCCCGATCATGGCGCCGGTCACCACGCACTCGTCGCCGGGGCGCGGCAGCGCCGTGACCACCGCGGCGATCCGACCCAGGACGTACGGGCGGCCGGGCGCGATCACCGCCCAGCCGCCGGGACAGTCCAGCGCTGCCCAGACCGTCGCCGGCACCACCTCGGCCGGGGCGCGGAACGGGGCGGCGGTCCGCCCGTCCGGCAGGGGGCCCGGGAAGATCCGTAGTCCCTCCGGGTTCTCCGGTCCGCAGACGTAGCAGCCGGGGAAGGGGTGGTCCACCAGCCCGGCGTACGCCTTCGCGGCGATCTCGGCCGTCGGCGCGTCCACCGGCGGGACCACGGCGGTGAACTCGTCGACCCGGCGGACCTGCGCGATCAGCTGGCCGTCCGGGTCGAGGACCGCGCCGTCGACCACGGCCAGCGGGGTCTCCAGCGGAGGCGGCTTGCGCAGCGTGACCTCCACCGGCCCCCGGTCGTCGACCGCAGCCGCGAAGATCCCGGCGCTCCAGCCACCGTTGCCGGAGCCGGCGGGGCCGTGGTGGCGGGACTCGATGATCATGCTGTCCTCCGAGGATGGTCCGGGCACCGGCCGCGTCGCCGGACCCGCTCCGGCAGCCTCGCACGCCGTTCACCCGTCGCCCGGCACCGGTGGCCGGCGTCACACCGCGCGACCCGCCGCAGGTGGGAGCCGGGACCGGAGCGCCGACTGGCGTTCACCGGATCGACACCCCTCATCCCCGGGAGCGGCAACCCACGCCACCTACACAGATATCCATGGCCGTTCTACACGCCGCTGGCACCCCCCTCACGACCAGCGGTTACACCCTGCTGATCGCCGACGACCCGGCTCTGGTCGCGGCCGCGCAACGCCTGCGCCACGAGGTGTTCGCCACCGAACTCGGCGCGACCCTGCACCCTGGGGCGGTCGGGCTCGACACCGACGAGTTCGACGCCCACTGCGACCACCTGGTCGTGCTGCGGGAGGGCACCGACGAGGTGGTCGGCACCTACCGGCTGCTGCCCCCGGGGCGCACCGACCGCCGGTACGCCGAGGACGAGTTCGACCTGACCGCGTTGGCCCCGCTCCGGGACGACCTGGTCGAGGCGGGCCGGTCCTGCGTGCATCCGGACCACCGCTCCGGCGCGGTGATCAACCTGATGTGGGCCGGGATCTCCCGATACCTGCACCTGCGCGGGTCGCGCTGGCTCGGCGGCTGTGCCTCGGTGCCGGTGGCCGACGGCGGGACGGCCGTCGCCGAGGTGTGGGGCCAGGTCGCCGCCCGGCACCTCGCCCCGCCCCCGCTGCGGGTGGCGCCCCGCCGCCCGTGGTTCGCCGAGGCGCCCGCCGCCGTCGACCCGGCAAACTTGCCGCCGGCCGAGCGCCGCGCGCTGGTCCCCCCGTTGCTCCGTGGCTACCTGCGGCTCGGCGCGTGGGTCTGCGGGGAACCGGCGTACGACCCGGACTTCGGCTGCGCCGACTTCTACGTGCTGTTCTCGCTGGACCGGATGAACCCCCGTTACCTGCGGCACTTCCTGGGCGGGGAGCCGTCGTGACCACCGGTGAGCTGTGGCGCCCCGCCTCGGGCTGCGGACCGCGGTGCCTGCCGGCCGCTGCCGGACCGGACGTGTCGTTCCCACGCCGGGTGGGGCGGCTGCTGGGTGTGGTCGGGATGCTGCTCGCCGGGGCCGGGCTGGCCGTACTGCTGCCGCTGCTGCCCGCTCGGGGCCGGCGGGCCGCGCTGCGCGGCTGGGCCCGGGGGACGCTGCGTGTCCTGGGGGTGCGGCTGCTGGTCCGGGGCCGGCTGCCGCGCCGACAGGCTCTGCTGGTCGCCAACCACGTCTCCTGGCTGGACATCCTCGCGGTGCTCTCGGTCGCACCGGCCCGGCTGCTCGCCAAGCGGGAGGTGCGGGACTGGCCCGTGGTGGGGCCGTTGGCCGCCGCTGCCGGCACGGTCTTCGTGGATCGGTCCCGACCGCGGAACCTGCCGGCCACGGTCGCCCGGGTGGCTGCCGCGCTGCGCGGCGGTCACCCGGTGGCGGTCTTCCCCGAGGGGACGACCTGGTGCGGCGAGGCGGCCGACTGCCGACCCGGGCGGGGGTTCCGACCGGCGATGTTCCAGGCCGCGGTGGACGCCGGCGTGCCGGTCGTGCCGCTGCGCCTCGCCTACCGGTCGGCCGGCGACCCGACCACCCTGGCCGCCTTCCTCGGCGAGGAGACGCTCTGGGAGTCGGTACGCCGGGTGCTGGCCGCCCGGGACCTGACCGTGTCGGTGGTGGTGGCCGCCGCGCTGCACCCGGCCCGCGACGCGGACCGGCGGGTGCTGGCCCGCGCCGCCGAGTCGGCGATCCACCTGGCCCCGGTCCGGCCGGTGCCCCGGCTCACACTGGTGGGCGACTTCCTGCCGACGCCCGTCGGTGCGGCGGCGCTGGACCGGGCGGCCTGACAGAGTCGCGACACAGTCTTGTTCAGTCGCGATGTATCGCGTTATGCTCCTCTCGTTGCTCGACGCGCCATGTATCGGCGCGTCACCGAGGGGAGAACGCCATGGTCAGCTGGAAGGTCGACAGCCCGCAACGGCTCACCGTGGACGGGCCGGTCACCCGGCTCGACGTACGACTGATCAGTGGCCGGCTCAACGTGGTCGCCACCGACGGCCCGGCCCGGATCGACGTCACCCGGGTCAGCCGCCGGCCGGTCATCGTGGAGCACCGTGACGGTCGCCTGTTCATCGGGCACGAGCGGCACCCGCGCTGGGCGGGGGTCCTCTGGTGGCTCGGCCAGCTCGGTCGCCGGTTCCGCGCCGAGGTCTCCGTCGCGGTGCCGGCCGACGCGGTGGCCGACCTGCGGCTGGTGGACGGCTCGCTGGTCGCCTCCGGCCTGCGCCGGGACACCCAGGTCGACGTCACCTCCGGGCAGATCACCCTGATGGGGCTGCGCGGCCGGACCACCGCCAAGGTCACCTCCGGTCCGGTGGAGGCGCTCGGTGTCGCCGGTGACCTGAGCCTGGAGACCGTCTCCGGCGAGGTGATCCTCGCCGACAGCGCCCCCGGCCGCGTGCACGCCCACACCGTCTCCGGCTCGATCACCTGCGACCTGGACAACCCCCGGGGCAGCGAGATCCGGCTCAGCGCCATCTCCGGCAGCATCACCGTGCGGGTCCGCGAGGACAGCGATCTCACCGTCGACCTGCACACCGTCTCCGGCCGGATCACCAGCGGCTTCCCCCAGGTGCGGGGTCACGCCGGGCTGGGCGCGGTGAAGGACAGCCACGGCGTCCTCGGCGCGGGCGGCGGTAAGCTCTGGGCGTCCGCGACGTCCGGCAGCATCGCCCTGCTCGCCCGACCGGTCGAGGACGCCGACGACCTGGAGGAGCTGCCGTGACCGCCGTGTTCAGTCACGGCCGGCTCCGGCTCTATCTGCTCAAGCTCCTCGATGACGGCCCGAAGCACGGCTACGAGCTGATCCGGCTGCTGGAGGACCGCTTCCTCGGCCTGTACGCGCCGAGCGCCGGCACCATCTACCCCCGGCTGCAACGCCTGGAGGTCGAGGGGCTGGTCAGCCACACCGCCGCCGGTGGCCGCAAGGTGTACGAGATCACCGAGCCGGGCCGCGCCGAGCTGCGGCAGCGCGCCGACGAGCTGGCCACCCTGGAATCGGACATCACGGCCTCCGTCGAGGACCTCTCCGCCCTGGCCGGCGAGATCCGGAGCGAGGTACGTGGCTCGGTCCGCGACCTCAAGCGGGAGCTGCGCGAGGCGGCCCGGCAGACCCGGCAGGCCCGCTGGGAGCCGCCGATCCGACCCGCCGCCGGCGGCGGCACGGCGACGCGCCCCGAGTCGCCCCTGATCGCCGAGTTCGACCAGCGGCTCGCCGCGTTCACCGGTGAGGTGGGCACACTGGTCCGCGCCGGCCGACTCACCGAGACCCAGCTCCGGACGGCGATCCGGCTGCTCGACGGAGCACTGGACGGGCTGCGCCGGCTGCTCCGCTGAGCCGTCGGTCAGGGCTGGGCCGGCTCACAGGTTGTTTCCAGCATCCGCCCAGCACGGCCGCAGGCAGAACGCGGATGATGGGTGCCATGGCGGCTACCCAGACCGAGGCTCGACTGCTCGTCGTCGAGGACGATCCCAACATCCTCGAACTGCTCTCCGCGAGCTTGCGCTTCGCGGGCTTCGACGTCGCCACCGCGACGAGCGGCAGCGCCGCGCTGAACGCCGCCAAGGACCACCGGCCCGACCTGGTCGTGCTCGACGTGATGCTGCCCGACCTTGACGGGTTTGAGGTCATCCGGTTGCTCCGCGAGGGCGGGACGCGCACCCCGGTGGTCTTCCTGACCGCGCGGGACGCCACCGACGACAAGATCCGTGGGCTGACCCTGGGCGGTGACGACTACGTCACCAAGCCGTTCAGCCTGGAGGAGCTGACCGCCCGGATCCGGGCGGTGCTGCGGCGCACCGCCACCGGCGAGCAGGTCCCCTCCCGGCTCACCTTCGCCGACCTGGAGCTGGACGAGGAGACCCACGAGGTGCACCGGGCCGGCCAGCGGGTGCAGCTGTCGCCGACCGAGTTCAAGCTGCTGCGCTACCTGATGCTGAACGCCAACCGGGTGCTGTCCAAGGCGCAGATCCTCGACCACGTCTGGAACTACGACTTCCGGGGTGACGACAACATCGTCGAGTCCTACATCTCCTACCTGCGGCGCAAGGTCGACAACACCCAGCCCCGACTGATCCACACCCTGCGCGGGGTCGGCTACGTGCTGCGCAAGCCGGCGGCGTGAACGCCGTCCACGAGGCGAAGGGCCAACTTCGGGCCATCCCGCTCCGAGTCAAGCTGGTCGCCTCGGTCTTGGCCCTGGTCGCCGCCGCGCTGCTGGTGATCAGCTCGCTGACCACGTACTTCCTGCACAACTACCTGATCGGGCAGGTGGACGGTGAACTGAGCGCCGCCAGCGCGTACCTCGGCCCGGCGGTCCCACAGCTGGAGGCCGGGAGGGCGGAGGCCACGCTGCCCACCGACTACGTCGTCGCGCTCGCCGACGCTCGGCGAGCCGCCATCGTCGGGTACGACCGCAACCTGCGATCGGACGACCTGCCGCCCATCCCAGGTGACCTGGCGGGCTTCCGCGACCGGGAGGGCGATCCGTTCACCGTCCGCGCCGAGGACGGCCGGCGGTGGCGGATGCTCTACCAGGAATTGTCGGACGGTCGGGTGCTGGCGGTAGGGCAGCACATCACCGACGTCGACCAGGCGGTCAAGCAGCTCGCCTGGATCGACCTGCTGGTCGGCGGAGCCGTACTGATCGTGCTGGCGTCGCTGGGCGCGGGGATCGTGCGTACGAGTCTCAAGCCGCTCGTGGAGATCGAGCGGACCGCCGCGGCCATCGCCGGCGGCGACCTGACCCGTCGGGTGCCCGACCCGGAGGAGGGTCAAGCCTTCCCGACCTCCGAACTGGGCCGGCTCTCCCGGGCGCTGAACGCGATGCTCGCCCAGATCGAGGCGGCCTTCACGGCGCGGGCGGCGTCCGAGGCGGCGGCCCGCAGTGCGGAGATCAGCGCCCGGGACGCGGCCTTCGCGGCCCAGGCCTCCGAGGCACGGGCCCGCCGCTCCGAGGAGCGGATGCGCCAGTTCATCGCGGACGCCTCGCACGAGCTGCGGACCCCGCTGACCACCATCCGGGGCTTCGCCGAGCTCTACCGGCAGGGTGCGGCTCGGCAGCCCGAGCAGACCGCCGACCTGCTGCGCCGGATCGAGGACGAGGCGGCCCGGATGGGGCTGCTGGTGGAGGACCTGCTGCTGCTCGCCCGGATGGACCGCGAACGGCCGATCGCGCTCGCCCCGGTGGAGCTGCCGGTGCTGGCCTCCGACGCGGTGCAGGCGGCCCGGGCGGTCGACCCGGAGCGCCGGATCGAGCTGGACATCGAGCCCGGTGCCGGGCCGCTGGTGGTGCTCGGTGACGACGCCCGGCTGCGGCAGGTGATCGGCAACCTGATGACCAACGCGCTCACCCACACCCCGTCGGACGCCTCGGTGACCCTGCGGCTTCGGGTCGAGGCCGGCAACCTGGCCGTGATCGAGGTCGCGGACACCGGTCCAGGCCTCACGCCCGAGCAGGCCGAGCGGGTCTTCGAGCGGTTCTACCGGGTGGACGCGGCGCGGACCCGCCGGGCCGGCGGGCCGATCAGCACCGGGCTGGGGCTGGCCATCGTCGCCGCGCTGGTGGCGGCGCACCACGGAACGGTCGAGGTGGCCGACACACCGGGCGGCGGGGCCACCTTCCGGGTCAAGCTGCCGCTGCTGCCCGAGGCGCCCGAGTCGAGCGAGTGACTTTCAGAGAACATTCAGCCGTGTTCCAGGCTGGTCGCAGTGCCAGAGGGGAAGGTGGATCCATGACCGACCACGAGACCGACCCGCAGCGGTCGCCGGCTCCCGCCGACGCCGAGCCGTCGCACCCCACCGCCGAGCTGCCCCGCACCGGGAGCGTGCCCTCGGACTACGCCACCCCCACTCCGGCCGCCACGCCGGTTCCGGCCGACTCCCCGGCCGCCGGGACCGCCGCCCCGACCGTCCCTGACGCAAGCCGCGTCGACGCGCCGGCCGACGCCGGCCGCACCGATGTGCTGGCCGACGCGGGCCGCACCGATGTGCCGGCGGACGCCGTTCGCACCGATGCCCCGGCCCACCCCGACAGCCCGTACGCGCGGCCGACGGCACCGCCGCCCGCGCCGCCGTACCCGGTCTCGGGGCAGCCGCAGCAGCCCGGCCCCTGGTACGGGGGGCAGCAGCACAGCAGCGGCTGGGCCGCCGGCGCGCACCACGGCGCCGGCTACCCGACGCCCGCCGGCGGGCCGGTCCCGCCGTACCAGCACCACCAGCCGTATCCCGGCGCGCAGCCGCACCAGCCCGGCCAGCCGGTCCCGCCATGGGGCCCGCAGCCGCAGGCGCGCCCGAGCCGGGCGGGGAAGTTCATCGGCGTGGGGGCCCTCGCCCTGGCGCTGATGCTCGGCTCCGGGGTGGCCGGCGGTGCGCTCGCGCTCGCCCTGGGTGACTCGGGCACCACCATCACCCGCACCTACTCGGCGGCGCCCGTGATCAACGGTGCCGACCTGCCGAAGATCGCCGCCTCCGTCCAGGACAGCGTGGTGTCGATCATGACGGACAGCGGTGAGGGCTCCGGGGTGATCCTCAGCGCCGACGGGTACGTGCTGACCAACAACCACGTGGTCGCCTCCGCCAGCGGCGACACGGTGAAGGTGGTCTTCGCCGACGGCAAGATCGCCCAGGCCAAGATCGTCGGCACCGACCCCAAGACTGACCTCGCGGTGGTCAAGGCCGACGGGGTGAGCGGCCTGAAGGCGGCCAAGTTCGGCGACAGCGACGCGATGCAGGTCGGCGACCAGGTCCTCGCCCTGGGCAGCCCGCTCGGTCTCCAGGGCTCGGTCACGGCCGGCATCCTCAGCGCCCGCGACCGCACCATCCAGGCCGGCGAAGGCGGCCAGCAGCAGATGGACCCGCGGCAGGGCGCCAGCTCGATCTCGGGCCTGCTCCAGACCGACGCCCCGATCAACCCGGGCAACTCCGGCGGCGCGCTGGTCAACACCCGGGGCGAGGTGATCGGCATCAACACCGCCATCGCCACCGCCGGACAGGGCAGCAACGGCAACATCGGCGTCGGCTTCGCCATCCCGAGCAACAAGGCCAAGGACGTCGCCGGGAAGCTCCAGCGCGGCGAGAAGGTCAGCCACCCGTCGCTCGGGGTCAGCGTGAACGCCGCCGAGGACGGTGGCGCGCTGATCGCCGCGGTCACCCCGGGCAGCGCCGCCGAGAAGGCCGGGCTCCAGCGCGGCGACGTGATCACCAGCTTCGGCGGCAAGGTGATCAAGGATTCGAACGACCTGGTGGGCGCCGTCCAGTCGGGCAAGGTCGGCGACCGGGTCGACGTGCAGTTCAAGCGGAACGGTTCGACCCAGACGGCAACCGTGACGCTCACCGAAACGTCATAACGAATACAGACCTGCCTCCTCCACTGGCGGCGGGTGACGGAGCCAAGGGGGTTGGCGCCGTCACCCGCCGCCGCTTTCGTGTCCCACCCGGTTCGGGTGAGCCCGGCTCACCCGGTCCGGCGGCACCCTCGACGGACCGGGAACCGCACGGGAGGGGACGCCATGACGACCACCGCCGCCGTCCGAACCGATCAGGAGATCCAGCGGGACGTGCTCGCCGAGCTCGACTGGGACGCGCAGACCCGGCCGACCGAGATCGGCGTGACCGTCGCCGCTGGCGTGGTGACGCTGACCGGCCAGGTGGACAGCTACGCCCGGCGCTGGGCGGCCGAGCGCTGCGCGCACCGGGTACGGGGAGTCCGGGCCGTCGCCAGCGACCTCGAGGTACGGCTGCCGGCGATCGAGGAGCGTACCGACGCCGACATCGCCATCGCGGCCAGCCGGGCGCTGGAGTGGGACAGCTTCGTCCCCGCCGAGCGGCTGGACGTGACCGTCGCCGACGGTTGGGTCATGCTCCGCGGTGAGGTGGAGTACGGGTTCCAGCGGCGTACGGCCGAGCGGGAGCTGCGCCGGCTGCGCGGCGTACGCGGGGTCACCAACCTGGTCGAGGTGAGTCCGCCCACCCCCTCCAGCGACGAGCAGAACCGCCGTGACCTGCAGCGGGTGCTGTTGCGGCGGACCGGGACGGAACGGATCGAGGTGCACTTCACCGGGGACACCGTGGTGCTCGACGGGGTGGTCCGCTCCTGGTGGCAGCGGGAGGAGGCGGAGCGGGCCGCCTGGGCCGCCCCGGGGGTGCGCGAGGTGCACGACCGGATCGTGGTGGCCGGCTGAGCCCGTTTACCGCCAGCCCCGCCGGGAAAGCGTCGCCGATCACGTACGCCAGGGACCACTCGGGGAGGACTCGTGGCCGTGAACCACCAGCCGTCGGACCGCTCGCGGGCACGGCCGTTGCGGATCGCGATGGTGGTGCCCCCGTGGCTGTCGGTGCCGCCGCCTGGCTACGGCGGCCTGGAACATGTGGTGGCTGGGCTGGTGGACGCACTGGTCGACCACGGTCACGCGGTGACCGTCTTCGGCACCGGCCGGGACCACGGCACCGCCGCCGATTTCGTCTCCACCGGTTCGGAACTCCAGTACGACCGGCTGGGCGAGTCGCTGCCCGAGCTGGCTCACCTGGCCCGGGTCAACCACCTGATCGACCCCGCCGACTTCGACGTGATCCACGACCACACCACGATCGGCCCGCTGGTCGCCGGCCGTCGGGCGGTGCCCACCGTGGCCACCGTGCACGGCAACCCGGTGGGGGAGTACGGCACGGTGCTCAGCGACACCGACCACGGGGTGGGCCTGGTGGCGATCTCGCACGCCCAGCGCCGGGCGAACCCCGGGCTCCCCTGGGTGGGAACGGTGCACAACGCGATGCCGCTGCGGGACTTCCCGCGCAAGCGGGCACCGGGGCACGGCCCGGTGCTCTGGCTCGCCCGGTTCAGCCCGGACAAGGGCCCCGACCTGGCGATCCACGCCTGTCGGGTGGCCGGCCTGCCGCTCACCCTGGCCGGCAAGTGCAACGAGCCGGCCGAACGCCGCTACTTCGAGCAGGTGGTCGAGCCGCTGCTGGACGACGACGTGAGCCTGGTGCTGAACGCCGACCGGGAGGCGGCCCTGCGGCTGCTGCTCGACGCCCGGTGCCTGATCATGCCGATCCAGTGGGAGGAGCCGTTCGGCATGGTGATGGTGGAGGCGATGGCGACCGGTACGCCGGTGGTGGCCCTGCGCCGGGGCGCCGTACCGGAGCTGGTCCGCCCCGGGCTGACCGGGCTGGTCTGCGACCACCCGGACGAGCTGCCGGCCGCGCTGCGCGAGTCGTCACGCCTGGACCCGGCCGACTGCGTGGCGCACGTCGCGGAGAACTTCTCCGTGGAGCGGATGGCCCTCGGCTACGAGTCGGTGTACCGCAGCTTCCTGGCCAGTCGGGCGGTACGGCTCGGACAGCGGGAGCCCGCCCGGATCACCGCCCACTGATCGATCAGGCCCGGACCGTCAGCTGGGCGGCGGCGGCGTCGAGCTGTTTCGCGTACGCCGGGCTGATGCTGCCCTCGCGCTGTCGCTCGCCGATCTTCGTGCGGAGCCCGTCCACCGCGGTGGTCAGCGCGTCCTCGCCCGTCGCGGCGGTGGCGGTGCGCAGCAGGTTGCGCAGATCGACGCCGACGTCGTCGCGGATCTGGCCGGCGGCCAGGCCCGCCTCGATCAGCCCGTCCACCCGGCTGGCCGCCTCGACCAGGCCGCCGCCCGGCGGCACCTGCGGGGCGCCGCTGGTCGCCGAGGCCGATCGGGTCGGGCTGGGCGGCGGTGGCGTCCACGCCGTGCCACGGCTCGACGGCGCCGCGGAGGGGATCACCAGCGGTCCGGCCGTCGGCAGCCCCCCCGGGGACGGCTGCCGGTCCGGGAGCAGGCTGGACGCCAGCAGCGCGGCGGCGGCGACCACCAGCACGCCGGCCGCCACCAGGGGCAGCAACCGCCGGTTGCCGGTCCGCCGACGCGGGCCGTCCGCACCGGGCGCCGGTGGGGCAGCGGCGCCCGCGCCAGGCTCGGCGGCGCCCGCGCCAGGTGGGACGGCGGCGCCCGTGCCGGGTGAGACGGCGGCACACCCGTCGGGCTCGGCGGAGGAGGAAATGGCCTGCCCCGGCCCGGACCTGGGCGACCCCGGGGTGGCCGGCGCCGGCAGGGTCACCGCCGGAGCCAGCACGGTGGCGGCCTGCGCGTCGGCGGGCCGGAGATGGTCGCGCAGCGCGGCGGCCACCTGGCGCGCGGTGGGCCGACGGCGCGGGTTGCGGGCCAGGCAGCGCAGGCAGACGTCCGCGACCGGTGCCGGCAGGCCGGGTAGGTCGTCCAGCGTCGGTGGCTCGGCCTCGGCCAGCGCCACACCGAGCTGCTCCCAGGTGTCCGCCGGGTACGGCGTCTGGCCGGTCAGCGCCTCGAAGAGCAGTACGCCGAGCGAGTACACGTCGGTGGCGGGCTGGGCCGGCGCCCCGTCCAGCCGCTCCGGCGCGACGTAGGCCGGGGTGCCGAAGGTGCCGCCGTCCTCGTCCTCGTCGGGGGCGCCGACCCGGGTGGCGATGCCGAAGTCGAGCACCTTGGCGCCGACCCGGGTCATCATCACGTTCGCCGGGGTGATGTCCCGGTGCACGATGCCGAGCCGGTGCGCCGCGGCCAGCGCCTCGGCCACCTGAGCGCCGACCGCCACCGCCTCCGGCCAGGGCAGCGGGCCCTCGGTCAGCCGGTGTTCCAGCTCCTCGCCGCTGAGCAGCTCCATCACCACGAACGAGGTGATGCTGCCGTCCGGTGCCACCGCCTCGCCGTAGTCGTGCACGGCGGTGACATGTGGGTGCACCAGTTGGGCGGCGGAGCGGGCCTCCTCGCGCACCATGTCCCGGAACCGGGCGTCGGCGGCGAGCGAGGGGGCGAGCACCTTCAGCGCGACGATCCGGTCCAGCACCTCGTCCCGGGCACGCCAGATCACCGACATGCCGCCGGCCCCGATCCGGTCGATGAGCCGGTACCTGCGGGCCAGCAGGCTGCCGGCCTGCAGTGACGCCGTCACATCGCACCTGCCTGGCTTGGGAGCGGTTTCAGGTTGCGGGAACGTGTCCGGCATGTCAACGGGTGTCCGGTCCGGGGAGCCGCCCCACACGCGTCGGCGACCGCCACCGGTTGACGGGCCCGCCCTGCCGACCGGCTACCGGCGGGGCGCCTGCGGGCCGCGTGCCAGGATGAACGCCATGGCAGGCGGTCCGGTGGCGTTCGTGCTCGGTGGCGGGGGAGTGCTCGGCGCGGTCGAGGTGGGCATGCTTCGTGCCCTGTTCCGGGCCCGGATCCGGCCCGACCTCGTGCTCGGCACCTCGATCGGCGCGGTCAACGGCGCCCTGGTCGCCGCCGACCCGACCGAGGCGGTCACCGACCGGCTGGTCCGCCTCTGGGCCTCCCCCGAGGCGAGCGAGGTGTACGGCGACTCGGTCGCCCGGCAGCTGCGCCGCTTCGCCGCCCGTACCCACCTGCACTCGCCCCGGCCGCTGCGCCGACTGCTGGAGAACGAGCTGGGCGAGGAGACCACCTTCGCCGATCTGAAGGTGCCGTTCCGCTGCTGCGCGGCGAACATCGAGCGCGCGGCCGAGCACTGGTTCCACAGCGGGCGTGTGGTGCCGGCGGTGCTCGCCTCCGCCTCGGTGCCGGGACTGCTGCCGCCGAAGGAGATCGACGGCCAGCACTACATCGACGGCGGGGTGGTGAACTCCATCCCGGTCGGGGAGGCCGTCGCCGCCGGAGCCAAACAGATCTTCGTCCTCCAGGTGGGGCGGATCGAGCGCGAGCTGAGCCCGCCCCGCCGACCGTGGGAGATCGCCCAGGTGGCCTTCGAGATCGCCCGCCGGCACCGGTTCGCCCGGGAGATGGCGGCCCTGCCCGACGGGGTGGAGGTGCACGTGCTGCCCACCGGGGGGCTGGAGCCGCGCGACGACAGCCCGTGGGCGTACCGCGACATCGCGGCGGTGGGACGGCGGATCAGCCGGGCGTACACCGCCTCCCGCCGCTATCTGGACACCCGGCTGGAACGCTGATGCCGCTGCCGCCACGGTGGGTACGCCGGCTGCTGCTGGCCCCCGGCGTGGTGCTGCTCGCGCTCGCCGTGGTGGCCACGCTGCCGGCCTGGGCGTTGCTGGCGCTCGCCGCCTCGCCGCTGGTGCCGGGCCGGTTGCGACCGTTGCGGCTGCTCTGGATCGGCACCGTCTACCTGGTCTGGGACGCCGCCGCGCTGCTCGCCCTCTTCGGGCTCTGGGTGGCCTCCGGCTTCGGCGCACGCAAGCGCTCACCGGCCTTCCAGCGGGCGCACTATCGGCTCGCCGGCTGGTTCCTGCGGGTGCTGTTCTGGCAGGCCCGTTGGGCGCTGCGACTGCGCATCGACGTGGTCGGCGCGGCGCTGGACGTCGCCCTGCCCGGCCGCCCCGAGCTGGTGATCTGCCGGCACGCCGGGCCCGGCGACTCGTTCATCCTGATCCACGCGCTGGTGAACTGGTACCACCGGGAACCGCGGATCGTGCTCAAGGAGAGCCTCCAGTGGGACCCGGCGATCGACGTCCTGCTCAATCGGCTGCCCAACCGGTTCATCGCGCCGGGGCCGGACGGCCGGGAGGCGGTGGTCGCGCAGATCGGCCACCTCGCCACGGACCTGGACGGCGACGACGCGTTCGTGATCTTCCCGGAGGGCGGCAACTTCACCCCCAACCGGCGGCTGCGGGCCATCGCCCGACTGCGCGCGCTCGGGCTGGAACGGATGGCGTCGCGCGCCGAGCGGATGCAGCATGTGCTCGCTCCGCAGCCGGGTGGGCTGCTGGCCGCGCTGGACGCCGCCCCGCGGGCCGGGGTCGTCTTCGTCGCCCACACCGGGCTGGACCGGATGCTCACGGTCACCGACGTGTGGCGGGAACTGCCGATGGACAAACGGATCGTGATGCGGTTCTGGTCGGTGCCGCCGGAGGAGATCCCCACCGGGCGGCAGGAACGCATCGACTGGCTCTTCGACTGGTGGGCCCGGATCGACCGGTGGATCGCGGCGAACCGGAACGGGGTCGCCGCCGGCTGAACCACTCTCGGTGCGGGTACAGCGAGCTGGCAGGAACCCCACGTATCGTGCCTTCGTGGAGCAGATCTGCGTGGTGACGACGGTGGTGGACGCCCGGCGGGTCGCGGACGTGCTGGCGGCCGCGGCCGTCGCCGGACGTGTGGCGGCGTGCGCCCAGGTCGGTGGTCAGCTGGACAGCACCTACTGGTGGCAGTCTGCGATCCAGACCACGGCCGAATGGTCCGTGCAGTTCAAGACCGCGCCGGACCGCCTGGACGCCCTGGTCGACCAGGTCCGCGCCAACCACCCGTACGAGGTGCCGGAGATCCTGGTGACCCGGGTGGAGAGCGGCAACCCCGACTACGCGGCCTGGGTGCACGAACACACCCGTCCCTAGGTACGCCTACTCTGGGCCACCCTTGCCCCCGGTCACCATGATGGCCGGGTGGAGAACAGCGGCTACCCCTGCCCCGGCTGCGGCGCCCCCGCCGATCTGGCCTCCGGTTGCCCCGGCTGCGGCCGCCCGCCGTACCCGCCGGCCGCCGAGGTGATCCGGTTGGACCGGGAGATCGTCACGCTGTCGCCGCAGGTCGAGCACGCCCTGGCCGCGTACCGGGAGCTGGCGGCCCGGCTCGGCGCGGCCCGGCAGCGTCGGGCGGAGCTGGCCACGCGGATCCGACTGGACTTCCCGCTGCCGCGCCCGGGGTCGATGCCGCCGCCGGGCCCGGTCGGGTCGGTGCCGCCGGCACGCCCGGTGCCGGCCGCCGCGGTGCCGCCCGGCGGCGCGGAGACCTCGACGCGGACCGTGCAGGGCCTCCTCTTCGTGCTCGGCGGACTGCTGCTCGGCACCGCGGCGGTGGTCTTCACCGCGGTCGCCTGGGCCGCCTTCGGGGTCGGCGGGCGGGCCCTGATCCTGCTCGGCCTCACCGCGCTCGCCCTCGCCGTGCCGCTGGTGGCGCACCGGCGCGGGCTGCGCGGCACCGCCGAGACGATCGCCGCGGTGGGGCTGTTGCTGGTGCTCCTCGACGGGTACGCCGTCTGGTCGGTGGATCTGTTCGGGGTGGCCGGCTGGCCGGGGAGCCGGTACGCCGCGCTGGTCGGGGGGATCGGCGCGGCGGTCGCGGCCGGGTACGGGCGGCTCAGCCGGCTCACCGTGCCGTGGTTCGCGGCGCTGCTGACCGCGCAACCCGTGCTGCCGCTGGCCGCGGCTGCGGCCGAACCGTCGGCCGCCGGCTGGGCGCTGGTTTTCACCGGCCTGGCGCTGGGCGACCTCGTGGTGGTGGTCGTCCTGCGGAACCGGGTCCTGCCGGTGCCGGCCGGCGACGGTCCGGTCCGGCCTCCGCTCGTTCCGCCTGGGGTGGACGACGAGGGCTGGGCCGGGGCCGCACCGCCGGTCGTCGGCGGGGAACCCGGCCGGGGCGGGGTGGCCGGTGGGGGGCCGGTCCACCCCGGGCCGGCGGCGGGGAGCGGGGGAACGGCGGCCGGTGGGGGGCCGGTCGCCGTGCCGCGGCCCGCCCCGGCCGGCCCGGTGTTCGCCGGGCTGGTGCTCGGCTGGATCGGGCACGGCGTCGCGCTCGCGGTCGCGGCGGGCTGCGCGCTGGTGCCGCTCGTGCTCGGGCGGGCGGCCGGCACCCCGCTGCTGGCCGGTGGTCCGCTGCTGGCGGTGGCGCTGGCCCTGTTCGCCGGGGCGCTGGCGGCCGGCGGCCGCGCGTACCGGATGGTCACCGCCGGGCTGCTGGTGCCGGTGCTGGCCATCGCGCTGATCCGGCCGGTCGCCGCGCTGCGGCCGGGGCTGCTGTTGGTGGCGGCCGGGCTGGTGGTGGCCGGGTCGGCGGGCGCGGTGCGTGCGCTGCCGGAGCGGCTGCGCACCGGGCCGCGGGTGGGCGCGTTCGTGGTGGTGGCCGGGCTGGGCCTGGTGGCCGCGACCCTCACGGTGGTCGTCGCCGGTGCCACCGCGCTCTCCGCGCTCCCGGCGTGGCAGGGCGCGAGGCCGGTTCCGGCCCCGTCCTGGGGTTGGCAGCTCCCGGTTGCCGTGCTGCTCACGGCCGGGGCGGTGGCGCTGCTGGTGCCCCGGGCCGTCCGGCCGGTGGTCGGGGCGATCGGTGGGGCGCTGGCCGTGCTGGCCGCGCCGGCCGCCACGGCGACCCCGTGGCCGTTGGTGCTGGCGGTCGACCTGGTCGCGGCCACCGCGCTGTCGCTCGGCGCCGTGCTCCGGCCGCGTCGGCGGCGCGCGACCGTGCTGGTTCCCGCCCTGGCCGCGGCGGTGCTCGCCGGCCACGCACTGCTGGTCGGCTGCGCCGAGCCGGCCGGGGCGGGAGGCGCACTCGCGGTGCTCGCCCTCGTCGGCCCGGCCGTCGCGGCGTGGGGCCGCCGGGGCGAGGGCGCGCAGCCGGGCGTCGCGGGCGTCGCGCTGGGCGTGGCGCTGCTCGCCGTACCGGCGGGGGTGGTGGTCGCGCTGATCGGCTTCGGCGCGCCGCCCTGGTGGCGACTGCGTGGTGCGGCCGCTGCCGTCGCGGTGCTGGTGGTCGCCGTCCACGCCGTCCGTCGACGCTGGCCCGACCTGCACCGGTACGCCTCGACCGGGTTCGCCGTCGCGCTCGCTCCGGTCGGCGTCGCGCCGCTGGTGGTGTCCGTCGCCGAGCCGGTGGCGGTCTACGCCGCGGCGGGTGTGCTGCTGGCCCTCGCCTCCAGTTGGGTTGCCCGGCCGGACGGCGCGCTGCGGGTGGTCGGCGCCGGGCTGGCCGGACTGGCGTTGCTCACCGCCGCTCCGGCGGCCCTGCGGGTGCTGCTGGAGCTGCCCGTACCGGCCTGGTCCGGGGTGCCGGTCGTGGCGCCGGCGTCGGGCGCGGCCCGTGCCGGGTCGGGGCTGCTGCTGCTCGGGGCCGCCGCCGCGGCGTACGCCCGGGTCGCGACGGCTCCAGGTCGCGGCGTGGCGTCGGATGCGCCGAGCTGGCGGCTTCCCGCGCTGGCCGCGCTCCCGTTCGGCGCGATCGCCGCGCCGGTGCTGCTGGCGGCGGCCGGCGCACCCTGGCCGGTGGTGCCCGTGGTGGCGTTCGGGAGCGGGCTGGCCGCGCTGCTGGTGGCCGCGCTCGCCCCGCGTCCGCCGCTGGCGGTCACCCTGCCGCTCGGGCTGGTGCTGGGCGTCGCCGGGCTGGGCGGGCTGCTCGCCACCCGGGCCGGGACGCTCGCCGGGCTGGGCGCGGTGGTCGTCGCGGCGGTCGTGGTCGGGGCGGCCGGGCGGCACGCCGACGCCCGGCTCGCCGGTTGGCTGGCGGCGGTCGCCGCGGCCACCGGCTTCGCGGTGACCGCGTCGTTGGCCGGCGGGCTGCCGCTGCGTACCGCCGCCTTCGCGGTGCTGGCCGTGGCGGTGCTGGCGCTGCACGGCGTGCCGCTGTTGCGCGCCCGAGCAACCCGTGCGGTGGCGCTGGAGGCGGCGGCGCAGGCGGTCGCCGTGCTGGCGCTGCTGCTCACCGGCGGCGCGTTGCGGCACGCGGCGGCGGTCTGCGCGCTGTGGGGCGCGGTCGTGGCGGTGCGAGTGGTGCGCGGGGGCGAACCGTGGACCCGGCGGTGGGTCCTGGCCGGCGTGGCCGGCGGCAGCGCACTGCTCGGCGGCTGGCTGCTGCTGGCCGGCGGTGGGGTGGTGGTGCTGGAGGCGTACACCGTGCCGGCGGCGGCGCTCGCCCTCGGCGCGGGCCTGGTGGCGCTGCGGACCCGGTCCGGCCTGAACAGCTGGCTGGCGCTCGGGCCGGGGCTCGCCGCGGCGTTGCTGCCCAGCCTGGTGTCGGTGCTGGTGGCGCCGGACGCGCAGCCGTGGCGCCGGCTGGCGCTCGGGGCCGTGGCGCTCGGCGCGGTGCTCGGCGGGGCGGCCCGGCGCTGGCAGGCACCCGTCGTGCTCGGCGCGGTCACCCTGGTCCCGCTGGCGCTACACGAGCTGGCCCGGGGCTGGGACCTGTTGCCCCGGTGGATCTACCTGGGCCTGGGCGGCCTGGCGCTGATCACCCTCGCCGCCACCTACGAGCGGCGCCGGCGTGACCTGGCCCGGCTGCGGGCCGCGGTGGGCCGGCTGCGGTAGGGATAACACCACCTGCGGCTGGGGGGTTGGCAGGATTACTGAGCGAAGTCGATCAAGGCATGCTTGGTTACGGAGAGTCGCGCCGCCGGCGTGACGCACCGACCGAGGGGACGGGTATCGGCATGACCTCATCGACGCTGACGGCACCACCGAACCGGCGGGGCAGCGACTACGCGCGGCTGTCCCGCCAGGTTGCCGCGGCGGGTCTGTTCGACCGGCGACCGGGCTGGTACGCGGTCCGGATCGTGCTCACCCTGGGCGCCTTCCTGGCCGGCTGGGTCCTGGTGGTCACGGTCGGTGACTCCTGGGCGCAGGCGCTGCTGGCGGTCGGAATGGCGGTGGCCACCACCCAGGTGGCGTTTCTCGGGCACGACGCCGGCCACCGGCAGATGTTCCGCCGGCGCGGCCCGAGCGAGTTCGCCGGCCTGATCGCCGGCAACCTCGCGGTCGGGCTGAGCTACGGCTGGTGGGTGGACAAGCACAACCGCCACCACGCCAACCCGAACCACACGGACGAGGATCCGGACGTCGGGGCGGGCGCGCTGGTGTGGTCGTACGAGCAGGCGGCGGCGACCCGTGGGCTGGGCCGGCGGCTCGCCCGGCGGCAGGCGTGGCTGTTCTTCCCGCTGCTCCTGCTCGAAGGGCTGGCGCTGCACGTGGCGAGCGTCCAGGCGCTGGTCGGCCGGGAGCCGGACGGCCGGTGGCGCACCCCGGTGCGGCACCGCGCGGTCGAGGGCCTGCTGCTCGTCGCGCACGCCGTCGGCTATCTCGGCCTGCTGTTCGCGGTGATGTCGCCCGGCAAGGCGCTGCTCTTCGTCGCGGTGCACCAGGGGCTCTGGGGGCTCTACATGGGCTGCGCGTTCGCCCCGAACCACAAGGGCATGCCGATGCCCACCGCCGAAGACGACCTCGACTTCCTGCGTAAGCAGGTGCTCACCTCGCGCAACGTGCGGGGCGGCCGGTTCGTGGACGTGGCGCTGGGTGCGCTCAACTACCAGATCGAGCACCACCTCTTCCCGAACATGCCCCGGGCCAACCTGCGGCGGGCCCGGCCGATCGTCCGGGCGTACTGCGCCGAGCAGGGCATTCCGTACGTGGAGACCGGGCTGATCGAGTCGTACCGGCAGGCCCTGACCCACCTGCACGAGGTCGGCCGCCCGCTGCGGGCGGGGTGAGCCGGCACAGACCGACGGGGGTCGATTTCCGGCGAGCGTGGACCGGCCCCGATCGGCGCTGCCGGTAGGGTCGGGCCATGACAGGGGTGCGCACCGCGGCAGCGGTGCGGAACGAGCCGGGCGGGCGGGCCCCTACCCGGCGGACCGACGACATCGTCCGGAGCGCGGCATGAGATTCGAGATCAGCAAGGTGCTGGACGCCATCGAGGGGCGGGTCTGCACCGACCCGTCGTTGGCCCGCGCCGTGGTGGACCTGGCCGAGGTGATCCGCTGGCAGGACCTGGACGGCGGCCGGCCGGCGAGCCTGCTACGGCTGGGCATGGTGATCGACGCGCTCTCCCGGCAGCTGGAGGAGGACAGCGTCCCGGTCTACGCGATCGTGCACCGGGCCCTGCTCTCCGACGCGGACCTGACCTCCAACGAGCGGATGGTGGTCCGGCGCTGGGCCGACGACGGCCTGGTCGAGGTGCTGGACCACCCCGGCGACCGGATGCTGGAGGTGGCGGACCTGCTCGGGCTGCCGGTGCTCAGCCGGGTCCGCTTCGACGGGCTGAACGGCCGCTACCCGTGGCTCGGCCAGGCCGGGCGGGTGCTCGCACCGGTGCCCGGCGCCGGTGGCCCGGTGTTCATCGCGCACGTCGGCGGCGGGCAGAGCCCGGCCTCCGGCAGCCGGTCACCGGCCGGCGGAAAACTGCTGGCCCGGCAGTGGCGCTGCCCCGAGCCCGGGTGCGCACTCTTCGGCGGCGGCGGGGGCGGCGGCGCCTTCGCCGACCTCGCCCGGGTGGATCGCGCCCCGGCGGGACAGCCGCCACCCGCCCTGCGCAACGGCGTACCGACCTGCCCCCGGCACGGTGCCCGGCTGGGTGACGCCGGACCGCGGCCGCGTACGGAGGTGCTGGCGGTGCGGATCGGCGGGCTGGTGCGGCGGCGGTTCGTGCTCACCGAGAGCCAGCCGGTGCTGGTCGGGCGGGCACCGGACTCCGTCGGCGGAGTCGTGCTCGGCCAGTGGCTCAACGACGAGGCACGGCGCTGGATCAGCCGCAGCCACGTCCGGTTCGAGCTGCGCGTCGGCGAGGTTGTCGTCACTGATACCAGCACCAACGGCTCGGGCGTGCGTCCGGGCGGCTCGATGGCCGAGCCGGACCGGATCGCGCTGGCCCCGCAGCAGTCCCGGGTGCTGGCCGAGGGCGACATCATCGAGCTCTACCCGGGCGTGCAGGTCGGCCGCGCCGACGCGCTGGCCAGCGACGCCAAGTTCAGCCCCACCTCGGTGATGGCCGAGGCCCCCACCATGGCGATGCGGCTGCCGCGTCCCTGAGGCCGACGACGAAGGGCGCCGGGACCGTCGCGGTCCCGGCGCCCTTTTCGCGTACGGGGGTCAGGCCTCCAGCACGGCGGCGAGCTGGGCCACCGCGTGGTCGATCTCCTCCTCGGTGATCACCAGCGGCGGGGCGAGGCGGATGGTCGAGCCGTGGGTGTCCTTGGCCAGGACGCCCCGCTCCATCAGCCGCTCGCAGGCCTCCCGGCCGGTCATCAGCGCCGGGTCGATGTCCAGGCCGGCCCAGAGGCCGCGGCCCCGGACGGCGACCAGGCCCTTGCCGACCAGGCCGCGCAGGCCGGCGTGCAGCCGCTCGCCCAGCTCGGCCGAGCGCCGCTGGAATTCGCCGGTGGCCAGCAGCCGGACCACCTCGGTGGCGACGGCGCAGGCCAGCGGGTTGCCGCCGAAGGTCGAGCCGTGCTGGCCGGGCTTGAGCACGCCGAGCACGTCGGCGTTCGCGGCCACCGCGGAGACCGGCACGATGCCGCCGCCGAGCGCCTTGCCCAGCAGGTACATGTCCGGCACGACACCGTCGTGGTCACAGGCGAACGTCGCGCCGGTCCGCCCGAGGCCGGACTGGATCTCGTCGGCGATGAAGAGGACGTTCCGGTCGGTGCAGACCCGGCGTACGCCCGGCAGGTAGCCCTCCGGGGGCACCACGACGCCCTGCTCGCCCTGGATCGGCTCCAGCAGCACCGCGACGGTGTTCTCGTCGATCGCGGCGGTGAGCGCCGCCAGGTCGCCGTACGGGACGACCGTGAAGCCCGGGGTGTACGGCCCGAAGTCCGCGCGGGCGTCCTCGTCGGTGGAGAAGCTGACGATGGTGGTGGTCCGGCCGTGGAAGTTCCCCTCGGCGACCACGATGTTCGCCTGGCCCGGGGCGACGCCCTTGACCTGGTAGCCCCACTTGCGGGCGACCTTGATGCCGGTCTCCACCGCCTCGGCGCCGGTGTTCATCGGCAGCACCAGCTCCTTGCCGCACAGCTCGGCCAGCTCGCGGCAGAAGTCGGCGAACTGGTCGTGGATGAACGCGCGGCTGGTCAGGGTGAGCCGGTCGAGCTGCGCGTGCGCGGCCTCGATCAGCTTCGGGTGCCGGTGGCCGAAGTTAAGCGCCGAGTAGCCGGCCAGGCAGTCCAGGTAGCGACGGCCGTCGACGTCGGTCAGCCAGGAGCCCTCAGCGGACGAGATCACCACGGGCAGCGGGTGGTAGTTGTGCGCCGTGTGGCGCTCCGCGTCCTGTACGGCGGACGGCGTCCGCAGCATGTCGTCGATGATCACTTGACTGCCTTTCCCTGACGGAGTCGCAACGTGCAGCACTTCGGTCCGCCGCCGGCCTTGCGCAGCTCGGACAGGTCGATCCCGATGGTCTCGTAGCCCCGGTCGCGCAGCTTGGCGGCGAGGTCGGTGGCCTGGGCGGGCAGCACCACGTGCCGCCCGTCGCTGACCGCGTTCAGCCCCAGCACCTCGGCGTCGGCCATGGTGGCGTGGATCGCGTCCGGGAAGAGCCGGCGCAGCACCGCCCGGCTGCCCGGCGAGAACGCCTCCGGCAGGTACGCCACGGTCCGCTCGTCGAGCACGGTGAGCGCGGTGTCCAGGTGGTAGAAGCGCGGGTCCACCAACTGCATGGTGGTCACCGGGTAGCCGAAGACCTCCTGCAACTGCGCGTGCGAGGCGTGCGCGGTGCGGAACCCGGTGCCGGCGAGCAGGTGGTCGCCGGCCAGCAGGACATCGCCCTCGCCCTCGTTGACGTGCTTCGGGTCGTACATCTCGAACCCGGCGGCCTCGAACCAGGCGCGGTAGGCGGGGGCCTCGTCCGCGCGCTGCGGGTCGCGGAACTGCACCGCCATCGCCTTGCCGTCGATCACCGTGCCGCCGTTCGCGGCGAAGACCATGTCCGGCAGGCCGGCGACCGGGTCGATCAGCTCGACCTCGTGTCCCAGGTCGACGTACGTCTGGCGGAGCTGCTCCCACTGCCGGATCGCCAGGTCGGCGTCCACCGGCGCGGTGGGGTCCATCCACGGGTTGATCGCGTAGTCGACGGCGAAGTACGTCGGCCGGCACATCAGAAAGCGCTGGCGGATGGCGTCCATCGTCATGTCGTGCTCCCAGGGGTCGGGCGCGCCCGGCCACCGTCGGCCCACGGGCTGGCGCCGTGGGTCCAACGGTATGCGGCGGGGGCCGACGACATCCACCGCAAGAAGTTGCGTTCAGCGTCTGATCGTTGCGTCTGGGTCCGACTAACCAACGGATCGTTGCGTCGACGCGGACAGAGGTCGCCGGGAGGAACGCCGAGGGGGCGGCGGACCGCCGCCCCCGACCGAGGTGCTGCCCGGCCGGTGAACCGGCAGTGCCGACCGGGCGTGCCGGCACTGCGCCGGCAAGCGGGACAGGGTTGTCAGAATCGACCGGCGAACTGTGCGTCGAGCCAGTCCCGGAACCGGCCCACCCACTCGCCGTCGGTGTTCGGCCAGTCGAACTGGCCGGTCATCGCCATGATGCCGAGCACCACCGCGCCGAGACCGACCAGGATGCCGATCAGGGCGTCGGTCTTGCCGGCCACGTGCCGGCGGCGGGTGGCGATCAGGCCGAGCACGGCGAGCACCGCGCCGGCCGCGCCGAGCCCGATGCCGTACCCGGCGAGGGTGCCGGTCAGCACGAACAGCGCGCCGGCCACCGACACGATCAGGCCGAGGGTGGCCAGCAGGCTGGCCCGGGGCTTCGGGCCGGGGGCCGTCGGGGCGGTCCGGCCGTCGACGTCGGCGCGGTCCAGCGGCCGGTCCGGCCGGCCGTCCCGGTCCAGGTCGGCGGTGCGCTCCAGGTCCGGGTCCGGATCGATCGGCGCGCGGGTGTCGCGGGTTTCCGCGCCGAGCGGCCGGCCGGCGGCGGCGGCCCGCGCCGTCGCGGCCCGGTCCGCCGCGTGCCGCTCCGCCGCGTGCCGCTCCGCGTCGGTCAGCGGCTCGCCGTCGGTGTCGGTGGCGCCGCTGCGGTACGTCGTCCGCTCCCGGTCGCGGTCGGTGGCCACCGATCGGTCGTCCACCCGGTCCGCGACGGAGTCCCGGTCACGGCCGTCGACGATCCCGTCGCCGTTCACGTCCTGAGTTCTCGCCGGGCCGTTCCGGCGGGACAAAATCTTCATGTCGATACCTCCTGATCTCCGGCGCGACGGCCCTGGCGGGGCACTGGCCGCACACGCATTGACGGTGAGGTACCCCGTGGTCGAGGAAACGACACCCGTCGACGGATCGCGCGGACTCCTCGTCGGCGCTGACCGGGCCACCCGGCTACCGTTGCCGCGTGCCAGAGGGACACACGATTCACCGCCTGGCGGCCCGGCACGCCGAGCTGTTCGCCGGCGACAAGGTGCACGCCACCAGCCCGCAGGGCCGCTTCGCCGAGGGTGCGGCCCGGCTCACCGGCACCGTCCTCGACGGCACCGAGGCCTACGGCAAGCACCTGCTGCACCACTACGCCGGCCAGCTGACCCTGCACGTGCATCTCGGGCTGTACGGCAAGTTCGCCGACGGGTCCGGCGAGCCGCCGCCCCCGATCGGGCAGGTCCGGCTCCGGCTCACGAGTGACCGGCACTGGCTCGACCTGCGCGGCCCGACCGCCTGCGAGCTGCTCACCCCGCCCGAGGTGGCGGCGCTGCGCGACCGGCTCGGCCCGGACCCGCTGCGCGCCGACGCCGATCCGGACCGGGCGTACGCACGGATCCGCCGCAGCTCCACGCCGCTGGCGGCGCTGCTGCTGGACCAGTCGGTGGTGGCCGGCACCGGCCTGATCTTCGTGACGGAGGCGCTGTTCCGGGCCGGGTTGCCGCCCACCCGGCCCGGCCGGAACCTCACCCCGGCCGGCTGGATGGAACTCTGGGCGGACCTGGTCGACCTGATGACCCTCGCCGTGGGTCGCGGCCGGATCGACACCGTGCGGGAGGCCCACCTGCCGGAGGTGATGGGTCGCGCGCCCAGGGTCGACCGGCACGGCGGCGAGGTGTACGTCTACCGCCGCCCCGGCGCCCCCTGCCACGTCTGCCGCGCCGAGATCAGCCGCGGCACCCTCTCCGGCCGCAACCTCTACTGGTGCCCCACCTGCCAGGGGCGGTAAGGGTCCCTGCCGGCGCTGCCGCGGAGAACCGGTTCCGGTCAGCGCAGCCGGCGGATGTCGCCGTACGCCCGGTAGAAGCCGCCCCGGCCGGCCTCCCGGACCTCGGTGACCAGGTAGCGGGCGCCGGGCTCCCGGATGCCCTTGGGGAACTGCACCGACCAGTCCCGGCGGTAGCCGTCGGAGAGCACGTGGATGCGCAGCCGGCCACTTTCCTCGACGCACTGCACCATCACGCCGGCCCGATCATCGGTGGTGACCTCCACCGAGGTCCAGGCGGCCGGCTCGGGAAGCCGGGCCGGGGCCTTGACGTCCACCACCTCCGGCACGCTGCCAGCCTCGGCGGCCCGGATCGCCGGCTCGCTGGCGTCGATGCAGGCCAGGTGGCCGCTGGTGGTGACCACGTAGAGCCGCTCGTCGTGGTACTGCATCGAGTACGCCGAGCCGCAGCCGGTGCCGAGCTTCCACCGCCGGTTGCCGGCCGCGTCGAAGCAGTAGATCGAGGACGCGCTGTCCCCGGCGAAGACGTGCCGGCCGTCCTCGGCCGTGGCGCAGGAGAAGGCCGCGGCGTCGCAGCGGTACGTCTGCTCGGCCCGCCCATCCTTGCGAAGCCGCACCACCTCCCGGGTGCCGGTGCCGGCGAACACGGTGTCCCGCTCCTGCCAGCCGAAGAGCACCGCCCCGGTCCGGGTGTGCCACAGCTCCCGCCCGCTACGCCAGTCGTAACCGGTGACCCCCTGGGAGTGGCCGTGGTAGAGCGCGTCGGTATCGCAACGCACCATCCAGGCGGACCGGCCCCGCCCCGGCCGGCGCCAGAGGAACTCGTCCTCGTGGTCGATCGCGGCGATGCCGCCCTCGCGGTCGGAGACGCCCAGCACCCCGTCGTGGATGTCCAGCCAGTAGATGTCGATGTCGGGGGCGATCGCGTACGCCACCCGGGGGATCTTGCCGGAGAGGTCGTAGACGTTGCCGTCGTCGCAGCCGGCGTAGATCCAGGCGTCGTCGGCGACGATGCACTTCACCCCGTCGGGGAGCCGGACCTGGTTGAGCACCCGGGCGTCGTGGCCGAGGGTGGTGATCACTCCGTGCTCGTTGCCGACCATGCAGGTCTGCCCGTCGATGAAGATGCCGAACGCGGGCGCGCCCGAGTCGTATCGCCAGAGGACCGGGGCGGTGCGGGCGGTGGAGCGGGTGCTGACGATCTGCCGGCGGGACACCGACCGCTTCTGGCGTACGCCGCGTATCGCCGGGGCGTACCCCTTGCGGACCTTCTCGCCGATCTTCTTGGCGGCGGCGGCCCGGGCGCGGGCGTTGTCCGGATAGCTGGTCGTCTTCGCCTGGCCCTGGTCGCCGATCCGGCCGTAGCGCACGGTCATCGCGGTGTCCTCCACCACGACCTCGTAGAACTTGTGCGCGCCGTCCACTTCGGACAGTTCGAGGTAGGTCGTCTCCTGCGACATGGGGATGCCTCCGAGGGGGAAGGTGCCGGAGATCGGCACCGCGACAGCGCGCACACGCTAACCGCGCCCCCCGACAAGAACTCCGGGTGCGCTTCTTGTCGCTCCGGCGACGACAACCGCACCCGAGAGCCGACAGCGGCTCCTACCGGCGGGAGCGGGTGAGGGTGTCGACGGCCTTGCGGGCGGCGATCAGCACCGGGTCCCAGACCGGGGCGAACGGCGGGGCGTAGCCGAGGTCCAGCGAGGTCATCTCGTCCACCGTCATGTCGTTCCACAACGCCACGGCCAGCGCGTCGATCCGTTTGGCCGCCTCGGACCAGCCGACGATCTGCGCCCCGAGCAGCCGGCCGTCGGGCCGCTCGGCGATCAGCTTGACCGTCATCGGGCGGGCGCCCGGGTAGTAGCCGGCCCGGCTCGTCGACTCGGCCATCACCGTGATGAACTCGAAGCCGGCTTCGGTGGCGTCCCGCTCCCGCAGGCCGGTCCGCCCCACCTCCAGGTCGCAGACCTTGGTCACCGCCGTGCCGATCACCCCGGGGAAGGTCGCGTACCCGCCACCGATGTTGATGCCGGCCACCCGGCCCTGCTTGTTGGCGTGGGTGCCCAGCGGGATGTGCACCGGCATCCCGCTGACCCGGTGCAGGGTCTCCACGCAGTCGCCGGCCGCCCAGACCCCGGGCACCCCGGGCACCCGCATCCGGCGGTCGGTGCGGACCCCGCCGGTGGGGCCCAGGGGCAGGCCGGCGGCCTCGGCGAGGGCGGTGTTCGGGCGTACCCCGAGACCCAGCACCACGACGTCGGCGGGGACCGGCCCCTCCGTGGTGACCACCGTGGCGATCCGGCCGTCCCGCTCCTGCAGGCCGGTGACCGTCAGGCCGGTACGGATCCCGATGCCGATCTTGCGCATGGCGTCGGAGACCAGCTCGGCCATGTCCGGATCCACCGTGGACATCGGCTGGTCGGCCTGCTCGAGCAGGTCGACCGAGAGCCCGCGCTGGAGCAGCGCCTCGGCCATCTCCACGCCGATGTAGCCGCCGCCGACCACCACCGCGCGGCGGGGCCGGGGCTCGCGTTCCAGCCAGTTCAGCAGCGCCATTCCGTCGTCGAGGGTCTGCACGCCGAACACCCCGGCGACGCCGCCGCTGGCCCAGCCGGGCCGCACCGGCGTGGCACCGGTGGCGTACACGAGGGTGTCGAAGCCCGCGCGGACCTCGGCGCCGCCCGCCAGGTCGCGGACGAGCACCTCGCGGCGGTCCAGGTCGATGGCGGTGACCTCGTGCCGCAGCCGTACGTCGATGTCGAACTTCTCCCGGAAGGTGGCCGGGTCGCGGGCGATGAGCTGGTCCCGCTCGGGCAGCACCCCGCTGATCCAGTACGGGATGCCGCAGGCGGAGTACGAGGTGAAGTGGCCCCGCTCGAAGGCGACGATCTCCAGATCGGCCGGGTCGCGGCGGCGCCGGGCCTGGGACGCTGCCGCCATCCCGGCCGCGTCCCCGCCGACGACGATCAGCCGCTCCGCCACGAGACCCATCCTGTCATGCGGAAATGGACGGCGGGCCGCTCCGCGTGGTCTCCGGGGTCACCCCCGGGTCTGCCGGGCCACGTCCGCCACCACGTCGACCAGCCGGCCGCTACGCGCGAACACCGCCCGCTGCCGCGCCGCGCCGCTGCCGTGCCGGAGCAGCCCACCCAGCAGGTCGGTCACCTGGTCGAGGTCGCCGTGCCGCTCCAGCTCGGGGCGGACCCGGTCGACCAGCCGGTCCAGCAGCTCCCAGGCCGGGCGCAGCTCCCCGTCGGTCAGGTCGACGCCCTCGCCCTCCAGCCCGTCGTGGGCCGCCCGCCAGTGCGCCGCGACCAGCAGGTGGTGGTCCGTGCGGATGGCCGGCCGCCCCTCGGCGATCTCCGTCATAGCGGTGGCCACCAGAGCCCGGACCAGGGCGGCGACCAGCACCGCGTCGTCCACCGACGGGCAGACGTCCCCGATCCGGATCTCCACGGTCGGGTACGTCGCGGACAGCCGGGCGTACCAGTAGAGCATTCCCTCGTCGAGCATCACGCCGCTGGCGATGAGCTGCCGGATCAACCGTTCGTAGTGTTCGTACGAGTCCAGGTACGGGGTGGGCGCCACCGACGGCCAGCGTTCCCACTCGATCGAGCGCCAGCTCGCGTACCCGGTGTCCGCGCCCTCGGCGAACGGGGAGTTGGCGGTCACCGCGTGCAGGATCGGCAGCCAGGGGCGGACGTGGTTGAGCACCTGCACCCCGACCTCCGGGTCGGGGATGCCGACGTGCACGTGCATTCCGTTGTTGCCGGGCCCGGGCACCAGCAGCCGGAACCGCTCGACCATCCGGTCGAAGCGGGGCTTGTCCACCACCGGCGGCACGGGTCCGTCCACCGGCCCGGTGCCGATGGCCAGCAGCCGTACGCCGGCCCGCTCGGCGGCGTCGGCCAGCGCGGACCGGAGCACGCCCAGCGAGTGCCGGATGGAGGACAGTTCCAGCCCGGGCGGGCTGGCGATCTCGATCTGGCTGGTCTGGAACTCCCGTTCCACCTGGCCGCGCAGCTCGGCCGGCACCTGCTCCAGCACCAGTTCGACGGCGGGCACGGCGGCCCCGGTGTGCGGGTCGACGAGCAGGAACTCCTCCTCGACGCCGACCGAGAGCAGGTCGGTGCCAGCCGGGGCGGTGTCCTGTTCTCCTACCGCCACCGATCCACTCATCGCCACCACCGTCCGCTCCGTATCGGCCACGGCACCGGCGCCGCCCCGTCGGCGTCCTTGCTACCCACCCCCTCCCCGCCCGGAAACGCCCCAGCGTGTCGCCAGACTGGCCACACCTCTCCGGGAAAGCGGGGCGACGGACCGGGCGACGCGCGTCGGGGCCGGGGAAGCGGGCCGGGGCGCAGGTGGCGTGCCTACGATGGGGCCGGCCGACGCCCAGTGCGTCGCCGCCGGCAGCGAGGGAGGCCGCGTTGACCCCGAGCAGCACGTCGCGGACGGTGACCGAGGCCCGGCGTGCCGACCGGGACTGGCGACGGCAGGTGCCGCGCGGGTTCGCCACCTTCCTCTGGGCCGTCGCGGTGATCTGCGCGCTCGCCGCGTTGAGCAGCGCCTTCCGCACCGGCATCCAGCCGGTCCGCACCGCGATCGACGCCCTGCTGGTGCCCGCCCCGGCCAACCTGGCGTACGCCGTCTTCCTCGGCACCCTGGCCTCGGCGGTGCTGCGCCGCAAGCAGCTCGCGTACTGGGTGCTGGTCGCGTACTTCAGCCTCACCCTGGCGGTCAGTGCGCTGGCCGGGGTGCTGCTGCTGGTGGTCGGCGTCAACCGGCTCAACGCCGCCGCCGGGCACCGGCTGTTCAGCACCCTGGAGACGGTCGGGGTGTGGGTCGGCATCGCCTTCACCGCCACCGCGCTGGCCCTGCTGCTCGCCGCCCGCCGGGAGTTCTTCGCCCGGGTACGCAGCGGCAGCACCTGGCGGGCGTTCGGCGTCTTCCTCGGCCTGGCGGCGGTCTCCGTCGGGCTCGGCTATCTGCTGCTCCTGGTCGAGCCGGGCAACCTGCACACCTGGTCGGACAAGCTCGGGTACGCCGCCGAGAAGGTGTTCGGTGGCGCGATCACGCTGGACGTGACCCGCCGGGGCCAGGCGCCCGGCTGGGTCAACCTGCTGCTCGGTGCCTTCGGTGCGATCGCCTTCGTCACCGGCCTGTTCACCCTGCTCCGCTCGCAGCGCGCGAACGCCGTGCTGCACCCCGCGGAGGAGCAGCGGATCCGCGAGCTGCTCGCCCGGTACGGCGAGCGGGACTCGCTCGGCTACTTCGCCACCCGGCGGGACAAGGCGGTCGTCTTCTCGCCCAGCGGCAAGGCGGCGCTCACCTACCGGGTGGTCAACGGGGTCAGCCTGGCCAGCGGCGACCCGATCGGCGACCCGGAGGCGTGGGGCCCGGCCATCGAGGCGTGGCTCGGGCAGGCCCGCGCGTACGCCTGGATCGCGGCGGTGATGGGCGCCAGCGAGGCCGGGGCCAGGGCCTATCAACGGTACGGGTTGAAGGTGCTGCACCTGGGCGACGAGGCGATCCTGCTGACCCGCGAGTTCGACCTGGACGGCCGGGACATGCGGCCGGTACGCCAGGCGGTGCACCGGGTGGAACGTGCCGGCTACACCGCCCGGGTACGACGGCACGCCGAGATCCCGCCGGCGGAGCTGTCCGAGCTGGCCAAGCTGGCCAGCGCCTGGCGGGACACCGAGGAGGAGCGGGGCTTCTCGATGGCGCTCGGCCGGTTCGGCGACCCGGCCGACGGCGACTGCGTGCTGGTCGACGCCCGGGACGCCGACGGCCGGGTGCGGGCGTTGCTGTCGCTGAGCCCCTGGGGCGCCAGAGGGCTGTCGCTGGACCTGATGCGCCGCGACCGGGCCGCCGACAACGGGGTCATCGAGTTCATGGTGGCCACGCTGCTGGGCGCCGCCCCCCGGCTGGGCGTCGAACGGGTGTCGCTGAACTTCGCGGTGTTCCGCTCGGTCTTCGAGGAGGGCGCGCGGATCGGCGCCGGCCCGGTCATCCAGCTCTGGCGGCACACCCTGCTGTTCTTCTCGCGCTGGTGGCAGCTCGAGTCGCTCTACCTGTCCAACGCCAAGTACCAGCCGCACTGGACGCCGCGCTACCTCTGCTTCGCCGAGCGCCGCGAGCTGCCCCGGGTGGGCATCGCGGGGGCGGTCGCCGAAGGCTTCCTCGCCCTGCCCGGTGGCCGGCCCAAACCGTCGTCCGGGGTGCCGTCGGCCGGTGGCGGCGTGCGCTTCGTGCCGCCCGCCGCCGCGACGGTCCGGGCGGTCCCGCCGGAGCCGGCCCCGCCCCAGCGGCCGGAGCAGATCCGGGTGCGCCTGGCCAAGCTCGACCGGCTCCGCGCCGCGGGCGTCGACCCGTACCCGGTGGGCTATCCGCGCACCGAGAGCTGCGCGGCGGTGCGGGATCGGCACGCCGGGCTCGCCCCGGACACCGGGACGGGGGAGACGGTGGCGGTGGCCGGCCGGGTGCTGCTGGTCCGCGACCACGGCCGGGTGGTGTTCGCGACCGTCCGCGACGGCAGCGGCGACCTGCAGCTGATGCTGGAGCACGACCTGGACCGCTGGCGGGCCACCGTCGACATCGGCGACCACGTCGGCGCCACCGGCGAGGTGTACGCCACGAAGCACGGCGAGATGTCGGTCCGGGTCGCCGACTGGCGGCTCACCGCCAAGTGCCTGCGCCCGCTGCCGGACAAGCACCACGGGCTGGCCGACCCGGAGGCCCGGGTCCGGCAGCGCTACCTGGACCTGGCCATCAACGCCGACGCCCGGGAGCTGCTGCGGGCGCGGGGCGCGGCCCTGCACAGCCTGCGCTCCGTACTGGTCGGGCAGGGCTTCCTGGAGGTGGAGACGCCGATCCTCCAACGGGTGCACGGTGGGGCCAACGCCCGCCCGTTCGTCACCCACAGCAACGCGTACGACCTGCGGCTCAGCCTGCGGATCGCACCTGAGCTGTTTCTGAAGCGGCTCGCCGTGGGCGGGGTCGAGCGGGTGTACGAGCTGGGCCGCGCGTTCCGCAACGAGGGCGTCGACCACAGCCACAATCCGGAGTTCACCGTGCTGGAGGCCTACCAGGCCTACGCCGACTACCACGACATGCGGAGGCTGGCCCGGGAGCTGATCGTGGCGGCGGCGGTGGCGGTGCACGGCGCGCCGGTGGCCCGCCGGCCCGGCGGCGAACTGGTCGACATCGGCGGCGAGTGGCCGGTACGGACGGTCAACGAGGCGATCTCCGCTGCGGTGGGCGACGAGATCACCGCCGACACCGGGCTGACCATCCTGCACAAGCTCTGCGACACCGTCGGGGTGCCGTACGACCCACGCTGGGAGCGCGGCGCGGTGCTGCTGGAGCTGTACGAGCGGCTGGTCGAGGCGCGTACCGAGCAGCCCACGTTCTACCTGGACTTCCCGACCGAGGTGTCCCCGCTGACCCGCCAGCACCGGCGCGACCCACGGCTGGCCGAGCGGTGGGACCTGGTGGCGTTCAGGATGGAGCTGGGCACCGCGTACACCGAGCTGATCGACCCGACCGAGCAGCGGCGCCGGCTCACCGAGCAGTCGCTGAGGGCGGCCGGCGGCGACCCGGATGCGATGGAGTTGGACGAGGATTTCCTCACCGCGCTGGAGTACGCGATGCCGCCCACCGGCGGCCTCGGGCTCGGCGTGGACCGGCTGCTGATGCTGCTGACCGGCCGGTCGATCCGGGAGACCCTGCCGTTTCCGCTGGTCCGCGAATCGTCCTGAGCCGGCCGGCCCGCTCGGGCCGGGTGCGCGTGACGCCGGCCCGGCGGGGTCGCGGCCGGTCGGACACCGCCGCATCGGCGGCCCGGCGGCTGCGATGATCGCCGCCGTCCAGGCGTGACTCCGGGTTCTAACCTGGTCGGTGTGCCGGGGTTGATGGTGGCGGTGGCGGGGGCATGGGCGTACGCGCTCACGTTGCTCGCGGCCGACCGCCCGGCGGGGCTGCTCGCGGGCGCGGCGGTCGCCGCCGCGCTGCTGCTGGCCACGTTGCTCGCGCTCAGGTCGCGCGCGATCCCCGGCGCGGCCCGTTCCGGATGGCGCCCCGTCACGCTGCGGGAGCGGGCCCGGCGTCGCCGGGTGCCCCGGCAGGTCGATCCCGACGCCCCCGGTCGGCCCCGCCCGCGTGCTCCCGGCCGACGCCCCTCGGCCGCGTAGCGCCCGCGTCGCCACGCGGCCGGTTCCGTCGTCATCCGTCCCGCCGGGACGCGTCGTCCCGTCGGGGCATCCGGAATCGGACCGAGGGGTTCCCCATGCTCGCCTTCGCACCACTGCACACCGCGGCCTCCGCCGCCGCCACCGTCGTCACCTGGCTCGCCGGCACGCTGGCTCCACTGACCGGCGGGCTCGCCACGGCCGCCGCGATCGTCCTGTTCACCGTCGGGGTGCGGCTGCTGATCTCGCCGCTCACCCTGGCCCAGGTCCGCGGGGAGCGGCGCCGGGCGGCGCTCGCCCCCGAGGTCCGCGACCTCCAGCGGCGGTACGCCGACGATCCCGCTCGTCTGCAGAGCGAACTTCTCACGCTCTACCGGCGGGCCGGAGCCAGCCCGGTCGCGGGCTGCCTCCCGGCGCTGTTGCAGGCGCCGTTCTTCCTGGTCATGTACCGCGTCTTCGCCACCGGCGACGGGAGTAACGGGCTGCTCGACGGGCGGCTGGCCGGAGTGCCCCTGGGCTGGCACCTCGGGGACGGGCTCGCCGGTCCGGTGGTGGCGGTCTTCGGGGTGCTGCTGGCGGCCCTGCTGGCGGTGGCCTGGTGGTCGTCGCGGCGGGCCCGCCGGGCGGCCGCAGCCCCGGGCGCCGGTACGCCCACCGAGGGCCCGGGCGCGGCCATTCTGGGTCGGCTGATGCCGCTGCTGCCGTACACGACGGTGCTGGTGGCGCTGGTGGTGCCGCTGGCGGCGGTGCTCTATCTGGTCACCACCACCGCGTGGACCGCCCTGGAGCAGGCCGTACTGCGTCGGCCGCCGGCGGTGGACATCGACGAACGTTGACAAGTGCGGGGGCGGGGCGTACAAATCGCCTCAGAGAGCGCTCTCTTGCCCGTCCCCGCAGAGAGGCATTCCGATGTCTGGTGTGGAGCGACGACTTTCACCGGCACGGCCGGCACCCTGCCCTCGTCCGCCAACTGGATCATCGACACCGGCACCAGCTATCCGGGTGGACCGGCCAACTGGGGCACCGGTGAGATCCAGACGTACACCTCGAGCACCGCCAACCTCAGCCAGGACGGCGCCGGCAACCTGCGGATCCCTCCGGTGAAGGACGGCGCCGGCCGGTGGACCTCGGCCCGGATCGAGACCCGCCGCACCGACTTCAAGCCGCCGGCCGTGGGAGTCCTCGCGCTGGAGGGGCGTATCCAGATGCCGAACGTCACCGGCGCGCAGGCGGCCGGCTACTGGTGCGAACATCCAGAGAATCGGTCATAGACCAACGCTAGGCTGTCCGATGTGCAGCTCCGGTACAGCTACCGCGTCTACCCGACGCCTGGCCAGCAGGAAGCGCTGGCGCGGGCGTTCGGGTGCGCGCGGGTCGTGTTCAACGACGGGCTGCGCGCACGCCAGGCGGCGCGCGAGTCCGGGATGCCGTACATCTCGGACGGCGAGCTGTCCAAGCGAGTGATCACTGAGGCGAAGAAGACGCCCGAACGCGCATGGCTGGGCGAGGTCTCCTCGGTCGTGTTGCAGCAGGCCCTGGCGGACCTGAATACCGCGTACCGCAACTTCTTCGCCTCGGTCACCGGCAAGCGCAAGGGCCGCAAGGTCGCGCCGCCGCGATTCCGGTCGCGCAAAGACAACCGGCAGGCGATCCGGTTCACCTCCAACGCCCGGTTCAAGATGCTCGACAACGGCCGGCTGCGCCTGCCGAAGATCGGCGACCTGTCGGTGCGGTGGTCGCGGGCGCTGCCGGCGGACCCCACCTCAGTCACGATCATTAAGGACGCGGCCGGCAGGTGTTTCGCCTCGTTCGTCGTGGCCACTGCGAACGAGCCGCTGCCTGCGGTCGACGCCGAGGTGGGCATCGACCTGGGGCTGACCCACTTCGCCGTGCTGTCGGACGGCAGGAAGATCGCGGCACCGAAGTTCCTGCGCCGCACCGCCCGCAAGCTCAAGCGGCTGCAGCAGGACCTGTCCCGCAAGACCACGGGATCGAACAACCGCAAGAAAGCCGTCGTCAAGGTCGCCCGGGTGCACGCCCGGGTCGCCGACACCCGGCGGGACTGGCAGCACAAGCTGTCCACGACGATCATCCGCGACAACCAAGCGGTGTACGTCGAGGACCTGCGCGTGACCGGTCTCGGCCGCACAAGGCTCGCCAAGAGCGTCCACGACGCCGGGTGGGCCAGCTTCACCGCCATGCTGGAGTACAAGGCCGCCCGGTACGGGCGCACCTTCGCGAAGATCAACCGGTTCGCTCCGACGTCACAGACCTGCTCGGCCTGCGGCCGTATCGACGGACCCAAACCGCTGAACGTCCGGTCGTGGACCTGCCCGTGCGGGGCGGTCCATGACCGGGACATCAACGCGGCCATCAACGTGCTCGCGGCGGGACGCGCCGAGAGACTAAACGCCTGTGGAGCGCAGGTAAGACCGGCACCCGTGCCGGCGCAGCGCCGTGAAGCAGGAATCCGCTCGGGCGCTGCGCGCTGTTCCGCACGCAGCGCGGAGGGAATCCCCGTCCTTCAGGGCAGGGAGAACGTCAAGACAACGTGGAATTCGGGAGCCCGGCGCGGGACTTCGTGGCCCGGGTCGCCTCCGGCGCACCGGGCGGGGTGAGCGGGCTGGTCGAGGTCCGGCTGGACAGCCCGGGCAACCCGCCGATCGGCAGCTTCGCGGTCGCCAACACCGGCGGCTGGCAGAGCTGGCGCTCGGTGCCGGGCAACGTCACCCCGGTGACCGGCCGGCACACCGTCTATCTGACCTTCACCAGCGGCCAGGGCGCCGACTTCGTCAACGTCAACTGGTTCACCTTCCGCCGCTGATCCGAAAGCAGGGGCTCCTTCCTGACGCCTGGTGCGCAGGAAGGGGCCCCTCTGGCGCTCTGGCCCCTCTGGACAGAAACAGTTAACAGTCCTAATAATAGGCTGACGTCGACGGTTGTGAATGCCTCGCGGTGTCGGCCCGGCCAGGCCGGCACCCCACCACAAGGTCCCAGGAGGACGCCGTGAGACTCCACCCCACCCGCGTGGCGACGTTCGCCGCCGCGCTCGCCGCCGCCCTGGTGGCGGCCACCGTCGTGGCCGCGCCCCCCGCCTCCGCCGCCACCGCCGCCTTCGTCCGCGTCACCAGCTGGGGCAGCGGGTACGAGGCCAAGTTCACCGTCAAGAACGACAGTTCGGCGACCATCTCCTCGTGGAACGTCCAGTTCGACCTGCCCGCCGGCAGCACCCTCGGCGTGTACTGGGACGCCCTGCTGACCAGCTCCGGCCAGCACGTCACCGCGGTCAACCAGTCCTGGAACGGCACCCTCGCCCCGGGCGCCAGCACCACCTTCGGCTTCAACGTCAACGGCAACGGCGACCCGACGAACTGCACCGTCAACGGCGGTCCGTGCACCGGCGGTGGCGGCGGCAACCCGGGGGCGCCGGGCAGCCCGGGCGGCCTGCGGGTCACCGGCACCACCAACACGTCGGTCGCCCTGGCCTGGAACGCCGTCTCCGGCACGGTCACCGGCTACCGGGTGTACGAGGGGACCAGCGTGAAGGCCACCGTCACCGGCACCTCGGCCACCGTCTCCGGCCTCGCCGCCTGCTCGGCGCACAGCTACACGGTGACCGCGTACAACGCCAGCGGGGAGTCGGCGAAGTCGGCGGCCGTGTCGGCCACCACCACCGGGTGCACCGGCGGTGGCGGCGCGATGGCCGCGGCGCCCTACCTCTACCCGGGCTGGGGCGACCCGCCCGCGCCGGCCACGGTGATGAACGCGACCGGGATCAAGTGGTTCACCATCGCGTTCATGCTCTCCGGCGGCGGCTGCAAGCCGGCCTGGGACGGCAGCGGTCCGCTCACCGGCGGCGCCCACGCCAACACCATCGCCGCGATCCGGGCGGCCGGCGGCGACGTGATCCCGTCCTTCGGCGGATGGAGCGGCAACAAGCTCGGCCCGAACTGCTCGTCGGCCAGCGCCCTGGCCGGCGCGTACCAGCAGGTCATCAACGCGTACGCGCTGAAGGCCATCGACATCGACATCGAGAACACCGACGAGTTCGAGAACGAGGTGGTGCAGGACCGGATCCTCGGCGCCCTGAAGATCGTCAAGCAGAACAACCCGGGGATCAAGACGATCGTCACCATCGGCACTTCGACCACCGGCCCGTCCTGGTGGGGCACCCGGCTGATCAACCAGGCCGCCGCGCTCGGCGCCAACATCGACGTCTTCACCATCATGCCGTTCGACTTCGGCGGCGGCGCGAACATGTACCAGAACACGGTGAACGCGGCCGAGGGGCTGAAGAACGTGCTGAAGACCGCGTTCGGCTGGTCCGACGCCACCGCGTACGCCCGCATGGGAATCTCCGGCATGAACGGCCTCTCCGACCAGCAGGAGCTGACCTCGCCGGCCACCTGGACACAGATCCGGGACTGGGCCAAGGCCCGGGGGCTGGCCCGGTTCACCTTCTGGTCGGTCAACCGGGACCGGCCCTGCCCGGGCGGCGGCGTGGTCTCCAACTGCTCCGGCATCGCCCAGAACACCTGGGAGTTCACCTCGGTCACCGCACGGTACTGAGCGGAAGCGCGGGTCAGCGACCGGCGGTCATCGACTGCCGGTCGCGCCGTGCGGCGACGGTGGATCGTCCGGCGGCCCGCCTCAGTCCTCCGGGTGCAGCGCGGCGTCCGCCGGCCCTCGCCGCCAGCCGGTGAACCGGACCACCAGGCCACCCCGGCTGGGCGAGCAGCAGTACGGCCCGGCCGACGCCTCGGCCGCCGGGTCCAGCGGGGCCAGCCGGACCAGCCGCCACGGCTCCCGTGCCACCCTGGCCCGTACGGTCACCGCGTCCCCGGCCCGGCTGACCCGGACCGTCACCTCCCGCCCCGACCACTCCGACACCGGCGCGACGGACCAGTCCGACACCTCGTCGGTGACCACCGCTCCGACCTGCGGCTGACCGTCGCTGACCTCCACTCCCGCCTTGGTCCACCGCCGTTCGTCCACCCGGACCAGCAACCCGGCCTGGTCGAACTGCGCGGCGTAGTCGAGGTGGAAGCTGACCTCCATCGCACTGTCCACCGGGAACGGCGCCAGCAGTGCCGACCCGTCATCGTGGACGAAGCCGTAGCTGGTCCGTCGCCAGAAGTCGCTGCCCGCGCGCGGCTCGACCAGCAGGCCCTCGCCGGACTCCTCGGCGCGCTCGGGCGGGTTCAGCCAGGTGCCGGCGGACCAGTCGACCGGTTGGTTGTCGGCGCTCATGCCGGCACCGTACCGGCCGGTTGGCCCGCCCAGGAGGGGCCGACCGCGGGTTTGCCGGATCGGCGCGGCGGAGAAGTAATCCGGGCATGGGCGACAGGTGGTACCAGGAGGCGGTCGTCTACTGCCTCGACATCGACACGTTTGCAGACTCCAACGACGACGGGGTGGGCGACATCCGGGGCCTCATCGGGCGCCTGGACTACCTGGCCCGGCTCGGCGTGACCTGCCTCTGGCTGCATCCGATCCACCCGTCCCCCCGGCGGGACGGCGGCTACGACGTCACCGACTTCTACAACGTGGACCCGCGTCTGGGAACGCTCGGCGACTTCGCCGAGCTGCTGCACCAGGCGCAGAACCTGGGCATCCGCGTGATCATCGACCTGGTGGTCAACCACACCTCGGACGAGCACCCCTGGTTCCAGGCCGCCCGCTCCTCGCCCGACTCGCCGTACCGGGACTGGTACGTCTGGTCGGACAAGGAGCCGCCCGACCGCCATCAGGGCATGGTCTTCCCGGGCGAGCAGACGGAGACCTGGAGCTACGACCGGACCGCCAAGGCGTGGTTCTACCACCGCTTCTACAACTTCCAGCCGGACCTCAACGTCGCCAACCCGGAGGTCCGCGCGGAGATCAAGAAGATCGTGTCGTTCTGGCTCCAGCTCGGTGTCTCCGGGTTCCGGATGGACGCCGTCCCGTTCATCATCGAGCTGACCGAGCCCGGCAACCCGGACTCGCCGAAGGACATGGACTTCCTCACCGAGCTGCGCCAGTACGTGCAGTGGCGGCGCGGCGACGCCGTCCTGCTCGCCGAGGCGAACGTCGAGCCCGACATGCTCCCGACGTACTTCGGCGACAGCGGGGGTTCGGCCAACCGGATCCACATGCTCTTCGACTTCATGCTCAACGGGCGGCTGATGCTCGCCCTGGCCCGGCGGGACCCGGAGCCGGTGATCGAGGCGCTGCGGGACACCCCGGCGCTGCCCGTGGGCGGGCAGTGGGCGACCTTCCTGCGCAACCACGACGAGATCGACCTGTCCCGGCTCACCGCCGAGCAGCGCAACCAGGTGTACGAGCAGTTCGGCCCCGACGAGGACATGCGCCTCTACGGCCGGGGCATCCGCCGCCGCCTCGCCTCGATGCTCGGCAACGACCGTCGGCGCATCGAGTTGGCGTACGCGCTCCAGTTCTCGCTGCGCGGTACGCCGGTGCTGCGCTACGGCGAGGAGATCGGCATGGGCGAGGACCTGTCGCTGCCCGGCCGGGAGGCGATCCGTACCCCGATGCAGTGGTCGTACAAGGAGAACGGCGGTTTCTCCACTGCGGATCCGGAGAAGCTGGTCCGCCCGGTGGTCGACAAGGGTGAGTACGGCTACCAGAAGGTGAACGTGACGGCCCAGCGCAGGGACCCGCGATCGTTGCTGGGTTGGTTCGAGCGGATGATCCGTACCCTCCGGGAGGCCCCGGAGATCGGCTCGGGCACCACCAGCCACATCGACGTGGCGATGCCGCCGGGGGTGCTCGCGCACCGGGCCGACGGGCCGACCGGGACGATGGTCTTCCTGCACAACCTCGGCACCGAGGACGTCGAGGTCGACCTGAGCCTGCTCGCCACCGAGGCGGACCTGCCGATCGACGTGCTCACCGACCGCAACTACGAGGAGGTCGGCAAGCTGGACAGCCTCAAGCTCGCCGGCTACGGCTACCGGTGGATCCGGATCCGCCGCGACAGGGAGCTGTGACGGCGGGATCGGCCAGGCGTACCCCTGGGTTAAGCTCCTTCGATCGAGCCCAAGTTACCGGGAGGTAATCATGTCGGAGGAGCCCCGCGTCGCCATCGTGACCGGAGCCGCGCGCGGCATCGGCGCGGCCACCGCCCGCCGGCTGGCCGCCGACGGCATGGCCGTCGCCGTGGTCGACATCGAGGAGGCGGCGACCAAGGAGACCGTGGACGCCGTCGCCGCCGCCGGCGGCCGGGCGCTCGGGGTCGGCGCCGACGTCTCCGACCGGGCCCAGGTGGAAGCCGCCGTCGAGCGGGTCTCCGCCGAGCTGGGCGCGCCGACCGTGCTGGTCAACAACGCCGGCGTGCTCCGGGACAACCTCCTGTTCAAGATGACCGACGCCGACTGGGACACGGTGATGGGCGTGCATCTGCGCGGCGCGTTCCTGTTCAGCCAGGCCGCCCAGAAGCACATGGTCGAGCGCAGGTGGGGCCGCATCGTCAACCTCTCCAGCACCTCCGCGCTGGGCAACCGGGGGCAGGCGAACTACGCCGCCGCCAAGGCCGGGCTCCAGGGCTTCACCAAGACCCTTGCCATCGAGCTGGGCCAGTTCGGGGTGACCGTCAACGCGGTCGCGCCGGGCTTCATCGTCACCGACATGACCGCGGCCACCGCCGCCCGGATGAAGGTCGACTTCGAGGCGCTCCAGCAACACGCCGCTGCGGAGATCCCGGTCCGCCGCACCGGCCGTCCGGAGGACGTCGCGCACACCATCTCGTTCCTGGTCAGCGAGGGCGCGTCCTTCGTCTCCGGCCAGGTCATCTACGTCGCCGGCGGCCCCAAGGACTGACCGCGCCGCCCCGCGCCGCGGTGTGGTGGCGGGCGGCGCGGGTCAGGTGGGGTCGCGGCGGGTGCGCCAGAGCCAGAACAGGCCAAGCATCGGCAGCACCAGCGGGATGTAGCCGTAGCCGCTGCCGAACCCGGACCAGACCGTCGCGTGGGGGAAGAGCGCCTTGTCGACCAGGCTGAGGATGCCGACCGCGACCACCCCGACCAGTTCCACCGAACAGCAGGCCAGGGCGACCTGTCGGCCGGCGTGCCCGGCGCGGGCCAACCCGACCGCCGCCACGATGTAGATCAGCGCGGCCACGGCGGAGAGCAGGTACGCCACCGGCGCCTCGTCGAACTTGGTGGCGATCTGCAGGCCCGCCCGCGAGGTCGCGGCGATGGCGAAGAGGATGTAGACCGCGATCAGCAGCCGACCCGGCCCCCGATTCGTCGTCCGCGACTCAGCCACCGACGACCTCCCAGGTCTGCTGCAACCGGACCACCACGACCGGGGTGACCAGGCAGACCGCGCAGACGATCGCCGAACCCCAGCGGGTCGGCTCCATCCGCGCCAGCACCCAGGCCAGCGGCGGAAGGCAGACCAGCGTCACCAGGTAGCCGAAGAAGGCACCCGGCTCGCCCGGCCGCTCGCCGCCCCCGAGCGCGAGCAGGGCCAGCACGGTGAGCGCGAGCAGCGCCACCTCCAGTACGGCCAGGCCGACGAACTGGAGCCGGTCCGGCGCGCGGTGGCGCAGCGCCGCCACCAGGGCCCAGACCGCGAGTACGAGCGACAGCACGATCGAGGCCGTCGCGAGGATCCCGTCCACCGGCGAGCCGGTTGCCGCGGCGCTGGTCATCGACGCCGTCCCGAAGCAGTCCCGTTCACCGGCACAGCCTACTAAGCGTCGTAGTAGCCACCGTCGCCCGGCTCGCCCGCCGCGTCGGGGCGCACGGGACGAGCCGGACGACTAGCGTGGATCAGGCCACGGGTGTCGCCGTGGCGGACGACGACGGCAGGGGGACTCGTGCTGCGGTTCGGCTTGTTCGGCACCGGCCACTGGGCGGCGGAGACGCACGCCGCGGCCATCGACGCCCACCCGCAGGCCGAGCTGGCCGGGGTCTGGGGCCGGGACCCGGAGAAGGTCGGCGCGCTGGCCACGCGGCACGGCGTACCGGCCTTCGACGACGTGGACGCACTGCTCGGCGCCTGCGACGCGATCGCCGTCGCGCTGCCGCCGGACGTGCAGGCCGAGATCGCCGTCCGGGCCGCCACCGCCGGGCGGCACCTGCTGCTGGACAAGCCGCTCGCGCTGAGCCTCGCCGAGGCCGATCGGGTGGTCGCCGCCGCGCAGGCGTCCGGCGTGGCCTCGGTGGTCTTCTTCACCCAGCGCTTCCACCCGAACGTCACCGGCTTCCTCGCCGCGTCCGCGGCGGCCGGGGGCTGGCAGCACGCCCGGGCGACCATGTTCGCCTCCATCTACGAGCCGGGGAACCCGTACGGGAACTCGCAGTGGCGGCGGGACCGGGGCGCGCTCTGGGACATCGGCCCGCACGCGCTGTCGCTGATCCTGCCGGTGCTCGGCCGGGTCACCCGGGTCGCCGCGATGGACGGCCCGAGCGGGCTGGTGCACCTGCTGCTCACCCACGACGGCGGCGCCACCAGCACGCTCTCGCTCACCCTGGACGCGCCGGCCGAGGCGGTCACCCGGGACTTCGTCTTCTTCGGCGAGAACGGCACCGAGTCCGTCCCGCCCGGCGACGGCAGCGCGCTCCAGGCGTTCGGCACGGCGATCGACCAACTGCTGGAGGAGGTCGAGGCGGGCACCCGGGACCACCGCTGCGACGTCCGGTTCGGCCGGGAGGTGGTGGCGGTGCTCGACGCCGCCGAGGCCGCCCGCGCCGAGGGCCGCACCATCGAACTCTGACCTGCCGCGGGCCGGCCGGTAATTCCATCGCGAGGCGGGCGGCCTGCCGCTAGCCTCGCCGGCATGTTCACGCACGCCCTGATCGACGTGGCCGTCACGCCGGCCGCGTGGGGCCTCCTCCTGGTCGCCCGTCCGCGAGTCCGGCGTCCGGCCCTGGCCGGCCGGGACGTCCACCGCGCCTGACCTGACCGTCGCACCGTCGGCCCGTGACCGGGCCGGCCGCTGCCTGGCGCCCGGTTCGCCGCCGCCGCCCGCCCCGACGCGGGTCCGGCGGCTGGCGCGTCCCCGCCGACTTCCAGGGTCGTCCGAGTCCCGATCCGCTCGGACAGGCCCGCTCCGCGCTGCCTGTCCGTACCGTCGCCGTCCGGCGACAGACAGGACGATCTTGTGGCGCCCCGCCGACCCCGCACCACCGCCCGCGACCGGTCTCGTCGCGTACTGTCCCAGAACTTCCTCGCCGACCCGGCCGCCGTCGCGCGGATGGTCCGGGTGGCCCGGCCCGGCCCGGACGATCTGCTGCTGGAGGTGGGCGCCGGGGAAGGCCGGCTGACCCGGCCGCTGGCCGCCCACTGCGGCCGGTTGATCGCGTACGAGGTCGATCCGGCCGTCCTCCCGGAGCTGGCCGCGGTCTGCGCGGCCCTGCCGCACGTCCGGGTCCGGCAGGCCGACTTCCTCGCCGCCACCCCGCCAGACGAGCCGTTCGCGGTGGTCGGCAACATCCCGTGGTCACTGACCGCCGCCGTGGTCCGCTGGTGCCTGGCCGCGCCGGGGCTGCGGTCCGCGACCCTGCTCACCCAGCTCGCGTACGCCCGCAAGCGCACCGGCGATCACGGCCGGTGGAGCCGCCTCACCGTGCTCACCTGGCCCGAGCACCACTGGCGGCTGGCCGGTCGGGTGCCGCGCGCCGCGTTCCGCCCGGTGCCCGCCGTGGACGGCGGCATCCTCCGCATCGAACGCCGGCCGGTGCCGCTGCTGCCCCCGGCGGCCCTGCCCGCGTACCGGAGGATGGTGGAGCTCGGCTTCGGCGGTGTCGGCGGTTCGCTCGCGGCCTCGCTGCGCGCCGCCCACCCGCGCCGGCGGGTCGAGGGTGCGCTGCGGGCCGCCCGGCTCGATCCGGACACCCCGGTCGGGCTGGTCTGGCCCGAGCAGTGGCTGGTGCTGTTCCGGTTGTTGCACGCCGCCGCCCCGGCGGAACGGCCCCCACGGCTCAGGCCATCGTGTTGAGCGCCGCAGCGAGCTCGGTGGGGGAGTCGAACTCCTCCACCGGGAGCGCCTTGAGCAGTTGCAACATCTCCGTGCTGCCGCCGTTCTCCTGGCACCACCGGATCAGATCCTCGCGCGAGACCGGGTAGTCGAGCCCGGCCAGGAACTCCTGCAACTGCACCCCGGTGACGCTCATGCCGGACGGCTACCCGCTCCGCCCGCCGCCATGCCCGCAGGCTCGCCCGGGCCGCCTCTCGGACCGGGGCGTCCACCTCGACCGCGGACCCCGGGCGGCGGGCCGGGGCGGCCCGGTTTGCCCGGGCGGGTCCGGGGGTAGCCGCGGGCATGCTGGTACAGCGGCTCGGCGCGCCGAGCGACTTCGACCCGTTGCTGGAGCGCGTCCGGGACGCCCGCATCGTGATGATCGGCGAGGCGACGCACGGCAACCACGACTACTACCGGCTACGCGAGCAACTCACCCGGCGGCTCATCGCCGAGCAGGGCTTCGACTTCGTCGCGGTGGAGGGGGACTGGCCGGACTGCGACCGGGTGCACCGCTCGGTGGTGGACGCCCCGGGTGGGTTGGCCGATCCGCAGATCGCGCTGGAGCGCTTCGAACGCTGGCCCACCTGGATGTGGGCCAACGCCGAGGTGGCCCGCTTCTGCCACTGGCTGCGGGCCTGGAACCTGGAACGCCCCGAGCAGGAGCGGGCCGGCTTCCACGGGCTGGACGTCTACAGCCTGTGGGAGTCGATGCAGGCCATCTTCGACTACCTGGGCGAGGAGGATCCGGCCTCGCTGGAGGCGGCGCAGGAGGCGTACCGCTGTTTCGAGCCGTACGGCAAACGGGTCGAGGAGTACGGGATGGCCAGCCGGTTCGTCTCGGCCCGGTGCGAGGAGGAGGTCGTCCGGCTGCTGTCGCGTACCCGGGAACAGGCCGCCGCGGACGGCCCGGGCCGCTTTTCGGCCTGGCAGAACGCGGAGGTGGTGGCGGGCGCGGAGCGCTACTACCGGGCGATGGTCGGCGGCGGCCCGGAGTCGTGGAACGTCCGGGACATCCACATGGCCGACACCCTGGACCGGCTGCTCGACCGGTACGGCCCGGAGGCCCGGGGCATCGTCTGGGCGCACAACACCCACGTCGGCGACGCCCGGGCCACCGACATGGCGGCGGACGGGATGGTCAACATCGGCCAACTGGCCCGGGAGCGGCACGGCCCGGACGCGGTGGCGCTGGTCGGCTGCGGCAGCTACCGGGGCACCGTGATCGCCGCGCCGCGCTGGGGCTCGCCCGCCGAGGTCATGGTGGTGCCGCCAGCCCGGGAGGGCTCGGTGGAGCGGCGGCTGCACGAGCTGATGCCGGAGCGGGCGGTGCTGGTCTTCGGGGGCCCGGACCAGCCGGAGTGGGTCACCGGACCGGCCGACCACCGGGCCATCGGGGTGGTCTACGACCCGAGCTTCGAGTCCTGGGGCAACTACGTGCCCACCCGACTGTGCGAGCGCTACGACGCGTTCATCTGGTGCGACGAGGCGACCGCCCTGCACCCGCTGCCGTCGTCGACCACCCCGGGCGAGATGGAGACCTACCCGGCCGGCGTCTGAGGGCCGGTTTCGACCGGGGCCCCCTGCTCCGCGGCCTGCGCGTCAACAGGGGCCTGCCGTCAGGCGTTCGCGGGTTCGCGCTCGGCGAGGTGGGCGCGGAGGGTTTCCCCCTCGACGTCCACGTTGGGCAGGATCCGGTCCAGCCAGCGGGGAATCCACCAGGCGGCGGTGTTCAACAGGGACATCACCGCCGGGACGATGGCCATCCGGACCACGAAGGCGTCGATGGCGACACCGATCGCGAGCGCGAAGCCCATCGACTTGATCACCGGGTCGTCGAGGAAGACGAACCCGCCGAACACCGAGATCATGATCAGCGCGGCGGCGGTGACCACCCGGGCGCCGTGTCCCATGCCGTTGATGGTGGCCTGCCGGGCGGTGTCGCCGTGCACGAAGTCCTCCCGCATCCGGGAGACCAGGAAGACCTCGTAGTCCATGGCCAGGCCGAACAGGATGCCGATGAGCAGGATCGGCAGGAAGCTGACCAGCGGGCCCGGGGTGTCCAGCCCCAACAGGTCGGCCAGATGGCCCTGCTGGAACACCGCGACCGTGATGCCGAAGGTGGCCGCCACGGTGAGCAGGAAGCCCAGCGCCGCCTTCACCGGCACCAGGACCGAGCGGAACACCAGCATCAGCAGCAGCACCGACAGGCCGACGACCAGCAGCAGGTAGACCGGGAGCGCGGCGGAGAGCTTCTCCGACACGTCGATGCCGATCGCGGTCGCGCCGGTCAGCAGCACCTCGGCGTTGCGGATGCCGCCGACGTGGTTGCGGATGTCGTGCACCAGCGTCTCGGTGGCCGCGTCGGTCGGGCCGGTCTTCGGGATGACCCCGAGCAGCGCGGTCCGGCCGGACGGGTCGAGCTGCGGCGGGGCCACGGCGAGCACCCCGTCGGTCTTCTGGATCAGCGCGGTTACCTGCGGTACGGCGGCCTGGGTGGCCTGCGGCGAGTCGGTGGTGACGACCACCGCGAGCCGGCCGGTGAAGCCGGCGCCGAAGCCCTCCCGGACCAGGTCGTTGTTGACCCGCGCGGGGCTGCCCTCGGCTGCGGTGGCGGCGTCCGGCAGGGCCAGGCGCATGTCCTGGGCGGGGACCGCGAGCAGGCCGAGCCCGACCAGGCCGACCAGGATGACCGGGATGCGCAGCTTCGTCACCCAGTGCGCCCAGCGGAACCCGAAGCCCGAGCGGGTCGGCGCGCCGGCGGCGACCTGCTCCCGGCGGCGCAGCCGGCGGGGGAGCGCCTTCCGGCCGGCGAAGCCGAGCAGCGCCGGGGCCAGGGTGATCGCCACCAGGACGGCCACGGTCACCGTGCCGGCGGCGGCCAGACCCATCACGGTGAGGAACGGAATGTTCACCACCGCCAGGCCGGCGAGTGCGATGACCACGGTGGCACCGGCGAAGACCACGGCGGAGCCGGCGGTGCCGACCGCCCGGCCCACGGCCTCCTCGGGGGAGAGTCCGTCGAGCAGGTTCTGGCGGTGCCGGGAGGTGATGAAGAGCGAATAGTCGATGCCGACCGCGAGGCCGAGCATCAGGGCCAGGATCGGCGCGGTGCCGGTCAGCTCGACCGCGCCGCTGAGTGCGTACAGGCCGGCCATGCCGACGCCGACACCGATCAGCGCGTTCAGCATGGTCATCCCGGCCGCGACCAGGGAACCGAAGGTGACGACCAGGACGATCGCGGCGACCAGCACGCCCAGCGCCTCGGTCGAGCCGACCTCCGGTTCGGCGTTGAGCACCTCGCCGCCGGGGGAGATCTGCCAACCCTGCGCCTCGGCCTGCGCGCCCACCTTCTCGTACGCGGTGCGCTGCGCGTCGGTCACCTCGTCCGCGCGCCCGGCGAACTGCACCTGGATCAGCGCGTACCGGCCGTCCGGGGTCAGCGCCTGCACCTGGTACGGGTCGACCGCGCCGACCACGCCAGGTAGCGTGGCCGCCTCCTGGGTGACCTGATTGACCACGGCCTGCCCCTGCGGGGTGCCGAGCTGGCCGGCCTGAGGTGCCTTGACGGCGATCGTGCCGGTGGCCCCGCTGGCCGCCGGGAACCGCTCGGCGAGCAGGTCGATGGCGCGCTGCGACTCGGTGCCCGGCATGGTGAAGTTGCTCGCCGTCGGGCCCTTCAGGGTGAGCGCGGCGGCGCCGAGGCCGACGAGTACGACGAGCCAGACGACGGCGACGAGCCGCCGCCGGCGAAACGATGCCCGGCCGAGCCGGTACAGCAGGGTCGCCATGGAGCTTCCTTTGTCCTTCGGGTCGGAACGGGGATCAGGCGGCGGGTTCGAGGGCCCGCCGGACGACGGCCAGCAGCGCGGGCCGCAGCTCCTCGTCAGGGATGTCGATGAACTCGGCGCAGGTCTCCGCGATCCCGGCGAGCACCACCAGCGCGGCGATCCGCGCGGACGGGCGGTCGGAGTGGCCGGCGAACGCCGCGATGAGCCGTTCGGAGATCTGCTGGATGTGCGCGAAGGCGGGCTGCTGGAGCAGGTCGGGGAACTCGCCGCGGAGTAGCGCGATCTCCCGGCGGAAGCGCACCGCGAGGTCGACGAAGCCCTCGGCGGCGACTCGCTGGGCGTCCGCGCCGATGTGCCCGGCGATCCGCGCGTCGAGCGCCTCCAGGACCTCGATGGCCGGTGCCATCAGCTCGCTGAGCAGGGCTTCCTTGTTGGCGAAATGGTAGAGCACGGTGGCCTTGGAGCAGCCCACCTCCCGGGCGATGTCCTGGAGCGAGGTGCCCTTGTAGCCGGTGACGGCGAAGTGGCGTGCCGCCGCGGCGAGGATCTCGTCGTGGGTCTCCGGTACCGACCGTGCCATGCCATCCAGCATGCCTGACCGATCGGTCAGCTCCTGACCGATCGGTCAGACGGATTGCGTGGTCTTCGCCACAGCGGCCGGCCCGTACTGATGTCCGGCGCTGTGCACCTCTCCAGACGCTACGAACTTGATGTCGTAGATGGATCGGGTGAACCCTGCTGACTCGTTCACGACATCAAGTTTGTAGCCTCCGCCAGGTCGCGGAGTTCTTCCTGCGGCACGACACCTTCTGCGTCTGACCCGCCCGGTCGCCGTGTCGGGGTTGCCGGCACGTCCCCGGGCCGGGAAGGTGAGCGGATGGGCGCCGCTGACGAGACCCGGGACGGGGTGTCGCTGACCAACCTGGACCAGCCGCTGTTCGACGGGGCCGGAGCGACCAAGCGCGACCTGGTCGACTACCTCGACGCGGTCCACGAGTGGATCCTGCCGGAGCTGCGGGACCGGCCGCTGTCGGTGGTCCGGGTGCGGCCCGGGCAGGACCCGTTCATGCAGAAGAACCTGCCGAAGTACACCCCGGACTGGGTGCGCCGTACCTCGGTCTGGGCGGAGGCGTCGCGCCGGCGGATCTCGTACGCCCTCTGCGACGACCGGCGGACCCTGCTCTGGTTCGCCAACCAGCGGGCGGTGGAATACCACCCGACGTTGGGCCTCGCGGGCCGTCCGGAGCACCCCACCCACGTGGTGCTCGACCTGGACCCGCCGCCGGGGGACTCGTTCGGCATGGCCGTCCGGGCCGCGCTGCTGGTCCGCGAGGCGCTCGCCGACGCCGGGCTCGCCGGGGCGGTGAAGACCAGCGGCGCCAAGGGCGTGCACGTGATCGTGCCGGTGGAGCCGGCCACCACCGCCGAGGAGGCGGCCGCGGCGACCCGGGCCCTCGCCGCTCGCGCCGAGCGGCTCGACCCGGCGCTGGCCACCACCGCCTTCATCGTCGAGGACCGGGGCGGCCGGGTCTTCGTCGACTCGACCCGGGCGTACGGGGCGACGGTGGTGGCGGCGTACAGCCCCCGGGTGCGCCCCGGAGCGCCGGTGTCGTACCCGGTCGGCTGGGCCGACCTGGCGGCGGTGGCGCCCGCCGACTTCACCGTGCGGACAGTGCCGGCGCTGGTCGCCGAGCATGATCCGTGGGCGGCGGCGCTGCCTGCCCCGCAGCGGCTCCCGGCCGACCTGGTCGCCGAGGGGCGGACGATCCCGGTGGCCCGGGTGCAGGCGATGCACGAGGGCAAGCGCCGCGCGAAGGCCCGCCGCGAGGCCGGCTGACCGGTCGGGAGCGGACAGCTCTCTCCCCCAACGTTGCGACTGCCCGCCTGACACCATTCAGGCCCGGGGTCGCGATGCAACCTTTCCCTGGCCCGGTGCGGACAAGTAGTCGAGCAGAGCTCAACGTCCACATGGGCCGAAGAGGGGAGTGGGATGCGGCCGGACCTCGAACGGGAGTACGTCGAGTACGTAACGGCGCGGTTGCCCCGCCTGCATCGCACGGCGTACTTGCTCTGCGCCGATGCACACCAGGCGGATGACATCGTCCAGACGACGCTCACGGCGCTCTACGTGAATTGGAAGCGGGCCGTCGGCGCGGACAATCTCGACGGGTACGTGCACCGGATCATGGTGCGGCGCTACCTCGACGAACGGCGGCGCAGGTGGTCGAAGGTCCTGCTCGGCGACCGGGTCCCGGAACTGTCCGTACCCGCCGACCACGCCGTCGAGGAGCGAGAGGCGCTGATGGCGGCATTGCGTTCGCTGCCCAAGGGCCAGCGGGCCGTTGTGGTGCTGCGCTTTTTTGGTGACCTGTCGATCGAGGCGACCGCGGAAGTCCTCGGATGTTCCACGGGCAACGTCAAGAGCCAGTCATCGCGGGCGCTCGCCACCCTGCGGAAGGCACTTGACGTACGGCATCCGGTCATGGCCGCACAAGGAGTGAAGGATTCATGAACGAGGAACAGGAACTGCGGGACCGACTGGAAGCGGTCCACGTGCCGCCCAGCCGCATCGAGATGGACGTGGTGGTCCGCGCCGGACGCCGGCGCGCCCTTCGCCGCCGGTCGATACAGGCGACCGGCGGCGTGGCGCTGGCCACCGCCGTGCTGCTGGCGGTGCCGGCGATCCTGGCCAGGGCGGGGGCGCAGCCGACGGTGCAGGCGGGTGCCAGCCCGACCACGGGCCCGGTGGAGGAGGCGACCGCGTCGGCTGACCCGGCCGAGCCGTGCCGGATGACCGAACTGCCCGTGCCGCCCGGGATGAAGGACGTCACGGCCGACGCGGTGGATCCGACCGGCAGGTACATCGTCGGAAACAACACGGTCGGGCAGAACTTCCGGCCGGTCATGTGGACCGACGGGCGGCCACAGGCATTGCCGGTGAAGGGCCAGTCCGTCCAGGTGACGGCGGTCAACGCCAGCGGGACCGCGGTCGGAATCGCCACCGACGACCCGAAGCACGAGTACGTGTTCCGCTACGCGAATGGCGCGTACACCAGGCTGAACACACCGCCGGGAAACTGGCACCCCTACCCGACCCCGGCGATCAACGCCGCCGGTGACGTCGTCATCAACGTGGAGCCGCGCGGGAACGTGGGCGGCGAGGGCAGCATCGTCCTGCTCTGGAAGGCGCACTCGCCGACCGCGGTCAGGCTGCGGCTGCCCGCCGGGGCGAACGCCTTCGACATCACGGACGACGGCAAGATCGTCGGTGCGATGTACAAGGATGGCGTCGCCACCGACGCGTACGTCTGGGACCAGCAGGGTAACGGCCAGAAGCTGGAGGTGCCGGCCGGACAGACCGGCGCAGCCTACGCGGCACAGGGCGACTGGGTGACCGGTGGCCTGTGGCCGTCCGAGGCCACGGCATTGTGGAATCTCCGGACCGGCGAGGTGACCGCCCTGGGGAAGAGGGGCCCTGGCGCGATCACCGCGGGAACTTACGGACCGGGAGAGGCTGTCAACGCCTCCGGCTGGACTGTGGCCAGTGGCGCCGTGCTGCGGCCTGGCGGTGCCGCCGCTGAGCTTGCTGCAACCAAGCCGCAGTTCGGCCGGGCGTGGGACGTGTCCGACACCGGGCTGGTCGTCGGGCAGGCGCTGACCGACCGTGGCAGCACGAATCTCGGGCCGCGCGTGTGGCAGTGCTGATCCGATCCGGCGACGGTCGCTGACGGCCGAGCACGACAAAGGCCGCTGACGGGGTTTCCCTGGTCAGCGGCCTTTCGTGTTGCTCATCGGTGGTGCCCCCGGCAGGATTCGAACCTGCGCCCCCGCCTCCGGAGGGCGGTGCTCTATCCCCTGAGCTACGGGGGCTCAGCGACCCGAGAAGAGTAGCAAACCCGCCTCCGGATCGCCCAATCGGCCACCCCGCGCCCCCAGGCTCAGGCGGCGGCCATGGGACGGCCGCAGCTGGGCAGCGGGTGCAGGACGATGCGGCGCGGCAGCCGCCGTGGCCACTCGTTGCGGGGCCACGAGCCGTCGATGATCAGGTGCGCCGTCCGCTCCTCGGCGCCGCTGAGCCGCAGTACGAAGTCGCGGGGGAGCGGCGGGTCGACCGACGGTGTGGTGATCATGAAGCGCACCCGGCCCCGCGAGGAGACCGCGGAGATCACGTCCGCGGCCGGCATGGTGCCGCGCAGGCGTACCCGGCCGATCCAGTAGACCTCCGCGGCGTGCTCCTGGGCAGCCCGCGTGATCGACGGGTACTCGTTGCGTACCCAGCGCTCGACCGCACCCACGCAGAGCCCGCAGGCCCGTTCCCGGGGCTCGCGCGGACCCAACCCCCAGGCCCGCAGGTACGCCCCGACCGTGCCGGCGTCCATCGCCAGGTCGAACCGCTGCTGGATGAGGGTGGTCAGGCTCTGTCGCGTCCAGAGCTCCTCGTCCAGGCCGAACTCGTCCGGGTGGACGCCCCGCAGCGCGTCGATCAGTTCGAGTTCCTGTTCGCGGCTGAGCGTTCCCGACTCGCCCGGCCGCTGTACGCGACGGACGGCTGCCACCGCCCCGTCACCGCCGATGGTGTGGCGTCGGCACCAGCTGGTCACCGACCGCCCTGCGTCTCTGAGTGCAACCCCCACGTCCTGCGCAACGAGCCCGAATCGCAACTGGTCACGATATGTGGGGAGAAAAGTCTCCAAGCCGCGTAATGGGTTGGATTACCCAAAACGTTATAAGCCGGCATAACGGGCAGGAGTGGGTCCGTACGCGGAAGGGCCCGCGTCACGCGAGACGCGGGCCCTTCGGAGCAGGGAGCTACCTGTTCAACCACCCAGGCGCTTGAGCGCGGCCTGGAGGTTGGTCAGATCGGTCTGCTGGGTGTTCTTCATGACCTGCGCGACCGCGCGCACGTCGTCGTCGTGCCCCTCGTCGAGGACCCCCTGGATCATGTGGATCCCGCCGAGGTGGTGCTTGATCATCAGCTGGAGGAAGAGCACGTCGAACTCGCGCCCCTGCGTGGAGCGCAGCTTCGCCATCTCGTCCGGCGTGGCCATGCCCGGCATCAGACCGTTCTTGACCAGGCCGGCGCCGTCCGGCATCCAGGCCATCGCCGGCTGGTCGCCGGTCGGGTCCAGGTGCCACGACCTCAGCCAGGTCTGCATGGTGCCGATCTCGCCCTGCTGGCCGGTGGCGATGTCGCCGCCGATCTGGCGTACCTCCGGGTCCTGGCCCTGCTGGAAGGCCATCAGCCCCATCGCCACCGCCTGGGCGTGGTGGGTGGTCATGTCCCGGGCGAAGCCGGCCTCGGCGGAGTTCTCACCCGGACGGGTGAGCGTCGGGGTCAGCAGGCCACCCGCGTAGCCGAGCAGGAGACCGACCACGATGGCGGCCGCGAGGGCCAGGACACCGAAGCGGCGGGCGGCCCCCCGGCCACCGTCACCGGTGGTCGGGGCTTCGTCGAGCTCGGTGTCCGTCGTCACGGCAGCGGTCATCGCGGCGTCCTCACTGGGTCGGCTGCTCGGGCATCTGGTTGCCCCCGTCCCGCGGCGTGGTGCCGGTGGCGGTGATGCCCTGGCCGCAGTTGGCGTTCGGGCCCTCGACGGAGGCGTTCACCCGCAGTGTCTTGATGAAGTCGTCGATCCGGCCGTCGTCGGCGTTGTCGACCTTGAGCTGGAAGCCCCAGGCCTGCAGCGAGATCGGCTTGTCCAGCCCCTCGAACGGGCTGAGCATCATCTTCTCCTTGCCCTCGACCTTGGCCTTGAGCTTCGACACCTGGTCGGCCCCCAGGTCCGGGCGGTAGGTGATCCAGACCGTGCCGTGCTCCAGGCTGTGCACCGCGTGCTCGTTGGCGATCGGGGCGTCGTAGACGTCGCCCATGCAGTTCTGCCAGGACGGGTTGTGCGGGCCGGCCACCGGCGGGAGGATGTCGTACTTGATCGAACCGGCCTGGTGCTGGCCGCCGGTGACCAGTTCCTTGTCCTTCTTGCGGTAGTCGACCACGCCCTTGATGGCGTCGGCCCGCTCCTGCCACGGCTGGGAACCCCGGTAGGCGGCGAAGGCGCCGTAGCCGATGATGCCGGCGGCGAGCACACCGACCGCGACGAAGAGCGCGATCGGACCCCAGGACCGACCCTGGCTGACCTTCACCGGGGCCACCGGCTTGCGACCCTTGCCGCCGCTCGTCGGCCGCGGGGTGCCCTTGCCGGCCCCGGCCTTGCCGCCGGCGGGCTTGTCGGTGGCGGCGGGCCGGCCGGCCGCCGGCTTCTTACCGGTGCTGACCACGGTCGGACGGCGCTCCGGGCCGCCCGGGGTGCTGATGCTCATCGTGCCTCGTCAGGTCGGTCGGTCAGGGGAGTCGCGGTGCCGGTTCACATGTCGGGTCGCCGCCGCGGTGCCCGAGTCTACCCCCGATAACATGGTTCAGTGACTCCCGCAGAACTCGCCGAGGTCGTCCTCTCCGCAGCCCACGCCGTCTTCGACGGCCGGGGCCTGGATCGCTCCGCGCTGCCCGCGCAGACCACCGTCGAGCGACCCCGTAACCCCGAGCACGGCGACTACGCCTCGACGCTGGCGCTGCAGCTCAGCAAGAAGGTGGGCGTACCTCCGCGGGAGCTGGCCGCCGCCCTGGCCGAGCAGCTCGAGCGGGCGCCGGGGATCAAGTCGGTGGAGATCGCCGGTCCGGGCTTCCTGAACATCCGGCTCGACGCGGCCGCCGCCGGCCAGCTCGCCAAGGTCATCGTCGAGGCCGGCCCGGAGTACGGCCGCAGCGACACCCTCGCCGGTCAGAAGATCAACCTGGAGTTCGTCTCGGCGAACCCGACCGGCCCGGTGCACATCGGCGGGGTCCGCTGGGCGGCCGTCGGCGACGCGCTCAGCCGGCTGCTCCGCGCCACCGGCGCCGAGGTCGGCACCGAGTACTACTTCAACGACGCCGGCTCGCAGATCGACCGGTTCGCCCGCTCGCTGCTCGCCGCGGCCCGCGGCGAGCCGGCCCCCGAGGACGGCTACGGCGGCGCGTACATCGCGGAGATCGCGACCGAGGTGGGCACGCGCCGGCCGGACGTGCGGGAGCTGGACGACGCCGCCGCCCAGGAGGTGTTCCGGGTCGAGGGCGTCCAGCTCATGTTCGACGAGATCAAGTCGTCGCTGCGCGACTTCGGCGTCGAGTTCGACACCTACTTCAACGAGAAGGACCTGCACGACCGGGGCGAGCTGGACAAGGCGCTGGTCCGGCTACGGGAGCAGGGGCACCTCTACGAGGCCGACGGCGCGACCTGGCTGCGCACCACCGACTTCGGCGACGACAAGGACCGGGTGCTGCGCAAGTCCAACGGCGAGTGGACCTACTTCGCCGCCGACTGCGCCTACTACCTCGACAAGCGCGAGCGCGGTTTCGAGCGCGTGGTGATCATGCTGGGCGCCGACCACCACGGCTACATCGGCCGGATGAAGGCGATGGCCGCCTGCTTCGGCGACGACCCGGACCACAACCTGGAGATCCTCATCGGCCAGCTGGTCAACCTGGTCCGCGACGGTCAGCCGGTCCGGATGAGCAAGCGGGCCGGCACCGTGGTCACCCTGGAGGACCTGGTCGACGCGATCGGCGTGGACGCTTCCCGCTACGCGCTGGCGCGCTACTCCAGCGACTCGCCGATCGACATCGACGTGGAGCTGTGGACCCGGGCCACCCGGGACAACCCGGTCTACTACGTGCAGTACGTCGCCGCGCGCACCGCCGGCGTGGCCCGCAACGCGGCCGAGGTCGGGCTGACCCGGGGCGACGCCGAGGCGTTCCACCCGGAGCTGCTCGGCCACGAGAAGGAGAACGAGCTACTCAAGGCGCTCGCCGAGTTCCCCGCCGTGGTGGCCACCGCCGCCGAGCTGCGCGAGCCGCACCGGATCGCCCGTTACCTCGAGGAGCGCGTCGCGCAGGCGTTCCACCGGTTCTACGACAACTGCCAGGTCAACCCGCGGGGCGACGAGGAGATCACCGACACCCACCGGGCCCGGCTCTGGCTCAACGACGCGACCCGGGTGGTCATCGCCAACGGCCTGCGCCTGCTCGGCGTCTCCGCGCCGGAGAGGATGTAACCAGCCATGCGCGCGCACGAGGCCGGTGCCCTGCACGGCGAGATCGGCCACCGGGGGCCGGCCTGGCTACGTACCCCGATCGACGTCAACGCCCTGGTGCCGGCGCTGTGGCCGCGCCACGTGGCGCGCGCCGCGAGCGGCGCGCTGGAGGTCGCCGGCCTGGACATCCGCGACCTCGCCACCGAGTTCGGCACCGCGGTGTACGTGCTGGACGAGGACGACCTGCGGTCGCGCTGCCGGGAGTTCCGGGCCGCCTTCCCGGACGCCGACGTCTACTACGCCGGCAAGGCGTTCCTCTGCCGCGCGGTGGTCCGCATGATCGCCGAGGAGGGGATGTTCCTCGACGTCTGCACCGGCGGCGAGCTGGCCACCGCGCTGTCGGCCGGGATGCCCGCGGAGCGGATCGGCTTCCACGGCAACAACAAGTCGGTGGCCGAGCTGACCCGGGCGGTGGACGCCGGGGTGGGGCGGATCATCGTCGACTCGTTCGCCGAGATCGACCGGCTGACCGCGCTCGCCCGGGAGCGCGGGGTGCGCCCCCGGGTGCTGGTCCGGGTCACCGTCGGCGTGGAGGCGCACACCCACGAGTTCATCGCCACCGCGCACGAGGACCAGAAGTTCGGCTTCTCGCTCGCCGGCGGGGCCGCCGCGGCGGCGGCCTTCAAGATCATCGACGAGGGCGTGCTGGAGCTGCGCGGGCTGCACTCGCACATCGGCTCGCAGATCTTCGACGCCAGCGGCTTCGAGGTCTCCGCCCGTCGAGTGCTGAGCCTGCAGGCGCAGATCCGCGACGCCCGCGGGGTGGAGCTGCCCGAGCTGGACCTGGGCGGCGGCTTCGGCATCGCCTACACCACCCAGGACGACCCGGCCACACCGCAGGAGCTGGCCAAGCGGCTCCGCAAGATCGTCGACGGGGAGTGCGCGGCCGAGAAGCTGACCGTGCCGCACCTGTCCATCGAGCCGGGACGGGCCATCGTCGGGCCGGCCGTGTTCACCCTCTACGAGGTCGGCACGGTCAAGGACGTCGATGGCCTGCGGACGTATGTGAGTGTCGACGGCGGGATGAGCGACAACATCCGCACCGCGCTCTACGACGCGTCGTACTCGGCCACGGTGGCCAACCGGGCCTCGACGGCGGAGCCCCTGCTCGCCCGCGTGGTGGGAAAGCATTGTGAGTCCGGGGACATCGTGGTGAAGGATGAATTCCTGCCCGCCGACGTGCAGCCCGGAGATCTTGTCGCGGTGCCTGGCACCGGAGCCTACTGCCGGAGCATGGCCAGCAACTACAACCATGTCCCCCGGCCGCCGGTCGTCGCCGTCCGTGACGGCAGGGCCCGGCTGATCGTCCGCCGGGAGACCGAAGAGGACCTGCTCGCATTGGATGTCGGTTGACATCCTCCCCTCTCCGGAGGGAGGAGAGTCCCACCGTCACCGGTGGGCTTTCCTGTTTCATCGCCGACTGCCCGTGGAAGGATCCCGTGAGGTCTTACGTCAGCTCCGCAGGCGTTTCACCTCTCCGCCAGCCCGGCGGCGAGGATGTTGCGCGCGGCGTTGACGTCCCGATCGTGAACCGAGCCGCAGCCGGGGCACGACCACGCGCGGACGTCAAGGGTCAGCGCGGCGTTGATCCGACCGCACGTCGAGCATGTCTTGCTCGACGGATACCAGCGGTCGATGACGATCACGGTGCGGCCGTACCAGATCGCTTTGTACTCGATCATGCTGCGCAACTGGGACCAGGCCGCGTCGGAGATGGCGCGAGCCAGACGGCGATTACGCAGCATCGTACGGACACTGAGGTCTTCGATCACGACCGTTTGGTTCTCGCGGACGAGTCGGGTGCTCAGCTTGTGCAGCAGATCGCGTCGGCGGTCGGCGATCCGCGCGTGGATTCGGGCCACCTTCAGTCGGGCCTTGGCTCGGTTGCGGGAATCCTTGGCCTTGCGGGACAGCTCCCGCTGGGCGTGGGCGAGCTTGCGGCGGTCGGCGCGTTCGTGCCGCGGGTTGGTGATCTTTTCTCCGGTGGAGAGGGTGACCAGGCTGGTGATCCCCACGTCCGCTCCCACGGCCGTATCGACCGACGGCAGCGCCTTTACGGTCGGGTCTTCGACCAGCAGGGAAACGAACCACCGTCCGGCGGCGTCCCGGGACACCGTGACGGTCGACGGTTGCGCGCCCTCGGGCAGGGGACGGGACCATGCGATGTGCAGCGGCGCTTCCATCTTGGCCAGGGTGAGCTGCCCGTCGCGCCAGCGGAACGCCGACCGGGTGTATTCCGCCGATGCCCTCGACCTTCGCTTCGACTTGAAGCGGGGGTAGTTGGAGCGTTTGTCCCAGAACGCGACGAATGCCGCCTGGAGGTGTCGCAGGGCTTGTTGAAGCGGCACCGACGACACTTCGTTGAGAAACGCCAGCTCCTGCGTGCGCTTCCACTCGGTCAGCCACGCCGAGGACTGCCCGTACGTGATGCGCTGCCGCTCCACGGTCCAGGCCCGGGTGCGGGCGTCGAGGGCCAGGTTATAGACCTTCCGCACACAGCCGAACGTGCGGTTGAGTTGATCGGCCTGCTCGGGAGACGGATAGCAGCGGTACTTGAAGGCACGCTTCACCGCCCCATTCATGCCTCACGTCTTATCACACGTCCACATAGATCGATCAGCGAAGGGAGGGAGCGGCGTTTCCTCCCGGCCCGGACCTGCCGGGCTGCTACGCCGCGATCCCGATGATGGCACCTGTGCGCTTGGCGCTGCTCGGCTGCGGCACGGTCGGCAGCGAGGTGGTGCGGCTGCTGCATGAGCAGTCGGCCGACCTCGCCGCCCGGATCGGCGCCCCACTGGAGATCGCCGGGATCGCCGTACGCCGGCTCGGCCGGGACCGCGGCGAGCTGCCCGTGGACCCCTCCCTGTTCACCACCGACCCGCTCGGGCTGATCAAGCGGGACGACGTGGACGTCGTGGTGGAGGTCGTCGGCGGCATCGAGCCGGCCCGCACCTGGCTGGCCGAGGCGCTGCGCGCGGGCAAGAGCGTGGTCACCGCCAACAAGGCGCTGCTCGCCGAGGACGGCGCGACGCTGCACGACGCCGCCACCGAGGGCGGCGCCGACCTCTACTACGAGGCGAGCGTCGCCGGGGCCATCCCGCTGCTGCGCCCGCTGCGCGAGTCGCTGCACGGCGACCGGATCAACCGGGTCACCGGGATCGTCAACGGCACCACCAACTTCATTCTCTCCGCCATGGACGCCACCGGGGCCGGCTTCGCCGAGGCCCTGGAGGAGGCCACCGAGCTGGGCTACGCCGAGGCCGACCCGACGGCCGACGTGGAGGGCTTCGACGCCGCCGCCAAGGCCGCCATCCTCGCCTCGCTGGCGTTCCACACCCGGGTCACCGCCGCCGACGTGCACCGCGAGGGCATCACCGAGGTGACCGCCGCCGATGTGGCCAGCGCCAAGGCGATGGGATGCACCATCAAGCTGCTCTGCATCGCCGCCCGGGGCGTCGACGCGCAGGGCGGGGAGACGGTCAACGTCCGGGTGCACCCGGCGATGATCCCGTTGACCCACCCCCTGGCCAGCGTCGGTGACGCGTTCAACGCGGTCTTCGTCGAGGCCGAGGCGGCCGGGCAGCTCATGTTCTACGGCCGGGGCGCGGGCGGCGCGCCGACCGCCAGCGCGGTCCTCGGCGACGTGGTGGCGGTGGCGCGCAACCGCCTCGCCCGGGTGTACGCCGCCAGCGAGTCGGCGTACGCGGACCTGTCGGTGCGGCCGATGGGGGAGGCGCTCACCCGCTACCACATCAGCCTCGACGTGGCTGACCGGCCCGGTGTGCTGGAGGCGGTGGCCGGGGTCTTCGCCCGGCACGAGGTCTCCATCGCCACCGTGCGGCAGGGCCCGGCGGGTGGCGGCCCGGCCGGCCGGGGCGAGGACGCCGAGCTGGTCATCGTCACCCACGTGGCGCCGGACGCCGCGCTCGCGGCCACCGTCCGGGAGCTGCGCGGGCTGGCGATCGTCCGCTCCGTCACCAGTGTGCTGCGGGTCGAGGGCGGGGCGTAGGCTCCCGTCCCGCCTGATGGTTAAGGGCAGGTGTGCCGGTGACCGGTCCGGGAGGCTGGTCCAGGCTGGTAGCGCCCCGGGGCGACCGGGGCGGGTGCAGGCGAGGAGGGCGACATGTGGCGGGGTCTGATCGAGACGTACCGGGACCGGCTGCCGGTCACCGACGCCACCCCGGTCGTCACCCTGCACGAGGGGAACACCCCGCTGCTGCCGGCGCCGGTGCTCTCCGCCCGGATCGGCGCCGACGTCTGGCTGAAGGTCGAGGGGGCCAATCCGACCGGCTCGTTCAAGGACCGGGGCATGACCGTCGCCGTTTCCAAGGCCGTCGAGGCCGGTGACAAGGCGATAATCTGCGCCTCCACCGGCAACACCAGCGCCTCCGCCGCGGCGTACGCGGCCCGCGCCGGGATCACCTGCGCGGTGCTGGTGCCGCAGGGCAAGATCGCGCTGGGCAAGCTGGCGCAGGCGCTGGTGCACGGCGCCAAGCTGCTCCAGGTGCAGGGCAACTTCGACGACTGCCTGGCGCTCGCCGGCAAGCTCGCCCAGGACTACCCGGTCGCCCTGGTCAACTCGGTGAACGTAAACCGGTTGCACGGGCAGAAGACCGCCGCCTTCGAGATCGTCGAGGCGCTCGGCGACGCCCCCGACATCCACTGCCTGCCGGTCGGCAACGCCGGCAACGTCTCGGCGTACTGGATGGGCTACTCGGAGGACCTGCGCGCGGGCCGGGTCACGAAGGCCCCGAAGATGTACGGCTTCCAGGCGGCCGGGGCGGCTCCCCTGGTCACCGGGCAGATGGTGCCGGAGCCGTCGACCATCGCCACGGCCATCCGGATCGGCAACCCGGCGAGCTGGACCAGGGCGATCGACGCCCGGGACGCGTCGGGCGGCCTGATCTCGGCGGTCACCGACCGGGAGATCCTGGCCGCGTACCGGCTGCTGGCCCGCGAGGTCGGGGTCTTCGTCGAGCTGGGCAGCGCGGCGAGCGTGGCCGGCCTGTTGCAGCAGGCCGCCGCCGGGCGGGTGCCGGCCGGGTCGACCGTGGTCTGCACGGTCACCGGGCACGGCCTCAAGGACCCCGAGTGGGCCATCTCGACGGCCCCCGCACCGGTGACGATCGCCAACGACGCCCTCGCCGCCGCCCGGTCCCTCGACCTCGCCTGACCCCCACCCGCAGGGGTGCGCATGAGGTCGTCGTCGGGGGTGGGTGGGTGCGTGGTGCGGTGATCGGGTGCGGCAGACTTTGTGGACGCCGTTGATCCCGATCCAGGAGTGAGTAACGCAGATGTCGCTGCTCGCCAGATTCAGCCTCGCCAACCGGGGGCTGGTCGCCCTCATCGCGCTGGTGACCGCGGCGTTCGGGGCGTTCGCCGTGCCGTCGCTGAAACAGCAGCTCCTGCCGTCGCTGGAGTTCCCCGCCGCGTTCATCGTGGCGGCGTACCCGGGTGCCGCGCCGGAGATCGTCGAATCCCAGGTCGCCGAGCCGATCGAGAACAGCCTCCAGGGCATCCCGGGGCTGGAGAAGGTCAGCTCGACCTCCCGTGAGGGCTCCACCACGGTCCAGGTGCAGTACACGTTCGGCACCGACCTGGACGACGTGGTCAACAAGATGCAGGCCGCGCTGAACCGCATCGACGGGCAGCTGCCCGAGGGCGTGGACCCGCAGGTCCTCGCCGGCAGCACCGACGACCTGCCCGCCGTGGTGGTCGCCGCGACCGGCGGCGACGACGAGCAGACCCTGGCGGAGAAGCTGCGCCGCACCGTCGTACCCGAGCTGGAGGGACTGGACGGGGTCCGGACGGTCGAGGTGACCGGCACCCGCGACCAGGTCGTGCTGATCACCCCCGACCCGGTGAAGCTGGCCGCGGCCCGGGTGGCCCCCACCGCGATCGGCCAGGCGCTGCGGACGAACGGCGTCGCGGTGCCGGCGGGCGTGGTCGCCGACGGCAGCGGCCTGTCGCTCCCGGTGCAGGTCGGCACCCCGATCCGGACCGTGGACGACCTGCGCGGGATCGTGCTCACCACCGCCCCCGCCGCCCCGGTACGCCTCGGCGACGTGGCCCAGGTGGAGCAGCAGCTCGCCCCGGCCACCGGGTTCACCCGGACCAACGGCAAGCCCAGCCTCGGCATCGCCGTCACCGCCACCCCGGACGGCAACGCGGTCCGGATCTCGCACGACATCCAGGACCGGCTCGACGCGCTGAAGGCCGCCTCCGGCGCCGACCTGACCGTGGTCTTCGACCAGGCCCCGTTCGTCGAGCGGTCCATCGACAGCCTCACCACCGAGGGCCTGCTCGGCCTGCTGATGGCGGTCGTGGTGATCCTGGTCTTCCTGCTCTCGATCCGCTCGACCGTGGTCACCGCGGTCTCCATCCCGCTGTCGGTGCTGGTGGCGCTGATCGTGCTCTGGGCCGGCGACTACTCGCTCAACCTGCTCACCCTCGGCGCGCTGACCATCGCCGTCGGCCGGGTCGTCGACGACTCCATCGTGGTGCTGGAGAACATCAAGCGGCACCTGGAGTACGGCGAGCCGAAGCGCGACGCCATCCTCGGCGCGGTCCGCGAGGTGGCCGGCGCGGTGACCGCCTCCACGCTCACCACGGTCGCCGTCTTCGCGCCGATCGCGCTGGTGGGCGGCTTCGTCGGGCAGCTGTTCGCGCCGTTCGCGATCACCGTGACAGTGGCCCTGCTCGCTTCGCTGCTGGTGTCGCTGACCGTGATCCCGGTGCTCGCCTACTGGTTCCTGAAGCCGCCCCGTGGCGGCGCGGACGAGACCGGAATCCGGCGGGCCGCCGAGGAGAAGGAGCTGCGCAGCCGGTTGCAGCGGGCGTACCTGCCCGTCATCGGCTTCGCCACCCGGTCCCGGGGCACCCGCTGGATCACCGTGGGGCTGGGCCTGCTGGTGCTGCTCGGCACGTTCGGCCTGGCGCAGAAGCTGGAGACCAACTTCCTGGACGACTCCGGCCAGGACACCCTGACGATCCGCCAGGAGCTGCCGGCCGGCACCGGGCTGACCGGCACCGATCAGGCCGCCGCCCGGGTCGAGGAGGTGCTGCGGCGTACGCCGGGGGTGAAGACCTACCAGGTCACGGCGGGCGGCGGCAACGTTCCGTGGGCAGGCGGCGGTGGCAACAACACCGCCACGTTCTCGGTCGCGCTCACCGGCGACACCGACGCCGCGAAGGTCCGGCGGACCCTACGCGGAGAGTTCGACGCCCTCGGTTCGGGGGTCGGGGAGCTGAGCTTCGGCGGCGGGCGGAACGCCGCCTCCGCCAACCAGCTGGCGGTGGTCGTGCAGGCCGCCGACCCGGACACGCTGGCCCGGGCCGCCGAGGCCGTCCGGGACGCCATGGCCGGCGTGCCGGGCGTCGAGGACGTCGACACCGGCCTCGCCGCCCGGGTGCCCAGGGTCGAGGTGACCGTGGACCGGGTCGCGGCGGCCCGGGTGGGGCTCACCGAGGCGGCCGTCGGGCAGATCGTCGCGCAGGCGTACCGGGGCGCCCCGCTGGGGCAGGTCACCCTGGACGGCACGCCGCGGAACGTGGTGCTCAGCACCGGGACCCCGCCGCCGCTGACCGTGGACGAGCTGCGGGCGCTGCCGGTGGGCCGGGTCAAGCTGGACGACATCGCCGACGTCAACCAGGTCGGGGGTCCGCAGCAGGTGACCCGGATCGACGGCGAGCGCAGCGTGTCGGTGACCGGCACGGCCACCGGCTCCGACCTGGGCGCCACCACCACTGAGCTCCAGAAGCGGCTGGACGCGCTGGACGTGCCGGGCGCGACGTTCACCATCGGCGGCGTCAGCGCCGACCAGAAGGACGCCTTCGCCGACCTGATGCTGGCCGTGCTGGCCGCGATCGCGATCGTTTTCCTGATCATGGTCGGTACGTTCCGCAGCCTGACCCAGGCGCTGATCCTGCTGATCTCCGTCCCGTTCGCGGCCACCGGGGCGATCGCGCTGCTGCTGGCCACCGGGACGCCGCTGGGCGTACCGGCGCTGATCGGCGTGCTCATGCTGGTCGGCATCGTGGTGACGAACGCGATCGTGCTGCTCGACCTGATCAACCAGTACCGCACGCAGGGGATGGGCGTCGCCGAGGCGGTGGTCGAGGGCGGCCGGCGCCGGCTGCGGCCGATCCTGATGACCGCGGTCGCCACCGTCTTCGCGCTGCTGCCGATGGCGTTCGGCCTCACCGGCGAGGGCGGATTCATCTCCCGGCCACTGGCGATCGTGGTGATCGGCGGCCTGATCAGCTCGACGCTGCTGACGCTGATCCTGGTGCCGACCCTCTACACGATGGTGGAGCGCACCAAGGAGTCGCTGCGCGGGCGCCGGGCCGGCCGCCGGGGCACGCCGGAGCCGGCGGAAACGCCGGTGCCGGCGAAATGGCCGGCACCCGCCCTGGTGACCGTCGGCGGGGGCGAGCCTCCGGCCGAGGCCGCCGCACCCCCGGCCCGGCCCGCCCCGTCGGCCGCGCTCCTCGACGGAACGGACCAGTTCGAGGTGCTGCGCCTGCCGAAGAGCCGCCGCTCCCCCCTCCCGCCCACCGACTGATCCGGGACCCCGGGCCCGCCGGTCGGGTCCGGGTCACCCGTCGGGCGCGGATTCACGGAAAGAGTGGCCATTCCATGCGGGATGGCCACTCTTTCGGGAAAGAGGCCGGATCGGCGTTCGGCGCGCACGGCGTGACGGGACAGTGGGGGGCAGGGCCAGGCGGTACGGTGAGCGAGTTGACACCTACTGTCGGTGTCGGCCCGTCGACGGTGGCCGGCCGGAGCGGGAGCGGGGCCATGGGGGACGGCGCGGGTCGGTGGGGCAGGCGGACGGTGCTGCGCCGGACCGCCCTGCTGGCCGGGGGCGTCGCGCTGGGCGCCGCCGGCACCACGCAGACCACCTGGATCGCCGACCGCCGGCTCCCGATCGCCGGCGGGCCGGCCAGCGCCACGCTGGGCAACCGCTACCAGCAGGTCGGCACCGGCACGGTCGAGGTCGCCTGGGGCGTACGCACCGCCGAACGCCTGCTCGCGCTCACCTTCGACGACGGGCCGCTGCCACAGTGGACCCCGATGGTGCTGGACACGCTGGAGAAATACGAGGTCCCGGCCACGTTCTTCATGGTCGGTGCCCGAGCCCGGAAGCATGCCGACCTGGTGCGCGGCCGGTTGAGCCGGCACGAGGTGGGCAACCACAGCTGGATCCACCACGACCTGGCCCGGATGGACGCCCACACCGCGTACGACGACCTGCGGCGCAGCCACGACGCCATCGCCGAGGCCACCGGGGTGGTGCCCGGCCTGCTCCGCCCGCCCTGGGGGCACCTGGGCGGGGCGGTGCTGCACGCCGCCGCCCAGCTGGACTACCGGCTGGTGCTCTGGACGTTGCAGATGGTCGAGGGCGAGTTTCCGCACGACCCGGCCGGCCACGCCCGGCGCATCGTCGCCGACGTCCAGCCCGGCACCATCCTGCTCGGCCACGACGTCGGCACCGAGCAGCGGCTGGTCGCGCTCCGCGGCCTGCCGGACATGATCACGGGGCTGCGGGCCCGCGGTTACACCTTCGTGACCGTGTCCCAGCTGCTCCGCCACGGTGCCGTCGTCTGACCAGCCCGGTAGGGTTCCGGCGTGCCGCCCACCGTCTCGGTCCTCGTCCGCAACCGCGACTTCCGTAACCTCTTCCTCGCCGAGCTGGTGGTGTTCGGCTCCGACTGGTTCGTCATGGTGCCGCTGCTGGTGCTCCTGCCGGAGCTGACCGGCAGCGGGGTGTGGGGCGCGCTGGTGCTCGCCGTGGACACCGGCACGCTCGCGCTGCTGCTGCCGTACACCGGGACCGTCGCCGACCGGGTCGACCGGCGGAAGATCATGATGACGGCGAACCTCGCCGCCCTGGCCGGCATCCTGCTGCTGCTCGGGGTCCGCGGTCCCCGGACGGCCTGGCTGGCCCTGGTGGCGATCGCGGCCGTGGCCGTGGCGAAGGCGTTCTACTCGCCGGCCGCCCAGGCCGCCCTGCCCAACGTGCTCGACCCGGCGGACCTGGCCGTCGGCAACGCCGTGGCGGGCTCCGCCTGGGGCACCATGACCGTCGTCGGCGCCTCGCTCGGCGGCATCCTCAGCGCCGCCGCCGGCCCGTACGCCAGCTTCTGGGTGGCGGCGGGCAGCCTGACGGTGGCGGCGGGCCTGGCCGCGCTGATCCGCCGGCCGTTGCAGGCGCCCCGCGACCCGGCGACGGCAACCCCGGGCACCTGGCCGGCGATCCGCGAGGCGCTGCGCTACATCGCGCACCGGCCGCGGGTGCTCGGGCTGGTCACCGTGAAGTCGGCGGTCGGTCTCGGCAACGGCGTGCTCACCGTCTTCCCGCTGCTCGCCGGGGTGTACGGGGCCGGCGCGGTCGGCACCGGTCTGCTCTTCGCCGCCCGCGGTGCTGGGGCCCTGGTCGGCCCGATCCTGATGCGGCGGGTGCTCACCAACCGGGCCTGGCTGCTGACCGGCCTGGCCCTGTCCATGTCCCTCTACGGCCTGGCCTACGTGGGCGCGTCGGTGGTCGACTGGTTCCCGCTGGTGCTGGTACTGGTCTTCCTGGCCCACTTCGGTGGCGGCAGCAACTGGGTGCTGTCCAACTACGCGCTCCAGGGCGAGGTGCCGGACCGGTTGCGAGGCCGGGTCTTCGCCACCGACATGATGCTGGCGACGCTGGCCATCTCGGCCAGCCAACTCGTGGTGGCGCTGGTCGTGGACCAGGTGAACGAGCGGACCGTGCTGGCCGGCTGCGGCCTGGTCACCGTGGTCTACGCGGTGGGCTGGCGGCTCGCCACCCGGCGGCTCTCGCTCACCGAGCCGGCGGAGGAGCCGGAGCCCAGCCGCACGCCCTGACCGTCGCACCAGTCCCACGCACCGGGCGAACCGGCGCGTTGTCGGTGCCGGGTCCTAGCATGAGCCGGTGCCGATGAACTTCGCCTCCGGCCCGGTGCGGGTCCGGGTGCCCGCGACCAGTGCGAACCTGGGCCCGGGCTTCGACGCGCTCGGGTTGGCCCTGGGGCTGTACGACGACGTGGCGGCCGAGGTGACCTCGGGCGGCGTCCGGGTGACGGTGACCGGGGAGGGTGCCGGCGAGCTGCCGGACGGCGAGCGGCATCTGGTGGTGACGTCGATGCGGGCCGTCTTCGACGTGCTGGGCGCGCAGCCGCCGGGGCTGGCCCTGGAGTGCGTCAACCGGATCCCGCAGGCCCGAGGCCTCGGCTCCTCCTCGGCGGCGATCGTCGCCGGGGTGCTGCTCGCCCGCGCGCTGGTCGACGACGGCGTGGCACGGCTGGACGACGCCGCGGCGCTCCGGCTGGCCGCCGAGCTCGAGGGCCATCCCGACAACGTCGCGCCCTGCCTGCTCGGCGGGTTCACCGTCGCGTGGACGGAGCCCTCCGGCGCCCGGGCGGTTTCGCTGGCCGTGGCGGAGGCAGTCCGTCCCACCGTGTTCGTGCCCGGAGAGCGGGGCCTGACCGCCGCCGCGCGGGCCGCGTTGCCGGCCACCGTGCCGCACGCCGACGCGGCCCTGACCGCCGGTCGGGCGGCGCTGCTGGTGCACGCGCTGACCGCCGACCCGGCGCTGCTGCTGCCGGCGACGGTCGACCGGCTGCATCAGGGCTACCGCGCCGAGGGCATGCCGGCGACGGCCGCGCTGGTCGGCGAGCTGCGTGGGGCCGGTGTGGCGGCCGTGGTCAGTGGGGCGGGTCCGACGGTGCTGGCGCTGACCGAGCTGCCCGTGGGCTTCGCCGCGGGAACAGATTGGCAGTGCTGGGAGTTGCCGATAGATGTCAGCGGTGCCCGGGTTGCCCGGGGTAGACTTGGACACGCCGAGCGGGACCCTGTTGCCGCAGGTCGGAAGAGTTGATTACGCTCTAGACCTAGCACAGCCGCGAAGCACGCGATCTTCCTGCGGGTCGGTGTATCCCCGAAGCTCTCGGCGGTCAGCCCGTCACCCCTGCCCAAGGCCCACGCCGCACCGCAGTTTCCACAGGTCGCCGCAGACGGCGAGACCTGCTCACCAACCTCGGTGAGTCGGGAAACCGACCGGCTGCTGTGTCACAGACTCCCGCGACGCGTCCATGCGAGGCGGGTGCACCGAGGCCGCCCGGCCACCTGTTTTCGACTCCGGGCAGTCCCGGCCTATCGAGGGAAGGAATCCATTGAGCGACACCACCGACGTGACGTCGGATGTTTCCAACGTCGCTGGCGATGCCACCACCGCCGCCCCCACTCGCCGTCGGCGCAGCGGTACCGGCCTCTCGGCGATGCTGCTGCCAGAGCTCCAGAGCCTGGCTGCGTCGCTCGGCATCTCGGGCACGGCTCGCATGCGTAAGGGCGAGCTGATCAGCGCGATCACCGAGCGGCAGGGCGGCGCCGCCGCCGGGACCCCTCGACCACGGGCCGAGGTCGCGGCCGCGGCCGCGCCCACCCGGGAAGAGGTGCACGCCGAGGTACGTGAGGAGCGGGCCGAGGCCCCGGCCGCCGAGGCGACCGAGGGTCGTACCCGGAGCCGGCGTGGCCGGGCCGCCGCGACGACCGAGGCGCGGCCGGCCGAGACGCGCACCGAGGAGGCCGCCACCGCCGAGACCGGCGAGCGGGCCGAGCGCGGCGAAGGCCGGGGCCGGGAGCGCGGCGAGCGGGCTGAGCGCGGCGCCGAGCGCGCTGAGCGCGGCGCCGAGCGCGGTGAGCGGGCTGAGCGCGGCGCCGAGCGGGCTGAGCGTGGCGAGCGCGCCGAGCGTGGTGAGCGGGCTGAGCGCGGCGCCGAGCGTGGCGAGCGGCCTGAGCGCGGTGGCGAGCGGGCTGAGCGCGCCGAGCGGGGCGAGCGCGGTGGCGAGCGGGGCGAGCGCAACGACCGCGGCCAGCGCGCCGAGCGTGACCACGACGGGGACGAGGACGGCGAGGGCGGCGGCCGGCGTGGCCGGCGCAGCCGGTTCCGGGACCGCCGGCGTGGCCGCGGCGAGCGGGCCGAGGGCGGCGAGGGCGGCCGCGAGCCGCAGGTCGGCGAGGACGACGTGCTCGTCCCGGTCGCCGGCATCATCGACGTGCTCGACAACTACGCCTTCGTCCGGACCACCGGCTACCTGGCCGGCCCGAACGACGTGTACGTCTCGATGTCCCAGATCAAGAAGTACGGCCTGCGGCGCGGTGACGCGATCACCGGTGCCGTGCGGGCCGCCCGCGACGGCGAGCAGCGGCGCGACAAGTACAACCCGCTGGTCCGGCTCGACACCATCAACGGGATGGAGCCGGAGGAGGCGAAGCGCCGGCCGGAGTTCTACAAGCTCACCCCGCTGTATCCGCAGGAGCGGCTGCGGCTGGAGACCGAGCCGCACATCCTGACGACCCGGGTTATCGATCTGGTGATGCCGATCGGTAAGGGTCAGCGGGCGTTGATCGTCTCGCCGCCGAAGGCGGGTAAGACGATGGTGCTGCAGGCGATCGCGAACGCGATCACCCGGAACAACCCGGAGTGCCACCTGATGGTGGTGCTGGTCGACGAGCGGCCGGAAGAGGTCACCGACATGCAGCGGTCGGTGAAGGGCGAGGTCATTGCGGCCACGTTCGACCGTCCGCCGCAGGACCACACGACGGTGGCGGAGCTGGCGATCGAGCGGGCGAAGCGCCTGGTCGAGCTGGGGCACGACGTGGTCGTGCTGCTCGACTCGGTGACCCGGCTCGGTCGGTCGTACAACCTGGCGGCGCCGGCCAGCGGCCGGATCATGTCGGGTGGTATCGACTCCACCGCGCTCTACCCGCCGAAGCGCTTCCTGGGCGCGGCACGGAACATCGAGAACGGCGGCTCGCTGACCATCCTCGCCACGGCGCTGGTGGAGACCGGTTCGATGGCGGACACGGTCATCTTCGAGGAGTTCAAGGGCACCGGTAACGCGGAGCTGAAGCTGGACCGGAAGATCGCCGACAAGCGGGTCTTCCCGGCGATCGACATCAACCCCTCCGGTACGCGCAAGGAGGAGGTCCTGCTCGCGCCGGAGGAGCTGGCCATCGTCCACAAGCTCCGGAAGGTGCTGCACTCGCTGGACTCGCAGGCGGCGCTCGACCTCCTGCTGGACCGGCTCAAGCAGTCCCGCACGAACATCGAGTTCCTGATGCAGATCGCGAAGTCCACGCCGGGCGAGTGACCCGGTAGGAGCGACACAGGCGAGGGGCACGGCCTTCGGGTCGTGCCCCTCGTCGCGTACCGGGCGGAGAGGTGAAGTTTTTCTTCGGTTAAGCCGAGGGCTATTGAAACTTCTATTCACTCTCGGGTTGACTGTCGTCCATGCGTACCCGCAGTCGATCCGCCCGTCTCGCCGGCGTCCTGCTGCTGACGCCGCTGCTCACCCTCACCGGACCCGTTCCGCCCGGCGTCGCGGCGCCCGCGCTCGAGCCCCGTACCCCGGCCGAGGACTCTCCGGCCGCCTCCTCCCGCCTCGATCCGGCCGTCGTCCTGGCCGGGTCCGCCTCCGCCGGCGGTGGCGTGGCACCGGCCGGCGGCCTGGAGACCGCCAAGACCACCCGTCCGGTCGCCCCCGGACTCGATCTGACCTCCTTCGACCGGTACGACGCCGACGGCTGGCTGCGGGCGGACGCCCTCACCGCCGACCTGTCCGGCGGCGTCACCGTCGACTACGTCAACTCGGGCGAGGTCACGCGGGACGAGCCGCTGCGTGCCGCGGTCGACCGCTCCCGGGCGGTGGCCGCGGTCAACGGCGACTTCTTCGACATCAACAACTCCGGTGCCGCCCAGGGCATCGGCATCCGCTCCGGGGAGCTGGTCCAGTCGCCGATCGCGGGGCACCCGAACGCCGCCGCGATCAGCGCCGAGGGGCTGGGCCGGATCATCGAGGTCGGCTTCGAGGGCAGTGCCGCCCTGCCCGCGGGGCCGGTGCCGCTGACCCAGTTCAACAACATGGTGCAGCGCGACGGCGTCGGCGTCTTCACCCCGCTCTGGGGCTCGTACTCCCGGCAGCGGGCGGTGACCGGCGTGGCGCGCGTGGTCGAGGTGACGGTGACCGGCGGCCGGGTCGCGTCCGTGGCCACCGTGGCGGGGGAGGGGCCGATCCCGGCCGGGACCACCGTGCTGCTCGGTCGAGAGGCGGGGGCGGACGCCCTCGCGGCGCTACACCCCGGCGACCCGGTCGACCTGACCTGGCGGCCGAAGGCCGCCGACGGCGGCAGCCTGCGCGCGGCGGTGGGCGGCGGCAACGTGCTGGTGCGCGACGGCGTGGTGCAGGACATCGCCGACCAGAGCCTCGCCCCACGGACCTCGGTCGGATTCTCCGCCGACGGGCGCAAAATGATCATGTTGACCGTGGACGGCCGGCAGGTGGACAGCCGGGGCGTGACCCAGACCGAGCTGGGCCGGATGATGGTCGAGCTGGGCGCACAGAACGCGCTGAACCTCGACGGCGGCGGCTCCTCGACCCTGCTGGCCCGGGAACCCGGCGCGGCGGCGGTCCAGGTGGAGAACAGCCCCTCGGACGGCGCCGAGCGACCGGTCCCCAACGGCCTCGCCATCTACGCCCCGCCGGGCAGCGGCCGGCTCACCGGGTACTGGCTGGAGACCGCCAGCGATCCGACCACCGCGCCCGGCGTCGCCCCGATCCGCGGCGGCCGGCCGGACCGGGTCTTCCCCGGGCTCACCCGCCGGCTCACCGCCGCCGGCTACGACGAGACGTACGGGCCGGCCGCCGGCGCGCCGCACTGGCGGGCCAACCCGGCCGCCCAGGGCACGGTGGACGCCGAGGGCGTGTTCCGGGCCGCGCGGCCCGGCCGCAGCACCGTCACCGCCTGGCGGGAGAAGGCGCGCGGCACGCTCGACCTGACCGTGCTCGGCCCGCTGGACCGGATCGACTCCACCGTGGACCGGCTCGGCCTGAACCGGCAGGGCGACACCGGGCTCTTCGGGGTGGTGGGCTACGACGCCGAGGGGAACACCGCGCCGATCGAGCCCGCCGACCTGCGCCTGGAGTACGACCACGACGTCCTCGCGGTCACCCCCACCGCCGACGGCAACCTCTCGGTCAAGGCACTCGAGGACAGCGGGTCCGCTCTGGTCACCGTCCACGTCGGAGCGAGGGTCGCGGTTCTGCCGGTCACCGTCGGGCTGGCCGACGTGCCGGTGGCCGGGTTCGACGACGCCGCCTCCTGGAAGTTCAGCCAGGCCCGGGCCAGCGGGTCGGTCGCCACGGCCCCGGGCCACACCGGCACCGGCCTGAAGCTGTCGTACGACTTCAGCCAGTCCACCGGCACTCGGGCCGCGTACGCCGACCCGCCGGCCTGGATCGACGTGCCCGGCCAGCCGCAGGCGTTCGGCATGTGGCTCAAGGGCAGCGGTACGGGGGAGTGGCCCAGCCTGCACCTGCACGACGCCCAGGACACCCAGTTCGTGCTGCGCGGCCCGTACGTCACCTGGACCGGCTGGCGGTACGTCGAGTTCGTGGTCCCGGCCGGCGTGCAGTACCCGGTCCGGGTGCGCCGGTTCTACGTCGCCGAGACCGACCCGGCCAAGCAGTACCGGAGCGAGGTGGTCATCGACGACCTGGTGGCCAAGGTGCCGCCCACGCTGGACGCACCGGCCGAGCCGCCCCGAACCGACCGGGTGGTGCTGCGCGACGGCACGGTGGACGGCGCGCCCTGGCGCTTCGCGGTGATGTCCGACGCCCAGTTCGTCGCCGCCGACCCGGACAGCGACCTGGTCGCCCAGGCTCGCCGTACGCTGCGCGAGATCCGGGCGGCGAATCCGGACTTCCTGGTCATCGACGGCGATTTCGTGGACACCGCGTACCCGGCGGACTTCGCGCTGGCCAGGCGGATCCTCGACGAGGAGCTGGGCGGCGAGCTGCCGTACTACTACGTGCCGGGCAACCACGAGATCATGGGCGCCCCGATCACGAACTTCCGGAACGTCTTCGGCGAGACCTCCCGGGTCTTCGATCACGTGGGCACCCGGTTCGTCACGCTGGACACCTCCACCGGCTCGCTGCGCGGCGGCGGCTTCGACCAGGTGAAGCTGCTTCGGGACACGCTCGACGCGGCGGCGGCCGACCCGGCCGTGGGTTCGGTCGCGGTGTTCTTCCACCATCCGCCCCGTGACCCCAGCCCGGCCAAGGCCAGCCAGCTCGGCGACCGTAAAGAGGCCGCCCTGGTGGAGCAGTGGCTCGCGGATTTCCAGCACCGCACCGGCAAGGGCGCGCTCATGGTCAACGGGCACGTCGGCACCTTCCACGCCGAGCGGGTGGACGGCGTCCCGTACGTGATCAACGGCAACTCGGGCAAGAACCCCTCCACCCCGCCCCAGCTCGGCGGCTTCACGGGCTGGACCGAGTTCGGCGTCGACCCGGTGACGCCGCAGGAGGCCGAGCGGGCCCGGCGCGACCCCCTCGCCGAAGGGCCGCGCTGGGTCGAGGCGGAGTTCCACGCCCACGTCGACCGGCTCACCGTGAGCGCGCCGGGCAGCGTCGCGGTGGGCGCCCCGGCGACGGTCACCGCGACGCTGACCCAGCCCGGTGGCCGTACCGTGCCGGTGGCCGCGCCGGTCAGCGCCGACTGGTCCGGCTCGCCCAGCCTGCACATCGGCGCCGCCGACGGCGTGAAGCCGTGGCACGTGGCCCGGTTCGACCCGGCGACCGGCGAGCTGAGCGCGCTGCGCCCCGGCGCGCAGGTGGTGCTCGCGGTGACCGTCAACGGCGTGCGGGCCGAGACGACGGTGACCCTGACGGCGGCGGAGGCGCCCGCCGCCTGAGGACGGGCCCCCTGCGCAACGCCCGGCGTTGCACAGGGGGCTCTCCTCGCAGGTCAGAAGTCGCCCTCGGCGACCTGGAAGACGGTCAGGCCGAGGGAGCGCCACATCTGGACCACCTGCTGCCGGTCGTCGAAGACGCCGACCACCCGGTACCGGTCCCGGACCTCCCGCTCGTAGATCTCCCGCTTGATCACGGCGTCCTTGCGCTGGTCGCCGATCGCCCGCAGGTGCAGCGCCAGGTAGGGCACCTTGACGTGCCGGTCCAGCCAGGCCACGGTGGCGGCCCGGGCCGAGGCGTCCCGGCCCGAGCAGAAGACCACCCCGTGCCCGGCCGCGTGCATCGCCCGAACCGCCGCGATCACCGCCTCGTTCGGCGCGTCCTCCCCGACCCGGGTCATGTCGTACGGGCTGCGTGCCACGTTCAGCGCGACCGTGCCGTCGATGTCGACCAGCACGATGTCCGGCCGTTCGCTCCGTGCCTCGTGGACGTGGGCCGGGCCGCCGGTGCCCACCGTCGGGACTGGCAGCGGGAGCGGGCGGTTGGCCAGGTAGCGCTCGTGCAGCCGGCGGATCGCGGCCTCGCCGACCCGGTCCACCTCCGGCCGTGCGGCGTCCCGGCGCAGGCACTCCTCCAGCGGCACGTCGGTGAAGTCGTGCACCTCGAACGCGGCGCCGAACCGCTCGGCCAGTTCGGCCCAGTCGCGCAGGGTGCGGGAGCGCAGGTTGGTGTCGTCCACGCAGACGCTCACCCGGGCCGCCAGCAGCGTCTCCACCTGCGCCCGCTGGACCTTGGTGACCTGCCCCTCGGCCCACTGGGTGAAGAGCCGCTCGCCGTGCAACATCCGGCGCAGGTCGTCCCGGTTGACCCGGACCACACCGGGCTGGAGTCGGCGGGCGAAGGTGGTCTTGCCGGAGGCGGGCAGCCCACGGGTCGCGATCAGGCGGAACATCCCCCTCACCCCCGGTCCGTCCGGTCCCGGTCCGTGCCGGGTCCCACCGTACGACGGGGAATGCCCGCACACCCGGCGGGAATGCGTACCGGGAGGCGGGCGTTGAGCCTGCCGGACCCTCGTGTGCGGCCCGCTCGCCGGGTCGGCGTACGCCCATGGCACACTGGTCAATCGGCCACCGGTTCCGGTTCACGCCCGATCCCGTCGCGGACGACGGGGAGCGGCGACCCGGCGACCACCCACGAAAGGACCGAGGCGACATGAAGCCCAACATCCACCCGGAGTACGTGACCACCGAGGTCCGCTGCTCCTGCGGCAACTCCTTCACGACCCGCAGCACCGCCAAGGGCGGTCAGATCACGGTCGAGACCTGCAGCGCCTGCCACCCGTTCTACACCGGCAAGCAGCGCGTCCTCGACACCGCCGGTCGGGTCGCGAAGTTCCAGCAGAAGTACGCCAAGGTTCAGGCCAAGAAGGCCAAGTAGCTTCACCGACGACGCCCGCGTCCGGCTCCGTGCCGGGCGCGGGCGTTCGTCCGTTTCCGCCGCTTTCCGCCCCCCGTATCCTGGTCGTCGTCGAAGGAGTATCCGCAGCATGAGCAGTGAACGCCTGGCCGCCCTCCTCGACGAGTACGCCGAGCTGGAGAAGCGGCTGGCCGACCCCACCATCCACGCCGACCAGGGCACCGCCCGCCGGGTCGGCCGGCGCTACGCGGAGCTGGTCCCGCTGCAGAAGGCCGCCGGCGAGCTGGAGCAGGCCCGGGCCGACCTGGCTGCCGCCCGCGAGCTGGCCGCCGAGGACCCGGCCTTCGCCGCCGAGGCCGAGGCGATCGCCGCGTCCCTGCCGGTGCTCGAGGAGCGGCTGGCGGAGCTGCTGATCCCGCGCGACCCGCACGACGCCAAGGACGTCATCGTCGAGATCAAGGCGGGTGAGGGCGGCGAGGAGTCGGCGCTCTTCGCCGGTGACCTGCTCCGGATGTACACCCGGTACGCCGAGCGGCACGGCTGGACCACCGAGGTGATCGACTCGCAGGAGTCCGACCTCGGCGGGGTCAAGGACGTCTCGCTCGCGATCAAGACCAAGGGTGTGCCGGAGGGCGGCAACGGGGTCTGGTCCCGCCTCAAGTGGGAGGGCGGCGTGCACCGGGTGCAGCGCGTCCCGGTCACCGAGTCGCAGGGCCGGATCCACACCAGCGCAGCCGGCGTGCTGGTGCTGCCGGAAGCCGAGGACGTCGACGTCAGCATCGACCCGAACGACCTGCGGATCGACGTGTTCCGCTCGTCCGGGCCCGGCGGGCAGTCGGTCAACACCACCGACTCCGCGGTCCGGATCACCCACGTGCCGACCGGGATCGTGGTCTCCTGCCAGAACGAGAAGTCGCAGCTGCAGAACCGGGAGCAGGCGCTGCGGATCCTGCGCGCCCGGCTGCTCGCCGCGGCCCAGGAGCAGGCCGACGCGGCCGCCTCGGACGCCCGCAAGGCGCAGGTCCGCACCGTGGACCGGTCGGAGCGGATCCGCACGTACAACTTCCCGCAGAACCGGATCACCGACCACCGGATCGGCTACACGGCGTACAACCTCGACCTGGCTTTGGCCGGGGAGATGGACGGCGTGCTGGACGCCCTCACCGAGGCCGACCGCGCCGCCCGCCTCGCCGGCGAGACCGAGCTCGCCCGCCGCTGACCCCGGCCCGACTGCGGGGTCAGGAGGCGCGGAGCCGGTCCTTGGCGCGCAGCATCTCCCGGTCGGCGACCTCGAACGCGGTGCCCAGCGCCTCCCGGATGCTCGTCCCGGAGCTGCCACTCACCTCGGCGAAGCCGATGCTCACCCCGACCGGGGTGCCGGGAACCAGCGCCTCCCAGTCCTCCGTGCGCACGGCGGCCTGGATCCGGCGGGCCACCTCGGCCGCCTCGGCCATGCCCGCCTCGGGCAGCACCACCACGAACTCGTCACCGCCGTAGCGGGCCACGAAGTCGCCGCGTCGCATCACCCGGTTGATCACCCCGGCGATCCGTTGCAGCACCAGATCGCCGGAGTGATGGCCGTGCCGGGTGTTCACCGCCTTGAAGCCGTCCAGGTCGCAGACCCCGATCACCACTCGCTCGCCCCGGGCCACCACCGCCCCGATGTAGCGCTCCAGGCGGCGCCGGTTGGGCAGCCCGGTCAGCGGGTCGGTGAGCGCCTCGCCCTCGTACCGGGCGGCCTCGCGGCGCATCTCCTCGTGGTCGATCCGGGCCGCGATGCCGTCGATGTAGACGTCCCGCAGCCGGTCGCTGCGCTGCGCCGCCAGCCGGAACGCGTGCCGGTCGGCCCGGTGCGCGCCGGCGTGGTCACCGGACCGGGCCAGCGCGATGCTGCGCAGCCGGGGCGGCTCGGCCGCGCCCAGCGTCTCGTTGGAGACCCGGGTCGTGTCCAGCCGGGCCACCGCCTCGATCGGTCGGCCGTCCGCGACGGCCAGGCAGACGTGGCCGAGCTGGCGCAGGTCGCGGGCGCGGGCGCTGTCCACGCCGTGGCCGAGCAGCCGGACGGGATCGCCGTCGCCGCCGGACTCCACCCGGTCGCCGAGCGCGGCCCGCCGGGCGGCGGCGTACCCGTACGCGGCCATGCTGCTCGGCCGGATGTTGCCGGCCCGCCCGCTGTGCAGGAAGCGGTTGAAGTCGCCGGCCACGTCGCGCAGCACCCGCAGGCAGCCGTCGCTGTCGCCGTTGTGGTCCAGGGCGACCGCGTTGCGCAGCCGGATGCCGGGGGCGGCGAACGTCTCCTCGGGGATGCCGGCGGTGAGCCCCACCTGGCGGGCGCGCTCGATCGCGCCGAGGGCGTGCCCGTGGAAGCTGAGGTATGAGTAGGCCATCGCCAGGTCGTGCCAGCCCCAGGCGGTGTCCCGGTCCGGGTCGTCGTCGGCGGTCAGCGCCCGGGCCGCCTTCACCAGGTGCGTGACGCAGCGGTCCAGCGCTCCCTGGTGGTGTGCGGCGAGCGCCGCCAGGGCGTTGAGGTGCCCGTGCAGGTACGGCTCAGCCAGGTCCCGGACGGCGGCGGACGCCTCCTCGATGGCGCGGGTGAACTCGGCGGTCCGGCCGAGGTTGATCAGCGCGGAGAGGCGCTGGACCAGCGCGTCGGCCCGCGCGTACGGGTCGGGGGTGGTCCGGATCACGCGGTCGAGGACGGTGCACGCCTCCGCCGAGCGGCTGGCCTCCTGCAACGCCCGGGCGCGCCGGAGGGCGTCAACCTGGTCATCGACCCGGTCGAGCCATCCCACTCGGACCTCCTGTCACTGTGCGTCCGGACGCACCCGCTCGTGAGGTGGCCCCGCGACGCTTCATGATTATGTCGTGACCTCCCTCCCGCAACACCCGTCCGAAGGGACAGAACGCGAGCGCCCCTCCCTGGCGGTCGCCCGGGCGGCCCGGGCCCTGGCGGCGGCCGGGATCGAGGCGCCGCGGGTGGAGGCCGAGCTGCTGGCCGCGTACGTGCTGGACGTGCCGCGCGGCCGGCTGGCGCTGGCCGACGGTTTCACCGCGGGTCAGCGTGACCGCCTCGACGCGCTGGTGGAGCGGCGGGTGGCCCGGGAGCCCCTGCAGCACCTCACCGGCGCCGCTGGATTCCGGCACCTGGAGCTGGCGGTCGGCCCGGGGGTGTTCGTCCCCCGGCCGGAGACCGAGCTGCTCGCCGGCTGGGGCGTCGAACAGGGACGGCGGCGCGGGTCACCGCTGGTGGTGGACCTGTGCAGCGGCTCCGGCGCGATCGCGCTGGCGGCCGCCCAGGAGCTGCCCGACGCGCGGGTGGTGGCGGTGGAGCGGTCCCCGGCGGCGCTGGCCTGGCTGCGTCGCAACGCCGCGGACCGGGCCGCCGCGGGGGACACCCCGATCGAGGTGGTGGCGGCCGACGCCACCGATCCGGAACTCCTCGCCGACCTGGTCGGCCGGGTCGACGTGCTGCTCTGCAACCCGCCGTACGTGCCGCGGTCGGTGGTGGTGTCGCCGGAGGTGGCCGGGTACGACCCGGACGAGGCGGTGTTCGGCGGTGCGGACGGGCTGGAGGTGATCCGACCGGTGGTCGCCCGGGCGGCCGAGCTGCTCCGCCCGGGCGGCGTGCTCGGCGTCGAGCACGACGACACCCACGGTGCCGCGGTGCCCGCGCTGCTCGCCGCCGACGGCCGGTACGAGCGGGTCGAGGAGCACCGCGACCTGGTCGGCCGGCCCCGATTCGCCACCGCGTCCCGCCGGGCGGACGGCCGCCACGCCGAACCCGACCCGGCGTGGCAGACTGGCTCCTCGTGATGCTCTACGACTGTCGGTCGCCCGCCGACCGGGACCGCGGCATCGCCGCTGCCATCGAGGCGGTCAAGAACGGGGAACTCGTCGTCCTGCCGACCGACACGGTCTACGGCGTCGGCGCCGACGCGTTCACCCCGTACGCGGTGAAGGCCCTCGCGGACGCCAAGGGCGGCACCCGGCAGGCACCCCCGGTGCTGATCGGGTCCCGGCACACCCTCGACGGCCTGGTCTTCTCGCTGCCCCGCGCGGCTCGTGACGTGGTCGAGGCGTTCTGGCCGGGCGCGCTGACGATCGTGGTGGAGCACTCGCCGAGCCTCGCGTGGGACCTGGGCGACTCCAGCGGCACGGTGGCGGTGCGGATGCCGCTGCACCCGGTGGCGCTGGAGGTGCTGCGGGAGACCGGCCCGATGGCGGTGGCCTCGGCCAACAAGGTCGGGCAACCGGCGGCGCTCACCGCCGAGGAGGCCCGCGATCAGCTCGGCTACGGGGTCCGCGCCTACCTGGAGGCCGGTCCGGCCGTGGACCCGGTGCCCAGCACCATCGTCGACCTCACCGGCGACGTGCCCCGCCTGCTGCGCGAGGGCGCCGTGTCGCTGGAGAAGCTGCGCGACGTGGTGCCGGACATCCTCGACGAGCGGGGGGTCTGAGTGCCGCCGTTCACCGTCCTGCACGTCTGCATGGGCAACATCTGCCGGTCGCCGATGGCCGAGCGGCTGCTGGTGCTCGCGGTCCGGGAGCGGCTGGGCCGCCTCGGCGTCGACCCGGCCGGCGCCGACGAGCTGGTGCACAGCCACAGCGCCGGCACCGGCGGGTGGCACGCCGGCGAGGGGATGAACCCGCCGGCGGCCCGGCAGGTGACCTCGCGCGGCGGTGACGTGGCCGGCTTCGCCGCCCGCAAGCTCCGCTCCGACCTCATCGACGCCGCCGACCTGGTCCTCACCGCCACCGCCGACCAGCAGGAGTACGTGGTGGCGCTGCGCCCGGACGCCGCCTCGCGCACGTTCGTGCTGGGCGAGTTCGGCCGGGTCCTGGGCGGGGTGGACGCGTCCGCGCTGCCCCCGGTCGAGGCCACCCCGGCGGCGGTGTACGCCCGGGGTGTGGCCCTGGTGGCCTCGGCGGACGCGGTCCGGCAGGGCGCCGCGGCGCTGCCCACCGACGATCTCGACGACCCGTGGGGCCGGGGCGACCAGTGCTTCAGCCGGGTGGCCGACGAGATCGAGGAGACGGTCCACCCGCTGGCCGCCGCCCTGCTGCCCTGAGCCCCTCGACGGTTCCCGCGTAGCGAATTCTGCCCAGCTTCATCCTTCCTCGCGAAATTCCTGCGTGTTTTGGGGAAGGTAGCGGCGAAATGGCCGGTTCCGGTCATTCTGAACGGGTCCGTACGGCCGGCTCCTGCGGGGGAGAGCTGAATGAACCGGGCCCATCTCAACAAGCTGCTGACCGTCCTGCTCGCCGGTGTGCTCGCCGGGCTGACCCTGGCGGCGGCCGCGCTGCCGGCCGCGTTGGTGTTCGGGTTCGGCTTCAAGGGACTGATGCCCTACGCCGAGCTGCCCGAGTCGCTTCGGGCGCCGGAGCCGGCGCAGCGCTCCAACCTCTACGCCAACGACGGCCGCACCCTGATCACCTCGTTCTACGTGGAGGACCGGGTGGACGTGCCGGTCAGTGAGGTGGCGCCGGTGATGCGGCAGGCCATGGTGGCCGCCGAGGACGCCCGTTTCTATCAGCACCACGGCGTCGACGTACGCGGCGTGGTGCGGGCCTTCACCGTCAACCAGCGGGGGGGCGAGACCCGGCAGGGCGCCTCCACGCTGACCATGCAGTACGTGCGCAACGCGCTGGCCAGCGACCCCCGGCTGACCGAGGAGCAGCGGGCCAGGGCCACCGAGATCAGCGCGGGCCGCAAGATCCGGGAGATGCGGTACGCGCTGGCCCTGGAGCGCGAGCTGAGCAAGGACGAGATTCTCAGCCGCTACCTGAACATCGCGTACTTCGGCGCCGGTGCGTACGGCATCGCCGCGGCGAGCAAGCGCTACTTCTCCACCACCCCGGCGAAGCTGACCCTGGCCCAGGCGGCGCTGCTCGCCGGGTTGGTCCGCTCGCCCGACGCCTACGACCCGATCAACGGGAACGCCGACGCGGCACTGAGCCGCCGGGCGTACGTGCTGGACCGGATGGCGCAGACCGGGCAGGTGAACCCGGCGGACGCCGCGCGGGCCCGGGCCACGAAGCTGGACCTGCGGCCCAGCGCCACGCCGAACGACTGCGCCGCGGTGCCCGCCGATCACAACGACTGGGGCTTCTTCTGTGACTGGTTCACCCAGTGGTGGAACGGCCAGTCCGCCTTCGGCAAGTCGGCCGACGAGCGGCAGCGGACGCTGCGCCGGGGCGGCTGGTCGATCGTCTCCTCGCTCGACCCCGACGTCCAGCGCAAGGCCACCGAGCAGGTGCTGGGGATCTACGCCGCGAGCAACCAGCGGGCCGCGCCGACCGCCGTCGTGCAGCCGGGAACCGGCCGGGTGCTGGCCTTGGCGGTGAACCGGAACTACAGCCTGGCCGAGAACCCGAAGGGGCAGGAGAACTATCCGAACACGGTCAACCAGCTCATCGCCGGGGGCGGCGACATCGTCGGCTACCAGGCGGGCTCGACCTTCAAACTCTTCACGATGCTCGCCGCGCTGGAGTCCGGGCTGCCGCTGGACACCGAGTTCGACGCCCCGTCCAGGTTCGTCAGCGACTTCGCGACGGGCGCGGGGCCGGCCAGCTGCGGCGGCCGCTGGTGCCCGTCCAACGCCAACCCGGGCTGGATGAACGGCACCCGCACCATGTGGAACGCCTTCGGCCGGTCGGTGAACACGTACTTCGCCTGGCTGATCCAGCAGGTGGGCGCGGACCGGGTGGTGGAGATGGCCGAGCGGCTGGGCATCGTGCTGCGCGCGGACGACGACGCCCGGCTCGCCCGCGAGGGGGCGAAGAGCTGGGGGCCGTTCACCCTCGGCGTCGTCGCCACCACCCCGCTCGACCTGGCCAACGCGTACGCGACGGTGGCGGCCGAGGGCGTCTGGTGCCGGCCCTCCCCGGTGACCTCGATCACCGACTCCTCCGGGCGGAAGGTGGCCGCCGGCAAACCGGACTGCCGGCAGGCGATCGACACCGACGTGGCCCGGGCGGCGGCGGACGCGTCCCGCTGCCCGGTCGGCGACCAGTCGATGTACCGGCGCTGCGACGGCGGCACCGCCGAGGAACTCCGGCCCGGGCTCGGCCGCCCGGTGGGCGGCAAGACCGGCAGCGCGGAGCGGAACGAGACGGAGACCGTGGTCGCCTTCACCCCGCAGCTCGCCGTCGCCACCATCGCGGCGAACCCGGACAATCCCCGGGACGCCGTCGGCGGCGGCGTGCAGAAGCGGCAGATCGCCGCCGTGACCCGGCTGATGGAGTATGCGCTGCGCGGCCAGCCGGTGCGCGACTTCGTCCCGCCCAGCCAGGTCGTCGCCTACCAGCGCACCGGCCCCCGGACGGGGAACTGACCGGGGCGTGAGCCGCCCGTCGTGGTGACCCGTGGCTCCGGTGACGAGGCATCGCACCGCTCCCGGTGTGCGGCTCCGTAGACTCCTTCGCTGTGGAGAACGCGAGTGACACCTTCTGGGGGCCGGACTTCCAGCAGCTCAGCACCGTCGACCCGGAGATCGCCGGGGTGGTGCTGGGGGAGTTGGAGCGGCTGCGCGGCGGTTTGCAACTGATTGCCAGTGAGAACCTCACCTCCCCGGCGGTGCTGGCCGCGCTCGGCTCCACGCTGACCAACAAGTACGCCGAGGGCTACCCGGGCCGGCGGTACTACGGCGGCTGCGCCGAGGTGGACCGGGCCGAGGAGATCGGCATCGCCCGGGCGAAGGAACTCTTCGGCGCCGAGCACGCCAACCTCCAGCCGCACTCGGGCGCCAGCGCCAACCTGGCCGCGTACGCCGCGCTGCTGCAGCCGGGTGACACGGTGCTGGCGATGGACCTGCCGCACGGTGGCCACCTCACCCACGGCAGCCGGGTGAACTTCTCCGGCAAGTGGTTCCACGCCATCGGTTACCAGGTCCGGCGGGACACCGAACTGATCGACTACGACGAGGTACGCGACCTGGCCCGGGCACACCGGCCCAAGATGATCATCTGCGGTGCGACGGCGTACCCGCGGCTGATCGACTTCGCCCGGTTCCGGGAGATCGCCGACGAGGTCGACGCGTACCTGATGGTGGACGCGGCGCACTTCATCGGGCTGGTCGCCGGCCGGGCGATCCCGTCCCCGGTGCAGTACGCCGACGTGGTCTGCGCCACCACCCACAAGGTGCTGCGCGGCCCCCGCGGCGGCATGATCCTCTGCCGGGAGGCGCTGGCGTCCCGGATCGACAAGGCGGTCTTCCCGTTCACCCAGGGCGGCCCGCTGATGCACGCCGTGGCCGCCAAGGCGGTCGCGCTGCGCGAGGCCGCCCAGCCCGAGTTCCGGGCGTACGCCTCCCAGGTGGTCAGCAACGCCCAAGCGCTCGCCGAGGGGCTGGCCGCCGAGGGGATGCGGCCGGTCTCCGGCGGCACCGACACCCACCTGGCCCTGATCGACCTGCGGGCGGTCGGGGTGACCGGGGCGGACGCGGAGGCGCGCTGCGACGCGGCGCGCATCACCCTCAACAAGAACGCCATCCCGTACGACCCGCAGAAGCCGATGGTCGCCTCGGGCCTCCGGGCGGGTACGCCGAGCGTCACCACCCAGGGCATGCGGGAGGGGGAGATGCGCCAGGTCGCCGCGCTGATCGCCCGCGCCGTCCGGACCGACCCGGCGGCCCCCGGGGGCGCCGACGAGCTGACCCGGGTCGCCGCCGACGTGGCCGAGCTGGTCACCGCCTTCCCGGCGTACCCCCGTGGCTGAGCCCGGGGCGCGCGCGGCGGAGGCGGCCGCGGATCGTGGGTGGCGGCTGCGCCACCTGCCGGTGCTGCTGATCGCGTCCGCGGTGCTGGCCGCGGCGGCGGCGGTCGTCGGTGGGATGACCCGGGGCGCGGACGGAGCGCTCGGCGCGGCGGCCGGCGTGGGCGTCACCGCGCTCAGCTACACGGTCACCACCATCGTCCTGGCCTGGGCCGACGCTCGCGACCCGCAGCTGGTGCTGCCCTTCGGCTTGGGCGTGTACGTCGCCAAGATGACGCTGCTCGGCGCGGTGATGGTGCTGGTGGCGTCGACCGGCTGGCCGGGGCTGATCCCGCTCTGCCTGGGTATCGCGGCCGGCGTGCTGGTCTGGACCGGGGTGCACATCTGGTGGTTGACCACTGTGCACGCCCGCCGCTCCGCGCGCTGACCAGCCGCCGTCCCCGGGCCACGTCCCATCTTTCGGACGGCCCTCCGGTGTGTCCGCGATCGGTCATTCTCTCAGGGCCGCGAGGGGAGTAGCGTGCCTCCCGACGACTTCGCCCACCCGTGTCCCACACAACCACGTTGTGCGGGGGGTGTGGCACAGCCGCGTCCACTCGACTGATATCGTTCGCCCCGTCATGGCCGGTGACCAGAAACCCCCCAGCACTGGCGGCTCCGACGATGTTCCGTCCGGTGCCGGCCAGGGTTGGACCGCGCTCAGCTACCTGATCGCGGGCATGCTCGTGTGGGGCTTCGCCGGCTGGCTGGTCGACCGTTGGCTCGACACCCGTGGCATCGCCACCGGGATCGGGATCGTGCTTGGCATGGCCGGGGGAATCATCCTGGTCATCCGCAAACTCGGCACGCCTCAATAGGAAGGGACGCGGTGTTCGGACAGGCGAACGTCCTTGCACAGGGCGCGGCAAACTTTCCTCCCAGCGTGGAGGACTTCTACCTGCCCAGCATCCTGCCCTGGGGTGCGCACAACTCCTACTGGTTCACCAAGATCACCTTCATGGTCTGGCTGGCGGTCGGGATCCTGATCCTGTTCTTCCTGCTCAGCTACCGCAACCCGCAGCTGGTGCCGACCAAGAAGCAGTGGTTCGCCGAGTCGATCTACGGCTTCGTGCGGAACAACATCGCCGTCGACATGATCGGGCACCAGGGCGTGCGGTTCGCCCCGTACTTCACCACGCTCTTCTGCTTCGTCCTGCTGACGAACTTCTTCGCGATCGTCCCGTTCTTCCAGATCTCGCCGAACTCGCACATCGCCTTCCCGGCGTTCCTCGCCCTGATCAGCTACGTGCTGTTCAACTACGTGGGCATCAAGCAGCACGGCTTCGTCAAGTACTTCAAGAACTCGTTGATCCCGCCGGCGCCGTGGTACATCCTGCCGCTGCTGATCCCGATCGAGGCGTTCTCGACGTTCCTGGTCCGGCCGTTCTCGCTGGCCGTCCGTCTGTTCGCGAACATGTTCGCCGGTCACATGCTCCTGCTGGTCTTCACGCTCGGCGGCTTCGCGATGCTCAACGCCACCGCGCTGCTGGCCCCGGTCTCGCTGGTCTCCTGGCTGATGACCATCGCGCTGACCTTCCTCGAGTTCCTGGTGATCGTCCTGCAGGCCTACGTCTTCACCGTGCTGACCGCCAGCTACGTACAGGGCGCGCTCGCCGAAGCGCACTGATCCACTTCGCACCAACCGTTGTCGTCCCGCGTGACAGTCACGCGTGATAACCAGGAGGAACACACCAATGGACGTTCTCGCCGCGGTAACGGGCAGCACCGCCGCCATCGGCTACGGCCTCGCGGCCATCGGCCCGGGCATCGGCGTGGGCCTGGTCTTCTCGGCCTACATCCAGTCGACCGCCCGCCAGCCGGAGTCGTCCCGGATGACCCTGCCGTACGTCTGGATCGGCTTCGCCGTCATCGAGGCGCTGGCCCTGCTGGGCGTCGCGTTCGGCTTCGTCTGGTCTGGCGTCTGATCCACCCCCTTCGATCGGGAGGTCTTACATGAACTTCCTCGCCGCGGGTGCTGAACACAACCCGATCCTGCCGCTCTGGCAGGAGATCGTGGTCGGTGGCATCGCCTTCATCGTGCTCTGCTTCGTGCTGATGAAGTTCGTCTTCCCGCGCATGGAGCAGACGTTCCAGGCCCGGGTCGACGCGATCGAGGGCGGCATCAAGCGCGCCGAGGCCGCGCAGGCCGAGGCCAACCAGCTGCTCGAGCAGTACCGGGCCCAGCTCGCGGAGGCGCGTACCGACGCCGCCAAGATCCGTGACGACGCCCGGGCCGACGCCGAGGGCATCCGCCAGGACATCCTCGCCAAGGCACGGGAGGAGTCCGACCGGATCATCGCGGCCGGCAAGGAGCAGCTCTCCGCCGAGCGGGCCACCATCGTGCGTGAGCTGCGTACCGAGGTCGGCTCGATCGCGGTGGACCTGGCCAGCAAGATCGTCGGTGAGTCGCTCGCCGACGAGGCGCGTCGCAAGGGCACCGTCGACCGGTTCCTGAGCGGTCTCGAGAGCACGGGGGCCCGCTGATGCAGGCCGCCAGCCGGGAGTCGTACAAGGTCGCGGCCGAGCGCCTCGACGCGTACGTCCGCGGCGCGGAGCCGTCGGCGGTGGCCTCCACCGCCGACGACGTCCTCTCCGTCGCCGCCCTGCTGCGGCGCGAGCCGCGGCTGCGCCGGGCGCTGTCGGACCCGGCCCGCTCGGGTGACGACCGCACCGGGCTGCTCACGGGCATCCTGTCCGGCAAGGTCGGCGCCGAGGCGCTCGACCTGCTCGGCTCGCTGACCTCCGGCCGCTGGTCGGCACCGTCGGAACTGCTCGACGGCACCGAGCGGCTCGGCGTCGAGGCGCTCCTGGCGAGCGCCGACAAGGCCGGTGAGCTCGGCGAGGTCGAGGACGAGCTGTTCCGCTTCGGTCAGGTCGTCTCCGGCCAGTCGGCGCTGTCCAACGCGCTCTCCGACCCGATCGCCCCGGCCGAGCAGCGGGCCGGCCTGGCCCGCGAGCTGCTCGCCGGCAAGGCCCGTCCGGTCACCGTCCGGCTCGTCGAGGTGGCCCTCGTCGGGTTCGGGGGGCGCGCGTTCAGCGGCGCGCTCACCCGGCTGGTCGAGCTGGCCGCCGATCGGCGGGACCGTCAGGTTGCGTACGTGACCGTGGCGGCCCCGCTGAGTGACGAGGAGGAGCGACGCCTGGGTGCGCGCCTCTCCGCGATGTACGGTCGAGAGGTTTCCGTCAAGCAGACGGTCAACCCGGAGGTGCTCGGTGGGGTGAGCGTGCGGGTCGGCTCCGACCTGTACGACGGCACCGTCCTGCGCCGCCTCAACGAGACCCGTAACGCGCTCGCGAAGCGCTGACCAGCGTCTCCGCAGCCCTGATTCGACGCCATCGGACCGGTCGGTACTAGGTATCCCGGGCCCCTGATACTTGAAGGAAGCAGAGGATGGCCGAGCTGACCATCTCGACGGAGGAGATCCGCGGCGCTCTCGAGCGCTACGTCTCCTCCTACACGGCCGACGTCTCCCGTGAGGAGGTCGGCACCGTCGCCGACGCCGGCGACGGCATCGCCCACGTCGAGGGTCTGCCCTCGACCATGACCAACGAGCTCCTGGAGTTCGAGGACGGCACGCTCGGCGTGGCGCTGAACCTCGACGTCCGGGAGATCGGTGTCGTCGTCCTCGGTGACTTCGGCGGCATCGAGGAGGGGCAGCGCGTCAAGCGCACCGGCCGGGTGCTCTCCGTCCCGGTCGGCGACGCCTTCCTCGGCCGCGTGGTCAACGCGCTCGGCCAGCCGATCGACGGCCTCGGCGACATCCCGAACGAGGGCTACCGCGAGCTGGAGCTCCAGGCTCCGAACGTGATGTCCCGCAAGTCGGTCGACGAGCCGCTGCAGACCGGTCTCAAGGCCGTCGACGCCATGACCCCGATCGGCCGTGGTCAGCGCCAGCTGATCATCGGTGACCGGAAGACCGGCAAGACCACGGTCGCCCTGGACACCATCCTCAACCAGCGGGAGAACTGGCGCTCCGGCGACCCGAAGAAGCAGGTCCGCTGCATCTACGTCGCCGTCGGCCAGAAGGCCTCCACCATCGCCTCCATCAAGGGGACGCTGGAGGCGGCGGGCGCGATGGAATACACCACCATCGTCGCCTCCCCGGCCTCCGACCCGGCCGGCTTCAAGTACCTCGCCCCGTACACCGGCTCGTCCATCGGCCAGCACTGGATGTACGGCGGCAAGCACGTCCTGATCGTCTTCGACGACCTGAGCAAGCAGGCCGAGGCGTACCGGGCCGTGTCGCTGCTGCTGCGCCGCCCGCCGGGCCGCGAGGCGTACCCGGGTGACGTCTTCTACCTGCACTCCCGGCTGCTGGAGCGCTGCGCCAAGCTCTCCGACGAGCTGGGCGGCGGCTCGATGACCGGTCTGCCGATCATCGAGACCAAGGCGAACGACATCTCGGCGTTCATCCCGACCAACGTCATCTCCATCACCGACGGCCAGATCTTCCTGGAGACCGACCTGTTCAACCAGGGCGTCCGGCCGGCCATCAACGTCGGCACCTCGGTGTCCCGGGTCGGTGGCGCCGCGCAGGTGAAGCCGATGAAGAAGGTCGCCGGTTCGCTTCGGCTCAACCTGGCCCAGTTCCGCGAGCTGGAGGCGTTCGCCGCCTTCGCCTCCGACCTGGACAAGGCCTCCCGCGCCCAGCTGGAGCGCGGCTCCCGCCTGGTCGAGCTGCTCAAGCAGTCGAACTACGCGCCGTTCCCGGTGCAGGAGCAGGTCGTCTCGGTCTGGGCCGGCACCGAGGGCAAGCTGGACGACATCCCGGTCGGCGAGATCAAGCGCTTCGAGGCGGAGTTCCTGCAGTACCTCCGGCACAAGCACGAGGGCGTCCTGGCCGCGATCGCCGACAACAAGTGGGACGACGACATCATCGCCTCGCTGGACTCGGCCATCACCGAGTTCAAGCAGCTCTTCCTCGGCAAGGAGGACGAGGTGCGGATCAACGAGGCCCCGGCCAAGGCGCTGGAGGGCGAGGAGACCCGCGAGACGGTGACCCGCTTCCGCGACGGCTCGACCGACCGCCCGGTTGAGAGCTGACGATGGCCGCCCAGGTACGCGTTCTTCGTCAACGGATCCGCTCGGCGAAGTCGATGAAGAAGATCACCAAGGCGATGGAGCTCGTCGCGACGAGCCGGATCGCCAAGGCCCAGGCCCGGGTGGAGGCGTCCCTGCCGTACGCCCGGGCCATCACCGGGGTGCTCACGGCGCTGGCGTCCAACGCGCGGATCGACCACCCGCTGCTCACCCCGCGTGAGCGGGTGCGGCGGGCGGGTGTCCTGCTGATCACCAGCGACCGTGGCCTGGCCGGTGGCTACAGCTCCAACGCGATCAGGACCGCGGAGTCGCTGATCGCGCGGCTGCGGGCCGACGGCAAGGAGCCGGTGCTGTACGTCATCGGCCGCAAGGGCGTGACGTTCTACCGGTTCCGTAACCGGGACATCGAGTCGAGCTGGACCGGCTTCTCCGAGCAGCCGGCGTTCTCCGACGCCCGCGAGGTCGGCGAGACGCTGATCAAGGCGTTCACCGCCGGCGCGGACGACCTGGACGGCGGCCCCGGCGCGGACGGCGTCCTCGGCATCGACGAGCTGCACATCGTCTACACCGAGTTCAAGTCGCTGATGACGCAGACGCCGGTGACCCGGATCATCGGCCCGATGCAGGTCGACGAGCGCCCGCGGTCGGAGGCCCCCCAGGGCCTGCTCCCGGCGTACGACTTCGAGCCGGAGGCGGAGGCGCTGCTCGACGCGCTGCTGCCGAAGTACATCAACACGCGGATCTACGCGGCGTTGTTGGAGTCGGCGGCCAGCGAGTCGGCGGCCCGGCGGCGGGCGATGAAGAGCGCCACCGACAACGCCGAAGAGATGATCGACAAGTACACGCGTGAGATGAACTCGGCCCGCCAGGCCGGGATCACCCAGGAGATCAGCGAGATCGTCGGCGGCGCCAACGCGCTGGCCGCGTCGGGAAGTGAAGTGTGATGACTGCCCCAGTAGAGACCAAGACGGCCACCGGTCGCGTGGTCCGGGTCATCGGCCCGGTCGTCGACGCCGAGTTCCCGCGCGACGGCATGCCGGACCTGTTCAACGCCCTGCACGTCGACGTGACCCTGTCCGGCGGCGAGAAGACGCTGACCCTGGAGGTCGCCCAGCACCTGGGTGACAACCTGGTCCGCGCCATCTCGATGCAGCCGACCGACGGCCTGGTTCGCGGCGCCGAGGTGCGCGACACCGGCTCGCCGATCAGCGTGCCGGTGGGCGACGCGGTCAAGGGCCACGTGTTCAACGCCATCGGCGAGTGCCTCAACCTCACCGAGGGCGAGACTCTCAACCCCGACGACCACTGGGGTATCCACCGCAAGGCCCCGGCCTTCGCGGACCTGGAGCCGAAGACCGAGATGCTGGAGACCGGCATCAAGGTCATCGACCTGCTCGCCCCGTACGTCAAGGGCGGCAAGATCGGCCTGTTCGGCGGCGCCGGCGTGGGCAAGACGGTGCTCATCCAGGAGATGATCACCCGCGTTGCCCGCAACTTCGGTGGTACGTCGGTCTTCGCCGGCGTGGGTGAGCGCACCCGTGAGGGCAACGACCTCATCGCCGAGATGACCGAGTCCGGCGTCATCGACAAGACCGCGCTGGTCTACGGCCAGATGGACGAGCCGCCGGGCACCCGGCTGCGGGTCGCCCTGTCCGCGCTGACCATGGCGGAGTACTTCCGCGACGTGCAGAAGCAGGAGGTGCTGCTCTTCATCGACAACATCTTCCGCTTCACCCAGGCCGGTTCCGAGGTCTCCACCCTGCTCGGCCGCATGCCGAGCGCCGTGGGTTACCAGCCGACCCTGGCCGACGAGATGGGCGAGCTCCAGGAGCGGATCACCTCCGTCCGGGGTCAGGCCATCACCTCGATGCAGGCGATCTACGTGCCCGCCGACGACTACACCGACCCGGCGCCGGCCACCACGTTCGCCCACCTGGACGCGACCACCAACCTGGAGCGGTCGATCTCCGACAAGGGCATCTACCCGGCCGTGGACCCGCTGGCGTCCTCGTCCCGGATCCTCGCCCCGGAGTTCGTCGGCCAGGAGCACTTCCAGGTCGCCACCGAGGTGAAGCGGATCCTGCAGCGCTACAAGGACCTGCAGGACATCATCGCCATCCTCGGTATCGAGGAGCTCTCCGAGGAAGACAAGATCACGGTCCAGCGGGCTCGCCGGATCGAGCGCTTCCTGTCGCAGAACACCTACGCGGCCGAGCAGTTCACCGGCGTGCCGGGCTCGACGGTCCCGATCAAGGAGACCATCGAGGCGTTCAAGAAGATCAGCGAGGGCGAGTACGACCACTTCCCCGAGCAGGCCTTCTTCATGTGCGGCGGTCTGGAGGACCTGGAGCACAAGGCCAAGGAGCTGATGGAGGGCTGAGACCCCTCACCCTCCCCGGAGGCCGTCCCGACGTTCGTCGGGGCGGCCTCCGCCTGTTCGGGCCCTGTCGCTACCAGATGCCCGGTCCGTCGGCAAGCGGTTCGGCCGAACACGCGGTACCGTTCGTGACACGACTTCACCCAGACGTGTTGATCTCTTGCAACGAAGTGGTCCCGTGCGCCCGTCTACCAGTCGTGGGCGTGACGATTGGAGATGCTCGTGGGTAAGTCCGGCAGGGGCGGCGGCAAGCGGTCCATCTGGCGGGGCGTACCGCGTTGGGCCAGGGTCTGCACCATCTTCGGCGTGGTCCTCATGGTGCTCAGCGGGGCCGTGCTGATCGGCTACAACGCGCTGGTGGCCCGCTACGAGGGTGCGGTGCGCAAGGAAGACCTCTTCGGCGACCAGGCGGCCGGCGCCACGGAGAAGAAGAGCGACATCAAGGGCCCGCTCAACATCCTGCTGGTCGGCATCGATCCCCGTAAGCCGGAGGATCGGCCGCTCTCTGACTCGATCATGATCCTGCACGTGCCGGCCAGCCTGGACCGGGGCTACCTCTTCTCGCTGCCGCGCGACCTGCGGGTCGACATTCCGAAGTTCCCCAAGGCGAACTTCTCGGGAAAGACCGACAAGTTGAACGCCGCGATGTCGTTCGGCAGCGTGGTGCCCGGGCAGAACCCGGACCCCGCGCGCGGCTTCGAGCTGCTCGCCAAGACCGTGCAGCAGGTCACCGGGATCGAGCGCTTCGACGCCGGAGCGATCATCAACTTCGCCGGCTTCAAGAAGATCGTCGACGCGATGGGCGGCGTCGACATGTACATCGAGCGGGACGTGACGTCGGAGCACCGCAAGCCCGACGGCACAATGCGCGAGTTGAAGCCGGGCGGCGGCGGCTACCTCGGCCCGCAGGCCGAGTACAAGAAGGGCAATGCCCACCTCAAGGGCTGGCAGGCGCTGGACTATGTGCGCCAGCGCTACCCGCACAACGGCGTGCCGGACTCCGACTACGGCCGGCAGCGCCACCAGCAGCAGTTCATCAAGGCGATGGTGAGCCAGGCGTTCAGCGCCGACGTGGTGACCAACCCGGTCAAGCTGGACCGGGTGCTCCGCGCCGCCGGGGAGTCGCTGATCTTCAACGGCCGCGGTAACAGCGTGGTCGACTTCGCGCTGGCGCTGAAGGGCATCCGGTCCGACTCGATCGAGATGATCAAGCTGCCCGGCGCGAGTATCGGCAGCGGCTCGGCGTACAAGGGGGAGAGGCTGCTGCCGGCGGCCGACGACTTCTTCGCCGCGCTGCGCACCGAACAACTCGACGCGTTCATGCTGGAGCACCCCGACTTCAAGCAGAAGAACAGCTAGCCTGAGCGCCAGCGGCCCGCTGCCGTGACCGTGGCGCAGGTCTCGCCACCCGCGTTGGGTGGTGCTCGGGGCCGCGACTAGACTTTCGGCAATCCGCCGCCGCAGCAAGGAGACAGCGTGGCACAGCAGCTTCACGTCGAGCTCGTAGCCGTCGAGGAGAAGGTCTGGTCCGGAGAGGCCGAGATGGTCGTCGCCCGGACGACCGAGGGTGAGCTGGGTGTGCTGCCCGGGCACGCGCCCATGCTGGGCCAGCTCGCCGAGCCCAGCCAGGTACGCATCAAGCAGTCCGGCGGACAGCAGCTCGCGTACGACATCGCCGGCGGCTTCCTGTCGGTGACCGGCGACGGCGTCACAGTCCTCGCCGAGAGCGCCACCCCGGCCACTCCGGCGCGCTGAGCCGACCCGCCGATGGAGATCGTGGAAGGGATCGGAATCGGCGTCGCGGTCGTGTTCGCCGCGCTACTGATCCTCTTCGTCCGGCGGGCCTTGTTCACCCGCAGCGGAGGCATCATCCGGCTCAGTGTCCGGGTCTCCACGATTCTCGACGGCCGAGGCTGGTCACCCGGCTTCGGCCGCTTCGTCGGCGACGAACTCCGCTGGTACCGCATGTTCAGCTTCGCCGTGCGGCCCAAGCGGGTGCTCTCCCGCAAGGGGCTCGCCGTGGAGCGCCGTCGGCTGCCCGAGGGGCAGGAGCGGCTCTCCATGCCGGCCGACTGGGTGATTCTGCGCTGTACCAGTCACCACGCGCCAGTCGAGATCGCTATGGCGCGGTCCACGGTGACCGGCTTTCTGTCGTGGCTCGAGGCCGCCCCGCCCGGGGCGGCCTCGCCGCGTCTGGCCTCTCAGGACTGGCCTGCCGCCTGAGCCGTCCCTGGGTGCGTCCCGCTGGCTCGTCGTTGGTTGCGGCCTTCGTCGGTGGTTGCGGTTTCGGATAGCCCGTTGTTCGTTGGTGGTTGCGGTGGGGGTGTGGCCCGCCGTGTCCGGCTTCGGGCGGTCAGGCTTGATCCCTGCGCCGGTCACGGCGGGGCACACCCGCGTCGTGGTCGGCTGCGGTCCGGGCGCGCCGGGTGTGTGGGCCACGTCTGGGGTACGTCGCGTGAGCGGCGTTTCATGCTCGGCGTCTCGATGGGCTCGTCTGCGTGAGGCCACGCCTGGGCGAAGTCGTGCTCCGCACAGCCCGGGGAATCGCCCTGGTTCGGCACCCTCCGCGGCGTGCTGGGTGAGGCCGCACTTTCAGTGAAGTTGGGGTCTCCGCGTGTCGGGAGGCAGCTGTTTCCCCGATGTTGCCCGGATCTTGCCCGGTGGCGGTGGGCCGGGCTGGGGTCAGACGTCCGGTTTTCGGGTGTGACCGGCGGCATCCGGGCCCCGGAATGGCGGGCGGCCGGGGGTGGTTGAACACGGGTGCACGA